>JAJYJB010000022.1 GCA_021789735.1 Nitrospirota bacterium
GCCGGCATCCCCGGGGATGCCGGCGCATACAAGGGCCGGGGGCTTACCCATGAAAGGAAGGGGGAATATGACCAGGCCATCTCCGACCTGGACATGGCCCTGAAGCTCAATCCGCTGGACGCTTCCGCCTACAGGATACGCGGCCTCTGCCATGAAAAAAAAGGCGAAAAACAAAAAGCCCTCTCAGACTACACAAAGGCCCGGGAGCTTACAAAAAAACCCTGAGGTCCTCGCCGGTGGCCGTCAAAAAAGCAAAAAACTTTGAAAGGTCCTTTTTAAAGGAAGTCATGCCGGAGAAGTGGACCTTTTAAAGGAGGGACTTGAACGGGACCAGCGCCGAATATTCGTACAGGGTGGACATGGCCTTCGACTGGGCCTTTATGTCCATCTCCTCCAGGACGGCCATGGGATTAAGCCCTCCGGTTATTGCCATGCCCGCCCTGTCCATGCCGACAGGTATCTCAAATAGCGCGTTATTTGGCTGGCCTATCTTTATTATCCCCCCTATACCGTTCTCCCTGAGCCCCTCGGCGGTCTTGTGCGCCCTCTCGATGCATACCGCCGGTATCTCCCT
The DNA here is from genome assembly GCA_021789735.1 of Nitrospirota bacterium. Next base: position 575 of record JAJYJB010000022.1, read on the forward strand.
GAAGCTGGCCAGCACCTTCCCCTCGCCGGTGCCCACCGCGCCGGCCACGTCAGTCATACCGCTTTTTATGAATATCTCAAGAGGGTCCAGGGAGGAGCCTTCATAGCTTATGAGCGACACGAACCGCTTCGCCCTCCTGTCCTCCACCTCAAGCAGCCCCCCGAACCGGGAGACCACCGGGATGCCCGACTTAAGGAATATCCCGTTTATGGTCACGCTGCACACGGTGCCAAGCGCTATCATGCCTTCGGGCACAAGGCCATCCCCCAGTGTCTGCCCTCCCGCCGCCACCGCGACCTTGTCGCTCATGGAGTAAGGGGACATAAAGACCGCCTTCATCTTCTTGAGGGCCTCGTGGAAATGACGCTCCGGTATGTAGGAGACGTTCAGGATGATCTTCCCCTTCATCGTGTTCAGGTCAAAATCCGTAAGGTAGGAAAGGGTGTCTATGCGGCTTATGACAAAGCCCAGCTTGTCCGAAACCAGGGCCTTCGAAAGCTCCTGCTTGCCCTTTTCGGTTATCTTCCTGCCTTCTTTGCCATAGACCCGTGTAAAGCCCCTTTCATCCAGCAGCTTCATATAGTACCGGACGGTACGCTCAGAAAGGGTTACGCCCATCAGCTTGAGCTCCTTCGATATCTCGCGGGAGCCGATGACCGTTTCCTCATGCTTGCCAAGAACCTTAAGGATAGAAGGGAGAACCTTGTTCATTCCGGTTTATTATAAAAAACATTTGCCCGGCGGGGCAAACCCAGACCAAAAAAGAAACGAAACGGCCTCAGGCCAGGGCTTCCTTGAGCCTTATCAGCAGTTCGAAGACCTTCAGGGCCTCGGCCTCCGAGAGGGAACCGGTGCCACAGGAGGGCGTAAGCAGCATCTTTTCTTTCAGGAGGGATGCCGGAACGAGCGAGGCCAGCTTGTCAAACCTTTTCATGAAAAGGGCGTAGAGCGACTCATCCGTCTCTCTGTTTATGGCGTCCGTTGTGGGCACGATGCCCCAGGCCAGGATGCCGCCCCCCCTGAGGAACTCCTCCGTCTCCTCCCGGTAAATGCCAAGCGTGTCGCCGTAATCGTAAGCGTCAAAGTTCAGTATGCCCGCGCCAGATTCCATGAGGAGCGGCCATTCCGCCCTGCCGCAGCAATGTATGCCCGGGACCGCTCCAAGCTCCTTTATGGCGCCCGTAATGGCCTTCAGGAGCCTCAGAGACTCTTCGCGCTGCACCGTTATGTAAGTGGTGCTGCCCAGCGCGCTCGCTATCGGCTCGTCTACGAATATGATCACCTCGTCGGCCTTCGCCTTAAGCGCGTCTATCTGCCAGCGGGCCTTGGCCTGCAGCCCCATCAGGTAGACCTCCCTCAGCTCCTCGTCGTAATAGACCGGCTTGCCCTGGCTGTCGTTCAGGCCCAGGGTGAAGGTAAGAGGGCCTGTCACGTGGCCCTTGAGCCATTTGAAGCGCCTCCCCTTCGTCATCCTCAGGAACGCATGCAGCCCTTCGGCGAAATTCTCCGAGATGGCCAGCCGGGTCTGCTCGTTGCAGGACTCATAAAACCTCTCCAGCTCGTCGCTGCCGCTCCTGTTCACCCATACGCTCCTTTTCTCCGAATCGACGCGGATGAACGGCAGGCCCTCGGAGTACTGGGGTATCATCTGCTCCCTGAAAGAGAGCTTTGGCAGCTGGGGCCAGAACGGGATGTCGAATGTCCCCAGGACAAGCTCCACCGCCGCCTCGGCGTCCTGATGCGGAAGGCTGCCTATACCCGTTGTCAGAAATGGCTGCAGCATGAATGAATGATACATTAAAGGGGGTATGCTCCGCAAACGGGCAAATCAAAAAAATAACAAAAAACAAAAAACGGCAGGGGCCGCTATTTGTTAAAATAGCGCATGGAAAAAGCAGGCAAAAAAGAAGCGGACAAAAACACCAAGACCGGCGAAGAGTGCTTCGAGAGCGCGAACATAGGGTTTGAAGAGCGCGCCGACCTGCTGGACAAGACCCAGTGGGCGCAGGATTTCGACTGGCAGCAGATAGAGGCGACGGTGAAATACATGCGTGTCAAACATGTCCCCGAAGGGGCGGTCCTTTTCAGGGAAGGGACGGTCGAGTCTTTCATGTGCCTGATACTTGAGGGGACGGTGCGGATCGAAAAAGAGGACGAGCAGGGCAGCAGCAAGCCCATAGCCATGCTTGGGCCGGGGCAGATGATAGGCGAGCTTTCGCTTTTTGACGATGAGCCCAGGTCTGCCTCCGCGGTCGCATTAAAGGACACCACGTTCCTGCTTTTCCGGAGGAAGGATTTCGAACGCATGAGCACGGAGATGCCCCTGCTGGCCCTCAAGGTCCTCACAAGGATGCTAAGGCTCATGGCAGAGCGCCTGAGAAGGACAAGCGGCGTGCTGGCGGATTACCTTTAGAACCCATCTCAAACAGGCCCTGGAATTCCGAAAACAAAAAGGCCCCAAAGGGGCCTTTCAAGTCCTTCCTGCGGGGGTCCTGATCTCTATTTCCCCGCGTACTCCTTTGCGATGCGGATCCTGGCTATGGCCCTCTCAAGAGAGGCCTGCGCCCGCGTAAAGTCGATGTTTTCCTTCTTGGCAAGGAGCAGTTCCAGGCGTTTTTTCTTCTCCATGGCCCTCTCGACGTCGATGTCCTCGGCCCTTTCCGCGCTGTCGGCAAGGACGGTCATCTTGTCGTTCAGCACTTCGGCATAGCCGCTGCCCACGAAGTAGTATTCCGTCTTTCCGCCGGTCTTTACGATGAAGGCGCCTATCCTCAGGATGGCCATTAAGGGGGCATGGCCTGGCAGCACGCCAAAATCGCCGACCGCGCCGCTTGCGGCCACCTCGTCCACTTCTCCGCTGAAGAGCTTGCCGTGAGGGGTCACAATGTCAAGATAGAATTTTTCGGCCATCCGGGGCTACCTCTTTATGCCCATGGCTGCGGCCCTTTCCTCTACTTCTTCGATGCCGCCTGCCATGTAGAAGGCCTGCTCCGGCACATCGTCATACTTGCCCTCGACAAGGGCCTTGAAGCCCTTGATGGTGTCTGCCAGCTTTACGTACTTGCCGGGCCTGCCGGTGAACACCTCCGCCACGCTGAAGGGCTGGGAGAGGAACCTCTGGATCTTCCTGGCCCTGGAGACCGTGAGCTTGTCGTCCTCGGAGAGCTCCTCCAGGCCCAGTATCGCTATGATGTCCTGGAGTTCCTTGTACCTCTGGAGTATTATCTGCACCTGCCGGGCCACTTTGTAATGCTCCTCTCCGATGACCTTGGGGTCAAGGATGCGGGATGTGGAATCCAGCGGGTCAACGGCGGGATAGATGCCAAGCTCCGCTATCTGCCTGGAAAGGACGACCGTGCCGTCCAGGTGGGTGAACGCGGTGGCGACGGCCGGGTCGGTAAGGTCGTCGGCGGGCACGTAAATGGCCTGCATGGACGTGATGGCGCCTTTTTTGGTGGTGGATATGCGCTCCTGCAGGGAGCCCATGTCCGTCGCCAGGTTCGGCTGGTAGCCGACGGCAGAGGGCATCCTGCCCAGGAGGGCCGAGACCTCAGCGCCGGCAAGCGTGAACCTGAATATGTTGTCGATGAATATGAGGACGTCCTGCCCCTCGTCCCTGAAATACTCTGCCGCGGTGAGCGCCGAAAGCCCCACCCGCAGCCTTGCCCCGGGGGGCTCGTTCATCTGGCCGTATATGAGGGCGACCTTCTCTAGGACGCCGGACTCCTTCATCTCCAGGTACAGGTCGTTTCCCTCCCTGGTCCTTTCGCCCACGCCCGCGAACACGGACACGCCGCCATGCTTCATGGCTATGTTGTGTATCATCTCCATGATGACGACGGTCTTTCCCACGCCCGCGCCCCCGAACATGCCCATCTTGCCGCCCTTGACGAAGGGCACCAGCAGGTCAAAGACCTTGACGCCGGTCTCGAACAACTGCTCGACGGGCTCCTGCTCCGTAAACGAGGGGGCTTCCCTGTGTATCGGCCAGCGCACGCCGGTCTTTACCGGGCCCATGTTGTCGCATGGTTCGCCAATGACGTTCATTATCCTGCCGAGCGTGGCTGAGCCCACCGGTATGGATATGGGCGCACCCGTGTCCACCGCCCTCATGCCGCGCACAAGGCCGTCCGTTGTGCCCATCGCTATGGTCCGCACCTTGTTTTCCCCAAGGTGGGACGCCACTTCAAGGATAAGGCTTATGGCGGGCACTCCCTTTTCGGGGTCCCCGGGATCTTCGACCTTTATCGCGTTCAGTATCTCAGGGAGCTTTTCGCCAAACTCCAGGTCCACGACGGCCCCGATGACCTGGCTGACTTTGCCCACGTTCTGCTGGTCCATCCTAGTTTTTCCTCCAGTCCGTTCTCACTCGATATTTTTCTGACCTATTCCTTGAGGGCCTCGACGCCGCCCACTATGTCCATAAGCTCCCTGGTGATGGTCGCCTGCCTCACCTTGTTCGCAACGAGCGTGAGCCTCTGGATCATCTCTCCGGCGTTTTTGGAGGCGTTTTCCATCGCAGTCATCCTGGAGGCCTCCTCGGAGGTCTGCGATTCAAGGAGCGCCCGGAAAATCCTTATCTCTATGGCCTTTGGCACCAGCGTCAGGTAAAGGCCTTCGGCGGAGGGCTCGAAGATGTAGCTCACCGGGCTTTTTTCCTCCGGGGCCTCTCCCGCCTCTGTCTGCTCATGCTCAAAGGGCAGGAGCTTCACCATCTTAACCTGTTGGGCTATCACGCTCCTGAACTCGTTGTAGACAAGATACACCTCATCGAACATCGCGCCGCTGTAACCGCTGGTGATGTTCGCGGCTATCTGCTTCGCGTGGCTGAAGTCCGCCTTCCCGGATATGCCCGCAAGCTCAAACCGGAGCGGTATGCCCCTGCGCTTGTAATGGTCGCGCGCCTTCCTGCCCACCGCGCTCATGCTCACCTGGACGCCGTCCTGCCTGAGCTCCCTTTCAAATCGGGCCACGGCCTTGAGCACGTTGGAGTTGAAGGCCCCGCAAAGCCCCCTGTCGCTTGTCAGCACCAGCAGCTCGACCGTCTTCCTGGGCCGCCTCATGAGCAGCAGATGCCCGTCCGTGCTTGCGGTCTGGCTGAGATTGCCGAGCACCTCGTATATCTTGTCAGAGTAAGGCCTCAGCTCGAGCATCCGGCCTTGTGCCTTCCTGAGCTTCGCCGCGGCCACCATCTTCATGGCCTTGGTGATCTGGCTGGTGTTCTTGACCGCCTTTATCCTTCTTCTTATGTCCCTGAGCGTCGCCATCTTTACGAAAGGAAGCCCTGCTTGAACTGGTCAACGCTCTCTGTGAGCTTTTTCTTAAAGTCTTCGTCTATCGCCTTTTTCTCCCTGAGCTCGCCAAGAAGGTCCGCCTTGTTCTGCCTGAAATACCGCAGCAGGTCCTCCTCGAACTTCTTTATGGAGTCCACGGCCACGTCGTCCACATAACCGCTGGTCCCGGCAAAGAGGACTACCAGCTGCTCTTCAAGCGGATAAGGGGCGTACTGGCCCTGCTTCAGGACCTCCACCATCCTCTTGCCCCTTTCGATCTGGGCAAGGGTGGCCTTGTCCAGGTCGGAGCCGAACTGCGCGAAGGCGGCAAGCTCCCTGAACTGCGCCAGGTCCAGCCTGAGCGTTCCGGCCACCTGCTTCATCGCCTTTGTCTGGGCCGCGCCGCCCACGCGGCTGACCGAAAGCCCCACGTTGACGGCCGGCCTCACGCCCGCGTAGAAGAGCTCCGGCTCCAGGTATATCTGGCCGTCCGTAATGGAGATGACGTTCGTGGGTATGTAGCCCGAAACGTCGCCCGCCTGGGTCTCGATTATGGGGATCGCGGTAAGCGACCCGCCCCCCAGGTCCGCGGACACCTTTGCGGCCCTTTCAAGAAGCCTCGAATGCAGATAGAAAACGTCTCCGGGGTACGCCTCACGCCCCGGCGGGCGCCTGAGCAGGAGCGAAAGCTGCCTGTATGCGGCCGCCTGCTTGCTCAAGTCATCGTACACTATGAGGGCGTGCTTCCCGCTGTCCCTGAAATACTCCCCTATGGCGCACCCGGTAAAAGGGGCTATGAACTGGAGCGGCGCGGGCTCGCTGGCGGTCGCGGACACGATGATGGTGTGCTCCATCGCCCCGTACTCCTCCAGTATCTGCTGCGTCCTTGCCACGTTGGCCCTTTTCTGTCCGCAGGCCACGTAGATGCAGACCACGTCCCCGCCCTTCTGGTTTATTATGGCGTCAATGGCTATGGCCGTCTTTCCGGTCTGCCGGTCCCCGATTATGAGCTCCCTCTGGCCCCTGCCTATCGGGATCATGGAGTCAATGGCCTTGACGCCCGTCTGAAGCGGCTCACGGACCGGCTGCCTGTCAACGATGCCCGGGGCGACCACGTCTATCAGCCGCGTGAACTGGCTGTTTATCGGGCCCTTGCCGTCTATGGGCTGCCCGATCGCGTTTACGACCCTGCCTATGAGGGCCGGGCCGACAGCCGTCTGCATGATCCTGCCCGTGCGCTTTACGACGTCCCCTTCGCGCACAAGGGTGTCCTCGCCGAAGAGGACCGCGCCCACGGCGTCCTCCTCCAGGTTGAGCGCCATGCCGTACACGCCATTGGGAAACTCAAGCAGCTCCGAGGCCATGCACCTGTCCAGCCCGTAGATCTTCGCGATCCCGTCGCCGATGGACACCACGGAGCCCACCTCGCTAACATCGACGCGCTTCTCGAAATCCGCTATCTGGCTCTTCAGATAGCGGCTTATCTCATCTACATTGATCTCCATTTTTCAACTCACCCCTTTATCAGCTCTTCTTTTAATAACCTCAACTGTCCCCGGAGGCTGCTGTCAAACATCATGCTCCCTATCTTCACCCGGACACCGCCTATCAGGGATGGGTCGCTCACGTGTTCCATCTCCACTTCCCGGCCGGTTATCTTTTCCAGGGCGGCCTTGAGCCTCTGCGCCGAGGCCCCGTCAAGGCCGGAGGCGGAGGCGACCACCGCTTTCACGCGCCGCGCATATTCCATGTAAAACAGCTCCGCGCTCCTTGCGATTCCCGGGACAAGGGAGGCCACATCAAGCTCCGCCAGGTGTTCAAGGAACTTAAGGGTGCCGCCCGAAAGGGGCAGCTTTTTGGCCAGCTCCGCAAGCAGTCTCTTTTTTTCCTCCGCGGAAAACTGCGGCCCCTCCAGGAACCCCCTTATCTCCGGGCTTTCCTGCATGACCGCGCTCACCGCCTTTATCTCCTCCACGGCCCCGGCGTTCTGCCTTCCCTCGTGGTTCAAAAACTTCCTCGCAAACTGCTTTTCGAGCCGCGCGTTCTTTTTCAACTCTTCGCCTCTAACTGCGCCACCGCGTTTGCGACGAGCTTGTTCTGCTCCTCGGGCGTCATCTTCTGCTGCAGTTTTTTCTCCGCCAGCTCCAGCGCCACGATTACTGCTTCCTTCCTTATGGCGTCTTTGGCCTTCTTGATCTCGAACGATATGTACGTTTCCGCATGCTCGGCGATGTTCTGGCTCATGCGCTCCGCTTCTTTCATGAGCGCTTCGCGCTCCGCCTCTCCGGACTGCTTTGCCGTGCGGAGGATGGCCTCGATCTCGGCGTCCTTCCGGCTGAGCCTCTCCCGTATCTCCTTCAGGGCGGCCTCCGCAGCTTCCCTGGCCCGGCGCGCGTCGTCAAGCCCTTTTTGTATCGCCTCCGTGCGCGCCCTCAGATAGTTTTTCATCGGGTTCTTAAGGGCCAGCACCAGCACCCCCACCAGTATGGCAAAGTTGATTATCTGCCACAGCCACCCCCGCCACTCGGGCGCCGCGTGCTGCGCCGTTGCCGCAAAGGCCGTGGAGGCAGGCAACAGGAAGGCAAAAACAAGGAAGGTCTTGATGGTCCGCATCATTTCATGCCTTTACCAGCTTTTCGACTATGCCATCCGAGAACTTTTCCGCTTCGGCCCTGAGCGACTGCCTTGCCCTTTCGGTCTCGGCGGACAGCTCTCCCTTTATCCTCTCAGTGCGCTTAAGCGCATTCTCATGGGCCTGGGCAAGCACCTGCTTCTGCTTTTCAAGCCCCTCGGCCCTTAGCCCCTCGAAGAGCTCCTTCCCCTTCGTCCGGGCAAGCTCGAACTCCTTTCTCATCGCGGCAAGCTCCTCCTCGCGCCTGGCGCCGAGCTCTTTTGCCGCCTCAAGGTCCCCGTTGGCCCTCTCGCGTCTTTCCCTGAACACCTTTACGAACGGACGGAAAAGAATGAGGTTCAGTATCCAGATTAGGAGAAGGAAGTTGAGCATAAGGACAAAAAACCAACGTGAAAACTGCAGCATTGGAAATGCCTCCTCGGAAATTCAAAAGCGAGTATAAGGATACTATCAAATGAAAAAAAACCTTGTCAAGGCACATATGGTTAAATAAAAATTATAAATAAAGGAAGAAAGGCCGCCCCGATGGGCGGACCGATGAATGTTCGAAAAAGAACTTGACGGGCTGCGGCAAAAAGGACTACTCAGGGAAGTAGCGGACAGGACGGGCAGGCAGGTGCCCACCATCCGCGTTGGCGGCAGGGAGCTCGTCAACTTCTCTTCCAACGATTACCTGGGGCTTTCGGCAAGCCGCGGGCTCGCCCTCGCGGCTGCCGGCGCGGCCGGAGACCACGGCGCCGGGGCGGGGTCCGCCAGGCTCCTTTCGGGGGGCACCGTCCTCCACAGGGAGTTGGAAGAGAAGGCGGCCTCTTTCACGGGGGCCGCGGCCGCACTGCTTTTCAATTCCGGCTACCACGCCAACACAGGCGCGGTCCCCGCGCTGGCCGGCCCGGAGTGCGTCATATTCAGCGACGAGCTGAACCATGCGAGCATAATAGACGGCTGCCGGTTAAGCAGGGCCAAGACCGTCATATTCCGCCACGCCGATGCCGGGCACCTTGAAGGGCTCCTCAGGGCGGAAAGGCCGAAAAGCAAAAGGGCGCTCATAGTGACCGAGTCTGTCTTCAGCATGGACGGGGACATCGCGCCGCTTGACGCCATCACGGACCTTTCAGCCCGCTTCGGCGCGGACCTCTACGTGGATGACGCCCACGCCTTCGGGGTTTTGGGCAAAGGCAAGGGGGGCCTGGCGCATTTCGGACTGGACCGTGGGGAAAACAGCGGCAATGGCGGGCCGGCCATCATCCGGATGTGCACCTTCTCAAAGGCGCTTGGCTCCTACGGCGCGTTCGTGGCCTCGGAGAAAGGCGTTATCGAATGGCTTAAAAACACGGCACGGACGTTTGTCTTCTCCACCGCGCTGCCGCCTTCCGTGGCGGGGGCCTCGCTTGCCGCGCTTGAGGTCCTGGGCAGCCCGGAGGGACTTTCCCTTGTCGAAAAGCTCCAGGGGAACATACGGCATGTCCGTGAAGGGCTTGCCGGGGCCGGGGGCCCCTGTTTCCCCGGAAAGGCTGGGGCGGACGGGTCTCCTATCGTCCCTGTCCTCTTGAACGGGGTGGATGAAGCGCTCCGCGCCTCCCGCAGGCTTTTTGACGCCGGCTTTTACGTCCCGGCCATAAGGCCGCCCACGGTAAGGACACCCAGGCTCAGGCTGCAGGTGAGCGCGGCCCACGGCGCGCATGATATCGATTCGCTGCTTGCCGCCCTTGCGCTCGTGCAAAACGGAAAAACCGCTTAAAGCGGCCCAAAAATTCTATAATATTATTAATGGCAGTAACCGAGGAAAAAGAGATCAGGGGGATAGATGACCTTATAGAGAAGGTGCGCTCCTATAACCCCGGAGCGGACCTTGAGTTCATACGGAAGGCCTATTTCTTTTCATTTGAGGCCCACGGCGAACAGAAGCGCCAGGAGGGCTCGCCCTTCATAAAGCATCCCCTCGCCGTTGCCTCCGTCCTCGCTGACATGAAGATGGACACGGTGAGCATAGCGGCCGGCCTGCTGCATGACACCCTGGAAGACACGCCCATCATCAAGGAAGACCTCCAGAAGCGGTTCGGCTATGAGCTGGCGTTCCTCGTGGACTCCGTTACAAAGCTCGGGAAGATACAGTTTCAGTCCAAGGAGGAGGCGCAGGCCGAGAACTTCAGAAGGATGCTCCTTTCCATGGCCGAGGACATCAGGGTCATAATGATAAAGTTCGCCGACAGGCTGCACAACATGCGCACCCTGCAGTACCTTCCCCGGACGAAGCGCGTGCGCATAGCGCAGGAGACGCTTGAGATCTACGCGCCGCTGGCAAACCGCCTGGGTATCGGATGGCTGAGGGTCGAGCTGGAAGACCTCTCCTTCAAGTATCTGCTGCCAAGTCTTTATGAGGACATGGTGAAGAAGGTCGCGTCTCGCAAGGAGGAGCAGGAAGGCTACATAAAAGGCCTGATAGAGATGATCGGACGGAGGCTTTCTGAAGAGGGCATCCCCGCGGCCGTTAAAGGCAGGGTGAAGCACTATTACGGCATCTACCAGAAGATGCAGAGGCAAAAGGTGACCTTTGACCAGATATACGATGTGCTTGGCCTGAGGATCATCACCCGCACGAAGGCGGACTGCTACGCCATCCTGGGCCTCGTGCACTCCCTGTGGAAGCCGATAGCGGGGAAGTTCAAGGACTACATAGGCGTGCCCAAGTCCAACATGTACCAGTCCCTCCACACGACCGTGATAGGGCCCGAAGGAAAGCGCGTGGAGTTCCAGATAAGGACCGAGGAGATGAACAGGGTGGCCGAGGAAGGCATCGCGGCCCACTGGAGGTACAAGGAAAAGGGCCACATCAACCCGAAGGACGACAGGTACATCGCATGGCTCAGGAATTTCATCCAGGAGCTGCAGGATGTCAGGCAGACCCCCAAGGAGTTCATGGACGCAGTGAAGTCCGAGGTGGTGCCGGACACCATATACGTCTTCACCCCGAACGGCGACATCAAGGAGCTGCCCATGGGGGCCACGCCGGTCGATTTCGCCTACAGCATACACACGGAGGTGGGCCACAGGTGCGTGGGGGCAAAGGTGAACGGCAGGATGGCGCCGCTCAAATACCACTTGAATAACGGCGACACGGTGGAGATACTTACCCAGCAGAGCCATGTCCCCTCCCGCGACTGGCTGGGCTTCGTGGCGACCGAACGCGCAAAGGCCAGGGTGAAGCAATGGATAAAGACGGAGGAGAGGAAAGAGTCCCTGGAACTGGGCACGAAGCTGCTTGAAACGGAGATGCGCAAGAGGGGCCTTCACCTGCCCCCGGCCAAGGGAGAGCATATGGCGGAGGCGGCCCAGGCCCTTGGCTTCCAGAGCGTGGATGACATGCTCGTTGCCGTGGGCTACGGGAAGCTGCCGGTCAACCAGGCGGCAAACAGGATCGCCCCGGAGAGCGCTCCGCACGAGCCCGCGGCCAGGCCCGAAAAGCAGGCCAGGGAGCTGGAGGAAAAAGGGATAACCATAACCGGCATGAGCAACATCCTCTACCACGTCTCCAAATGCTGTTACCCCATCCCCGGGGACAACCTGGTGGGCTTCATCACCAGGGGCAAGGGGGTGAGCATCCACAGGAGGAGCTGCCCCAACCTGCCCACCCTGGCCGCGGACGAGGAAAGACTTATCTCCGTGCAGTGGAAATCAAGCGAGGGCGCAATGAATTACGCCCGCATAGTCGTTGACACCGTGGACAAGCCGGGAATCGTGGCCAACCTCTCGGCGGCCATCTCTTCCCTGAACATTAACATCCACCACATGGAGGCCGTCACGAACCAGCTGCAGAAGGCAAGGATATCCTTCCTGCTTGAGGTCAGGGACAGGGCCCAGCTGAACGCGGTCACGCAAAAACTCATGCAGCTTGAGGGCGTCACGAACGTCAGAAGATAAGTTTTTTGGATCAGAGATGGGACCGGGCCCGGCCTTTTTCATTTGTATTATTTATGGGCCTATTCATTGACAATACCTGTCACCAAAAGTAACATAAAACGAATTTCTCCTGAAGGAGGCTTTAAGGGCCCCGATGCATGAAGCAACGTTTTTAGACCCGTTCATAAACCCGGCTGCCGTGCCTCATTACGTGTCTTTTGCGTTTCTGGCCTCCGCGATCCTTATAGCTGCGGCCATAGCGGTAAGGGTTTCGATGTCCCTTGTCCCCAGGGGCCTGCAGAACTTCATGGAGGCTGTCATGGAGGCGATGTTCAGGCTCTCCGAGGACAACATAGGGCATGAATACGGGGCTTTTTTCTTCCCCCTGATATGCACGCTCTTCATGTACATACTGCTGTGCAACCTTTTCGGCCTGATACCGGGGTTCTCCTCGCCTACGGCAAACATCAACGTTACGGCCTCCATGGCGGTGCCCGTCTTCTTTATTTATCAGATCTGGGGTTTCAAGGTGCACGGGCTGCGCTACATAAGGCATTTCCTTGGCCCTATACAGGCCATATACGCGCTGCCCCTCATGATCTTCATGTTCTTCACCGAGGTGATAAGCCATCTGGCCAGGCCGCTGACCCTTGCGGTAAGGCTCTTTGGAAACATGTACGCAAAGCACCTGATGCTGCTGATACTGGCCGTGATGCTGCCGCTCCTGGTGCCGGATGCGATACTCTTCCTAGGCTTCGGGATATCCCTTGTCCAGGCATTCGTCTTTACGCTCTTGGCCACGGTATATATAGCTGGCGTCGTCCAAGAGGCGCATTAGCGGTTTTTAGCAATCTTTCAGAAAGGAGGAAAATCTTCTCATGAAAAAGTTTTTTGCAGCGCTCTTTCTCGCGGGCGTAATGCTTCTGCTGGTAGCGCCTTTGGCCTTTGGGGCCAATGGGCCGGCCGCGGCATCCACGACCGCCGGCAACGCGAAACTACACTATTACGCCTTGGCTGTCCTGGGAGCCGAGGTTGGCATAGGCATCGCCGCACTGGGGACCGGTATCGGCGAGGGCCATGCAGTTGGAGGCGCTTGCCAGGGTGTGGCCAGGAACCCCGGCGCTCAGGGCAAGATACTTACGACCCTCATCATCGGCCTGGCCCTGATAGAATCGCTTGCGATCTACGCCCTCGTCGTTGTCCTTATAGTCTTCTACGCCAATCCGTTCAAGGTGTAAAGGGAAAAAATAAAAATATCTTTTGACCGGAAAAGGGCCCTTTCAGGGGCCCTTTTTATTTTGAGGCAAGTGATGGGGAAAATCCGTCCTTCCTGCTTTCTCCGGGCGGAATGATAAGCGCCTCAAGCTTATAGGGCGGCAGTCCGCCGCGGTCCCCATCCGTATGCAGATACGGAGACGAAACGGCTTCTCTTTCGGCATCCGGGAAAAGCGCCAGAAACCGCGTGGGCACGCTGTTGCCATGGGCATAGACAAGTATCCCCCCTTCATTGAGGACCCACGGGCGCCGGTACACGTCTGCCAGAGTTACGTATCTGGCGCCAGGCATTTCGGCAAGGACGTTTGCGGCAATATAGGTGTTGCCCGGCGGGGCCAGCACCGGCAGGCCTTTAAGGCCGCCTATCCCGGCCTCCCTAGCCCCAGCCTCCAGCTGACGGGACAGCGAGGCATATGGGATGTGGATGCGCTCCGCCTTCCCGGTCAGGTCCGGGAAAAAACCCACTATGGCCCTTGCCAGAAAAATGAGCACCGCTATCGCCAGGCACAGGTATCCAAGGGAAGCGGTCCGCCTGCGAGGAGCGCGCGGCTCCAGGATGGAAAAACCCGCCAGAGGCAGCGTGAAATATACAGGCGTGAGCCAGCGGTCCTGAAAATGCCCGGGATCGAAAGCGAGTATCCCTATAAGGGGCAGCGCGAGGCCATACAGGGCAAGGACCGGAAACATTCCGGCCGGGGAGATGGCATCTCCGCTGCCTTTTGACCAGAAGATATTGTCAGATTTTGACCGGAAAACGCCGCGGAAAGACAGGTCCTTCCCCATGAAAAGCAGAAAGACCAGCAGGAAAAGAATGACCTCTGAGTAGACGGACACAACAAACCGCAGCAAGGGGCGCGGCCTGGGCAGCCAGAGGCGCGACAGTTTGTAGGCGTAGGACACGGACGGGAAGCCGTTTTGAGAGAGCCACATGAGGTGGGGCAGCATCACGGCCGCGAAACACAGAAGGGAGAGGAACATCTTTTTGTCCGACAGGGCGCGCCTGCCCTGCCCGGCTGTCGCGCCATACAGGAGCACCGCCAGAAGAAAGAGCACAAAATTATACTTGGAAAGCACTCCAAGGCCACAGGCCACGCCAAAAAGCATATAGTCCCGCCCGGAGCGGGACATCAGGATCCGCAGAAAAAATATGCACGCCACGACCGCCATCAACGCTACCAGCACCGTGTTGCTAAGGTCGCGGTTGCACTCATAAGAGAATATGGGAAAAAGAAGGAGACTACCCGTGGCAATCAGGGATTCGCGCGGGTTGCGAAAATGCCTGGCCAGCAGGTAGAAGGAAAGATAAAAGGCAAAAAGCATGCTGTACTTTATCAGCACCAGCATGACAAGGCCCCTGCCCGAAAAAAGCGAGACCAGCCAGACGATCCACGTGTAAAGGGGGGCCTGGCGGGCATATCCCAGGTGGAAAGCCGAGCCGTTCAGAAACTGCTCCGCCTCGTCCAGTTCCATCCCAGGGGAGACAAGAAGCCTCAAAACGGCATAACAGGCGCAGTATATGAAGATGACGAGGGCCGGGGTTATGTCGCCCTTTTTTAATTCCGGGGGCCTCACCCCGCCTGGAAGACCGGATCCCGTTACCATTTTCTCCCTGTCAAAGATTTTATCCAGAATGAGGACTCGTTTTATTTTACTTCTTACCTGCGGCAATAAGCTATGAAAGTTTTTTGTTGCCAGGTTGGTCCGGCTTCCCAAACAAAAAATCCGGCAGCTGGCTATGTTATTATTTATCATCATGACAGATGCTTGGTACAACGGACTGCCGGAATCGGAAGAGGACCGGATCTACAGCGAATCCGTAAAACGCATCCAAAGCGGCGTCGAGCAGGGGATGACCTTCGAGAAGGCGGCAAGGCTTATAGAGGCCGCGGGTGAGGAGCTGAGGGCGGCCATACTGGACGATGCCCTCAAGGTGCTGATCGCAAAATTCCATTTCAGCGAAGGCATGGCGCTTGACAAGCTTGCAAAAAAACTGGGGCTTCCCCTTGCGCGCCTGGAAGAGGCAAAAGACGCCATGCTTAAGGAAGTGGAGCAGGCCGCCATAGAACGCTACAAAGAGGAGTCGGGCAGCTCCGGCAACGCATAGGCCCCATGTTTAGAGGAACAGCCCCCGCGCAGGACGGGACACCATGGTAGACATAAGCATATCGAGGATAGGGAAAAACAGGACCTTCAGGGAAAACCTCCGGTTCGACGTCACGCCGGAGCTGCTGTTCAAGCCCAGGTTCGTGAACTCCGCAGAAAACGAGGCGCTCGTAAAGGAGACCCAGGGGTTTTCCTTCTACGTGGAATACATGGAAGACATGCCCAAACCGGCCCTCATGGTGATGAAGACCTTCAGCCTCAGGTCAAAAAGCATCGCCCAGGTGGCGGACGCGCCGGAAGAGCTCCTCTGGGGCGCCGTGCGCGAAAGCGGGGGAAAAGACATAATTGGGATGTTCCCGCTGAGCAGGCCCCTCGAGGACTGGATAAAAAGCCAGATAGAGGCCCACGCGAAAAAAGCCTGAGGACTCTACGCCCGCTCAGGGCATCTTTTATGGCATCTTTTATCCTTGCGCAGATAAAATAAAAAATCCCCTTTTTGCCCTTGGCAGCCCATTTTAGGAAGGGGTTTTTTCAATGCGCTTCAGAGACTCACAGGCATTTTGTTCATTTTGAGAGAGCATTTGTTGGCGACAAGCAAAAAATCAAAAAATCTTTTCTGGGGAGGACATAAAAAAGATGCAGGAACAACAGGCCGTAATAGAGACCAGGCTGGGCGACATCACCCTCAGGTTTTTCCCCGATGTGGCACCGAACCATGTAAAAAACTTTATCGACCTGGCCCAAAAAGGGTTTTACGACGGGACCATATTCCACCGGGTGGTGCCGGGCTTTGTGATACAGGGCGGAGACCCTAACACGAAGGGGCCAAACCGTTCGACATATGGCATGGGCGGCCCGGGATACACCATCAAGGCGGAGTTCAACTCAAGGCCGCATAAGCGCGGCACCCTCTCCATGGCGCGCTCGAGCAATCCGGACAGCGCAGGATCCCAGTTCTTCATAACCGTTGCCGACGTTCCCTTTCTGGACAACCAGTACACGGTGTTCGGGGAAGTGGTGTCCGGCATGGAGGTGGTGGACGAGATCGTAAACCTGCCAAGGGACCAGGCGGACAACCCCAGTGAGCGGGTGGAGATGAAAGTGCGGTTCATCGAGTAAGCTGATCCGAAAAAACCGCTTCTGCACGGGTTTTGCATTTTTATTTTTCCGGGTGTCTTCCGGGAACCCTGTGGGCGTGCACACAGGCCATTTTATTTTTTAAAACCCATCCAGATCTCATGCGCGGGCCAAGACCCGCATGGCCATTTCAGTTTGTGGGGGGTACCCCCCACTGAAACAGAGCCGAATTTTTTTAAAAACCAAAAAACTTGCGCGGAAGGCCGTTTCACCTTGTTTGCCGGCATGTTTCCAAATTTCATTCCAAAAATAGTAAAGTATGCCGGTCTTTTAAAAACGAAAAGATATAAAAAAAACACAAAAAGCTAAAAAACGGGAGGAATGAGTGTAATGAGGTCTTTTTTCTGGAAAATGTTATGTGTGAGCGTCCTGTCCCTGGCGGTCCTGTCAGCAACGGCCCGCGCCGACACCGATTGGTGTGACAACTATCTGTCCGAGGGCCATTATCACCAGGCCATAGAGGCATGCACCACGGAGATAAATTCCGGGAGATACGACAGCAGAAACGAGGCGATAGCGTACTCCAACCGCGGGATAGCCTATGAGGACCTGGGCCAGTACGACACCGCCATTGCCGATTACAACAGGGCCATTCAACTGGACCCAGGCTCTGCGGACGCTTACATGAACCGCGGGAACGCCTATGCCGACAAAGGCCTGGGCGATATGGCCATCGCTGATTACAACAGGGCCATTCAGATTAACCCCAACGACGCCAAGGCCTATTACAATCTGGGCATAACCTACCAGGAAAAAGGCGATTACGATATAGCCATCGCGGATGACACCAGGGCTATCGAGCTGGAGCCTAATTATGAAGCCGCCTATTACAACAGGGGCACGTCACATCAGAACAAAGGTGAATACGACCTTGCCATTGAGGATTACAATACAGCCATCCAGCTTAACCCAAACGACGCCAAGGCTTATTGTAACCGTGGAGTGTCCTATGCCTTAAAGGGCGAATACGACCTGGCCATCCCCGACTACACCAGGGCCATTCAGATTAACCCCGGCTATGCGAAAGCCTACGGCGGACGGGGAGACGCATATGAAAGCAAAGACGAGTACGACCTTGCCATAACCGATTACAACAGGGCCATCCAGCTTAACCCCGGCTATGCAGGAGCCTACGGCGGACGGGGGCTGGCCTATTTTTACAAAAGCCAATACGACCCGGCCATCGCGGACTACAACAGGGCCCTGCAGCTGGACCCCAATGACGCAAGCATTTACAGCGACAGAGGTCTGGCCTATGACGACAAAGGCCAGTACGACCTGGCCGTCGCGGACTACAACAAGGCCCTGCAGATAAATCCCAATGATGTGACCTTCTGGGGCAATCGGGCAGTGGCCTATGAAGACAATGGCCAGTACGACCTGGCCATCGCGGATTTTAACAAGGCCCTGCAGATGAACCCAAACAACGTAAACTACTATGCGTCCCGGGGGGTGGCCTATTACAGAAAAAGCGAGTGGGACATGGCCATCGCGGACCTGTCCAAGGCAACGGCGCTCAAACCGGATTACGAGCCAGCCTATGTGCTGCTTGGCAATGCCTATGAAAACAACGGCCAGTACGACAAGTCGGCTGCGGCTTTCAGCAAAAGCCTGGAGCTCAACCCCAAAGATGCCAGCAACTATGATGACCTGGGCTGGATCTGCATGATAAAAAGCCAATATGCCAAGGCCATCTCCGATTACGGCAAGGCCTTGGCCCTGGACCCCAAAAATTCAAATGCTTATGCCAACCTGGGCGAGGCGTATGAGGACCTTGGTGAATACGGCAAGGCGGTCTCCGACTACAAGAAGGCCATCGGACTTGATGACGCCGATGAGTACAGCCGGATATGGCTTGTGGACACTGCAAGGCATGTCTCCCACAGCCTGGCCGCCCGGTACCTGAGAGACCTCTCGGACTATGTGTCCGCCCACCCTTCGACCAAATGGGCCCGCACGGTCTCCCAATATTACCTTGGCTATGTCACGGAAAAAGGCCTTCTCAAGGAGGCGGCCGGCAACAAAACGCGTATCTGCCAGGCCTATTATTACATTGGGGAAGAGGCGCTCTGGAGAGGAAACAGGACCGCGGCGGAAAGGGCGTTCGCAAAGAGCGTTGCCACCGGCAAGGCCGGCCAGGACGAGTATATATTCTCAAAGGTAATGTTTGGCAGGCTCTC
Organism: Nitrospirota bacterium; assembly: GCA_021789735.1. Next base: position 19,072 of record JAJYJB010000022.1, read on the forward strand.
CGCGGGACGAAAAAAACCCGTCAGATAGGGGCGGGAAAAACAGTCCCCGCGCAAAGCGGCTGCAAGGGAACAGGTACAAATGGGGAGATGGCGAAATCGCCATCTCCCCATTTTTTTACATGAACGCGCCTGAGAAAAAATGTTTACTTGAAAGCCTTGAGAATATAGCGGGCTATCTCCTTGGCCTGCGCGTCTGATATCATCTTTTCGCTGAAGGTGGGCATACCTGGGCCGGGGTGCCTCATCTTGCCGACGATGCCCTTTACCGAGTCCACCTTGTGCTTCCTGAGGTCCTTCTTATGAAGCGTAAAAGCCGGGTTGTCCATGTTGCCGCCATTTGCGTGACAGCTGGCGCAGTTTTTTTCGAACAGCTCCTTCCCGGAGGGCCCTTTCGCAAAGGCCACGGACAAAAATGCGCCCACCGCCAGTAAAGCCAACACGACAGACAAAAACCTCTTCATCTTTCCTCTCTCCTTCCTCTTTTTAAAAATTTTCCGGGTACGGCTGACCTAAATTATATCAAACAAAAATGGGCAGGTTTTCTCTTTGTTTTTGCCGCTGATTCAAACCCCTCTTCCCGTCCGGGGCCGCGCAAGGGAAGAAAAAAGGCGGAGGGGCTTTCCTTTTTCAAAAAAACACCTCCGCCATTCCTAGCGTTTTGAGCGGTTCGTAAGGCGGATTGCTTTGGATTGCTTCTTAGGCCGGCTTTATCTGTATGTCTTCAGGATGTAACGGGCTATCTCTTTGGCCTGCGCGTCAGATATCATGCTCTTGCTGAAGGAGGGCATGCCGGGGCCAGGGCGCCTTATTTTTTCCACTATGCCCTTTACCGAGTCCACCTTGTGCGCCGCGAGGTCCTTCTTATGAAGCGAGAAGGCAGGCTTCATCGAGTTGCCCCCGTTTGGATGGCAGCCGGCGCAGTTCTTCTCGTACAGCTCCTTGCCTGAAGGCCCCTTCGCCGCAAAGGCCACGGACAAAAATGCTACCACTGCCAGTAAAGCCAATACCGCAGATACGGACTTCTTCATCTTCCCTCTCTCCTTTCCCTTTGGATTTTTTGGTACAACTAGTCCAATTATATCAAACTGGCCCGATAATGCTACTGTGGCCCGCGGGGACCGCCTGCCAGGTATGCCCTGAGGACATCGGTAAAGGTTCCGTAATAGGCCCCCCCGCCTATAAGCTCCGTAAGCCGCGAGCGGTCCAGCTCCATGCGGACATGGTTCGAGGCCCCCGACAGGACCAGGCGTATTCCACGGGCCTTCAGGTCCATGGCGATAAGGCGAAGCGCTTCAGCCGCGGAAAAATCCACATCATCCACCGCACCCGCATCGATGCAGAACCAGCGCAGCCCGGGCTGCGCCCCCCGGACCAGGGCGGTGACCTCACGGGTCATCTGCTCCGTGTTCGCATAGTACATGGAGTGCGTAAACCGGTAGACCATCAGCCCGGGGGCAATCTGCTCCGGGGAGGAAACCGGCACCGGCCTGAACTTCTCCACCCCGTTTGACTTTATCACGAAATTCGTGGGCCGGTAGCCGTGGCGGGTGTGCGCCACGATGGAGAGGAACATGGCGGTAAGTATGCCCTCCCCCACGCCCACGAATATTACGACACAGGCGGTGATGAGCGCCACCCAGAACTCCCACGGACGCTCCAGAAATATCCTCCGCATCCCCTCTATGTCTATCAGCTCCAGGCCTGTAAGAAAGACCACCGCAGAGAGCACCGCACCCGGCATGTACGAGAGGGGGGCAGTGAGGAAAAGCAGCACCAGGAAAACGCAAAGGCACGCCGTGACCTGCGAGAGCTGGCTCGTCCCGCCGGCCGCCTCCACCATCTGGGTCTTTGTGGGGCTGCCGTTCACAACAAAGCTGCCGGACAACGCAGCTCCTATGTTGGCCAGGCCGAGGCCCAGCAGGTCAATGTTCTGGCTGAACCCTTCATTGTGCCGAGCGGCGTACGCCCTGGAGGTGGCCGCGCTCTGGGCCAGGATGACCACGAACATGGAGACGGCCGTGGGCATCAGCTTGTCTGTAAGGTCCCAGTCCCAGCGCACCGTAGGGAAAGCGATGGCCGGCAACCCTCTGGGTATCGCCCCCAGGACGTGCACGCCGTGCTGCCCAAGGTGAAAGGCAGAGCTTACGATAATGGATCCCACAACCGCTATCAGCGCGCCCGGGACCTTCCTTGATATTTTCCCCGCCGCAACTATGACAAGCAGGGCAGCCCCCGAGATGGCAAGGTCATAAAGGTTGGCATGGTTTACCTGCCTGGCGGCGTTCATGACCATCCCGATCAGGCCGCGGCCATAAGCGCTGAAACCCAGCATGCCCGGTATCTCGCCAAGCGCCACCTGCACCCCCACCCCGGTAAGAAAACCCACCAGGACCGTCCGGGACAGGAAATCGGCAAGAAACCCTATCCGGATGACGCGCGCCATAAGCAGCAGCACTGCCGACATTAACGCAAGCACGCCGGCATAGGCCATCCATTGCGCGGAGCCCGGCGCGGCCATGCCGCTTACGCCCGCAAACAGGATGGCGGCGGTGGCCGAGTCCGCGCCCACCACCAGATGCCTGGATGAGCCGAAAAACGCGAACAAAATCATCGGGACAAGCATGCTGTAAAGGCCAGTGATCACGGGCGCGCCTGCTATCTTGGCGTAGCCCATCGACGCAGGTATGGCCAGCGCGGCAAGGGTTATGCCCGCCGCAATGTCCTTCTGCGCCTGCGGCCGGCTTATGGGCAAGATCCCCTGGAAGACCGGAAACGCTGTCCATGGTTTTTTCATCGGTCTTCGCGACTGATGGTATGCGGCGTGATCCCGGGCAGTTTAAAAGGAGAGCGTTCTGTGGGCAATATTTCCTGGGCTGAAAATAATGTTTTTCTCAATTCAGGCGCTGCCGGGAACGGGTTCCGCCAGGAGAAGGGGCCCTCTACCCTTCCTTCCCGTCTTTCTTTGCGGCCCTGGCCGCCTTTGCCCTGGCTTCCCTTTCCCTGAGCACTTCCTGCTTGACGCTGAGCGTCTGCTCAAGCCCAAGGACGAATTTCAGGTGCTTGAAGCCAAGCTTCATGAGGGCCTCTTCCGAGGTCTTTATCTCATCGGCCTCAGATTGCGGGATGTCGAATATCTCCAGGAAGCGGCTGCCCAGCACGTACTGCCTGAACTTGTCCAGGTCATAGCTGGACATGAAAAAAAGCATTTTCTTTTTGTCGTCCAGCGGGGGCTGGCCCGGCAGGTTCCTGCGCATGAGGAGCTGCTTCCATTCCCTGTTCATGCCGTCGTACAGGGTTATCTCCTGGTCGTCCTTCCAGGAGTCTATGGTCCATTCCGCCGGTTCCTCGTAGCCCTTGCAGTGCTTCTCTTTTACGAAAAAGTAAAACTCCTCGTGGCGTATCCCGCCTTTGTCATCGCTTTTTTTGATCGTCCCCTGCCCCACCGGATAGTAGCGGCAGCTGACGGGCCTGTCCGAATAGACCGTGCAGCCGTCCGGGACGGTCACGAACGGGCATTTCCTGTCCGCCTCCTCCCGCATCTTCAAAAAGGCGTACGGGTGGGAGGACTGCTTGTCCACGCGCACGACCGCGTATTTATCGAGGAACTCCCCCGAGCTCATGCCCAGGCGGTTCTTAAGCCTCAGGACGTCGTATGGTGTGAGCATGATGTCCACGTTGGAGCAGCAGTGGGTGAAACAGGAAATCCCCTTGTGGCACCTGAACTTGAACCTGGAGTCGGGGCCGAGCTCGCGCGGCTCGACCACCTTCATATTGAACATGGCAAGAAAGACCTCTCTTCTAAAATTTTGTCTCTATTCTAACATGAACCTGCCTCAAAATTGATTTTGAAGCGATTTTGAGACAGGTCCATATACCTTTTTGTCTTGTTTATCCCCGCTTATTATTTTAGAATTTAATTCGTAATGGAGCCACTGGCCTCCCTTGAGGAATTCCTTAAGGAACCCAAAATCGCATATTTTTCCATGGAGATAGGGGTGCATAACGACATGCACACCTACAGCGGGGGCCTTGGCGTGCTTGCCGGGGACACCATCCGCTCGGCTGCCGACCTCAAGATACCCCTGCTTGCGGTTTCGCTTCTGAGCAAAAAGGGTTATTTCGAACAGGACATAGACCCGGAAGGGAACCAGACCGAAAGGCCCGCGCCGTGGCAGCCGGAGCATTTCATGACGCCCCTGCCACAGAGGGTGTCCGTGGAGCTCTGCGGAAAGCCCGTGGCGGTAAGGAGCTGGCTTTTCGTGCAAAGGAGCGTCACCGGGGGCAAGGTGCCCATACTGTTCCTGGATACGGACATACCGGAGAATACGCCCGAAGACAGGGAAATAACCTCCTACCTTTACGGCGGTGACATCAAGTACAGGCTCATGCAGGAGGCCATACTGGGCGTCGGCGGTGTCAGGATGCTCAGAAAGCTGGGGTTCGACATAAAGAAATATCACATGAACGAGGGGCACGCGAGTTTCCTCACCCTGGAGCTTTTGCTTGAATACCGCAAGGACATAGAGGCCGTCTGGGACGAGGACCTTGTGTGGGACGTCGAAAAGGTGAAGGACCTTTGCGTTTTCACGACCCACACCCCTGTCGAGGCCGGCCATGACGTGTTCTCCTACGACCTTTTCAAGGAGGTCATAGGAGAGGTCATACCCATCCGGATAATCAAGAAATGGGCGGGCACGGAAAGGCTGAACATGACCCACCTGGCACTGAACCTTACGGAGTATGTCAACGGGGTGGCCAAGAAGCACAGGGAGGTCTCCATGCTTATGTTCCCCGGGTACGAATTCTCATCCATCACAAACGGGGTGCATTCCTTCACCTGGACGGGCGAGCCGATGAGGAACCTCTTTGACAAATACCTCCCGGGGTGGGCGAACGAGCCGGAGCTGTTCGTGCGGGTGGGGCGCATACCCGAGGAGGAGCTGTGGGAGGCGCACATGGCCTCAAAACGCTCCCTTATAGATTATGTGAACCGCGAGACCGGAGCGGGACTGGGCCACGACATCCTCACCATAGGCTTTGCCAGGAGGGCCACCGCATACAAACGAGGGGACCTGATATTCAGGGACTTGGAGAGGCTCGGGCGCATCGGGCAGGGGAAACTGCAGTTTATATTCGCGGGCAAGGCCCATCCGAAGGACATTCCGGGCAAGAAGGTCATAAAACACGTTTTTGAATGCATAAAGCGGCTGGAGGGAAGGGTAAAGATCGTATACCTCAAAAATTACGATATGGACCTGGCCCTGAAGCTCGTCTCCGGGGTGGACATATGGATGAACACGCCGCAGAGGCCAAGGGAGGCCTCAGGGACATCCGGGATGAAGGCCGCCCACAACGGGGTGGTCAACTTCAGCATACTGGACGGCTGGTGGATAGAGGGACACATAGAGGGTTACACGGGATGGGCCATCGGACCAGCCGTGTCAGCCGATAGCGAGCAGGAAGAGGTCAGAGACCAAAAAGACGCGGAGGACCTCTACGGCAAGCTGGAAAGGACGATAGTCCCCCTGTATTACGGCGACAGGCACATGTGGGTGCGCATGATGCAAAACGCGATAGGCATGAACGCCTACTACTTTAATACCCACCGCATGATGCTCAGGTACGTGACGGAAGCTTATATAAAATAAAGCCCTCAGTGTAGTGATTCAATAAATGAATTACCCTGCAGCAGGCTAACAGGGTATCCCAGTCAAAAACCAAGGCCAAGGATTCCCTCACCCCAAACCCTCTCCCATTGGGAGAGAGGGGAGCGAAGCGGAGGGTGAGGGGATGTCAAAGCAAGGTTACCCTGCAGCAGGCTAACAGGGAATTAGCAAATTTTCAAGACCGGGCCGGATGGAGCCGTTTTTAAGAACCTATCTCAAAAAAATTGATTTTGACGCGGAAGATTTCAGCCTCTTGCAGCCAAAAGGAATTTTGAGACAGTCCTAGTGGCAGCTTGCACAGGAAGAGCCGCTGCAGGAAGCGCAACCGGAACGAGAGCCGCCCGCAGCGCTGTCTGGCCCTTTGTTTCCACCCATGCCGAAGGAGGACGGCTTTTTCCTGACCTCAGGGGAGCCGCATTGCGGGCAGTTGACCGCAGTTTTTTGCCCAAAGACAAGTTTTTCGAACTCCTCTGAGCATCTGCTGCATTTGTATTCATATATCGGCATGGGTTTATTATAAACAGCATCCGCCGCGGTTGCAATCATTGAAATTATTTAAACCGGCAGGTGCGGTGTGGTGCACAGGAAATGTGGCCTTGGCCCTTGCTGGAAAAAACCTGGAAAGAGCGCGGGCATCAGTCTCCGGGGATATCCGGCCTGAAGCTCTTGTGGGGGATGCCCCTTTCCTCCATGAACAGGGTTATCTTCCTGCCCTGGGACCGTTCCTTTTCTATAAGGCGTTTAAGCCTGGCCACCGCCTGAAGGTCGTTCTCCCCAGTAAAAACGTCCCAGAAAAAACCCTCCACGGCGCTCTCCTCAAGCTCCAGGGCAAGCCGCAGCGCCTCCTCCAGGGTCATGTCCCTCTCTGCCAGCCTTTTCTTAATGGTCCTGGCCCGTTCGAGGGCCTCTTTTATGAAAGGCATCGAGGGATGCTCTTCGAGGTCCGGCAGTTCGCCTTCCGGATTGCCGCCCTGGGCCATTATGAGAGAAACGGCATGGTTTTTTTCCTCTCCGGAGAGCTCTTTCCACAGAGTGCCGGCCTCCGGAAACCGCTCGGAGAGGCTCCGGTAGATATCCGCGCAGGCCATCTCTATGGCTATGCAGCCGTCGATCCTGTGATCCGATCTAACTTTCATGCCGCTGCCCCCCTGCCCTACATGTAATTATTTTCTCATTTTAAAAAAAGCAGTCAATACCTTGCCGCCCCTTTGTCAGGGCAAGGCAGGAATATCCGGAAGTTCCAGCGCCCCTACCGGGCCGCGGCATTTTTCCATCTGTAAACCGGGCAAGGCGCCCGGGGCTTTCTTTTTGTCTCTGGTATAATATCAGCCTTGGACAAGCGGGAAAGAAAAGAAAAAAACGCCATGGAAATGAGACTTCAAAAATTCCTTTCTGAAACCGGGGTTGCGTCAAGGCGTAAGGCCGAAGAGATGATCATCGAAGGCCGGGTGTCCGTAAACGGCAGGCCTGCCCAGATCGGGATGAAGGTGGACCCGGCAAAGGATTTCATAAAAGTGGACGGGAAGCCGGTCACCAGGTCCGGGCCGAAACTTTATTTTGCTTTTCACAAGCCGAAGGCGGTCATGAGCACGCTTGAAGACCCGGAGGGCAGGCCCACCGTGAAGGATTTTCTGGGCGGGATAAAACAGAGGGTCTACCCCGTGGGCAGGCTGGACTACCATTCGGAGGGGCTGCTGCTCATAACCAATGACGGAGAGTTTGCCAACCTTGTGCTGCACCCGGCCAGAAAAATACCAAAAACTTATGAGGTAAAGGTAAAAGGGACGGTTGAGGAGAAAAACCTGGAGAAACTGAGGGACGGAATAAAGCTGGAGGACGGCATGACGCTGCCCGCTAAGCTGAGGACGGTTGGTAAAACGGAGGCTGGCAATTCCTGGCTGGAGATAACCATACACGAGGGCAGGAAAAGGCAGGTCAGAAGGATGTTTGACAAGGTCGGCCACCCGGTCCAGAAGCTGAAGCGCACCAGCATCGGCAGCATAAGGCTTGGCGCGCTTGAGCCAGGCGGTCTTCGCCCCCTCACCCAGCGGGAAATTGAAAAGATCGTGAAAGCCGCAAAGGCTGCCGCTGGCGCCACGGCGGAACCGCCCACCACCCGGACAAAAGCGAAAAAGCAAAAACCGGCGCCGGGAAATAGCGCCCGCAAAGAACAAAAAAGGGGGTTTTCTGGCGCAGGCACGGGAAAGCCAAAGCAGAAGACACAGAACAGGCAAAAAAGAAAAAGTACAAAAATTTAAAAAGGGAGGGTTTTCACTCCAAATGTTTTCAACCGGCAGGACAGGGTGCGGCGAAGTAAACGAGGGGCAGATAGGACAGGAAAATCTCCGGTTTTCCGGCTGGGTTTTCAGGCGCAGGGACCACGGGGGCCTCATATTCATAGACCTGAGGGACAGAAGCGGGATACTGCAGGTGGTCTTCAACCCCGAGGTGTCCGCTGAGGCGCACAGTCTTGCCCACGACCTGAGGGCCGAATATGTGATCGAGGTCTCGGGCAGTCTGGGCAGGCGGCCGGAGGGGACCGAAAATACCGGCCTGTCTACCGGTAAAGTGGAGCTCTATGCAGCTGATCTCAAAATCCTGAATGAGTCCGCCCCCCTTCCCTTCAGCCTCGAAGACCCCGACACCTCCGAGGCCCTAAAGCTCCGCTACAGGTACCTGGACTTGAGGAGTCCGCAGATGCAGAAAAACCTGCTGCTCAGGCACAGGGCTGTGAAAGCCATCCGGGACTATCTGGATTCCGAGGGTTTTGTCGAGATAGAGACACCCATGCTCACAAAGAGCACCCCTGAGGGGGCGAGGGACTACCTGGTGCCAAGCAGGGTGAACCCCGGCTTCTTTTACGCTCTGCCCCAGTCCCCGCAGCTTTTCAAACAGATACTGATGGTCTCCGGATATGAGAGATATTTTCAGGTGGCCCGCTGTTTCAGGGACGAGGACCTGAGGGCGGACAGGCAGCCCGAGTTCACCCAGGTGGACATCGAGACCTCCTTTCTGGACGCCGAGGATATAATCGGCATCACTGAGAAGATGCTTGTCCGGGCCTTCAGAGAGACCATCGGCATTGAGCTTCCCTTGCCCTTCCCCAGGCTTTCTTACGAGGAGGCCATGGAGAGGTTCGGCTCCGACAAGCCGGACATGCGCTTCGGCCTGGAGCTGGCGGACATGGCGGGGCCCGCGCGGAAAAGCTCCTTCAAGGTTTTCATGGACACCCTTGAAAAAGGCGGCAGGGTGATGGGCGTCAGGGGCATAGGTATGGCCGTCCTGTCCAGGAAAGAGGTGGACGACCTTACCAATTCGGTCAAGGAGATGGGCGCAAAAGGCCTGGCCTGGATAAAGATAAAAAATGGCTTCGATTCCCCCATAGCGAAGTTTTTCCCCAAAAAGGCCATGGAGGAGATGGCCGCAAGCCTTCAGGCACAGGAGGGCGATATGATGTTCTTTGTGGCTGACACCCGGAAGGTGGTCCAGAACACGCTTGGAAGGCTGAGGCTTGAGCTTGGCAGGAGGCTTGGCCTAATAAAGGATGGCTGGAAACCGTTGTGGGTGGCCAAATTTCCCCTCCTGGAGTGGGACGACGAGGAAAACCGGTTCGTGGCGGTGCACCATCCGTTCACCTCGCCCTCCGATGAGGACGCGGAGCGGATACTCTCGGGGGATATAAACGACAAGGCCCTGCTTTCCTCCCTTACGGCAAAGGCTTACGACGTGGTCCTTAACGGCTACGAGATAGGCGGCGGCTCCATCCGTATCCACAGGCAGGAGCTGCAAAGCAGGATGTTCGAGATGCTGGGCATATCCAGGGAGGACGCCCAGAAGAAGTTTGGCTTTCTGCTTGATGCCCTCCAGTTCGGCGCGCCCCCTCACGGCGGGCTGGCCCTGGGGCTGGACAGGCTTGTGATGCTCCTTTGCGGGGCAGAGTCCATCAGGGACGTCATAGCGTTTCCGAAAACCTCTAAGGCGTTCGACCTGATGAGCGGAGCGCCCTCCGCAGTGGAGCCAAAACAGCTGAGAGAACTCCATATAAAACTGGACTTGCCGATGGAGGAAAATACGTAAAGCTGCCGCCTGGAAGAGGGAAAAGCGAACCGGGGGCAGTAGTTTATTTTTTATAGAACCTGTCTCAAAATTGATTTTGAAGCGAAAGAGAAATGAAATTGTGGTAGGCAAGGAAGAAATGGGAAACCGCCCGGAGGCGCAACTGTCCCTAGGGTCCCCAAAAAATCATCGATTTTTTGGGGCAAGAGCTGGGCTGCGTTGAGGACGGTTTTCCTTTGATGACGAGGCATGCTGCGATTTCAGCCTCTTGCAGCCAGAAGCGATTTTGAGATAGGTTCTACTTCTTCAGCTGTTTTACGGCCTGGTCTATGCGGCTTAGCAGGGCCGGTTCCGGCAGCGCCCCAACCTCCATCTCGCCATCCGGAAGTATGATCGTAGGGGTCCCGGTTATGCCCAGCTTTTTCCCGAGGGCGATGTTCCTGTCTATCTCCGGGGTATTGCAGCTTGGTTTCGGGATGGGCTTGCCCTCAAGCGACTCCCCAAGCATCTTTAAGGAGCGCGTGCATTCGATCTCCTCGGCCTTTTCCTTTGAGCCAGGATGTATGGCAAGAGGGAAGAGCTTTATGTAAAAGACTATATCTTTTCTCTTTTTGACTATGTCCTTCATCACCTGATGAAGCCTGGCGCAGAAAGGTCAGACCGGGTCGTCAAAGACTATCACCCGGATGGGGGCGTTGGCCCTGCCCATAACAAGGGCGTCGCCCAAAGGTATCTTCGAGACGTCAACCTTGTTGAGCTTGGACATGCGCTCGCTTGTCAGGTTCGTCTTCGTCCTTATGTCTATAATAGAGCCCTGGATTATGTGCTTTTTGGCGTAATCTATGTAGATGACGTTCTTTCTGCCCATGAACTCGAAAGTGACCTCCCACAGGCCGCCCACTTTCGCTTTTTTAACGCCGAGCACCTTTATGGCGGGGTTGAAAGAGCCAAGGATGCCCTGGGCCTCGGACGGCTTAAGGGAGTGGCAGGAGATGCAGTTTCCGGAGCAGGCCCCGGTGGTGCTGGCAAACGCGTATGCGCTTACAGCCAGAGCAAAAATCGTTACCGCCGCCGCGGCAAGTGAGATCAGCTTTCGCATTACTGTTTAGTATAACACATGTCCCGCCTCATCTTGAAAATTCCCGTCCCTTAATGGTTTAATCTCTGGGATGTCAGAGCTTACCCCCTTAATGAAGCAATACCAGCAGATCAAGGAGCGTTATCCGGACGCTATTTTGTTCTTCCGTCTTGGAGACTTTTACGAGATGTTCGGCGAGGACGCCAAGGCCGCCTCGGGCATACTCCAGATAGCCCTTACTTCAAGGGACAAAAGCAAGGACGACCCCGTGCCCATGTGCGGCATACCATATTTCTCCGCGGAGACGTACATAAACAAGCTGATAGCCGCAGGGCGAAAGGTGGCCGTTTGCGAGCAGGTGGAAGACCCGAAGGAGGCCAAGGGCATAGTGATGCGCGAGGTCGTGCGGGTCGTTACCCCGGGCACCCATACACCTGAGAACCCGAAGGAGAACAACTTTATAGCCTCCTTTTTCCCGGTGGGGAAAAAGCACGGCATCGCGCTGGCGGACATATCCACGGGAGAGTTTTTCCTTTTTGAGACCGGCAACCCGTTTGAGGACGAGATAGGCAGGTTCGAGCCAAGGGAGGTCGTGTACCCCGAGAGCCTGGGGCGCGACCTGCGCTACGCCGGGGCGCTCAGGAATTATTTCACCACCCCCGCCGACGATTTCCTTTTTGATTATTCCGAGGCATACAGGGGACTGCTTGCATATTTCAAGGTCTCAAGCCTTGCCGCTTTCGGCTGTGAGGGCCTGCGCGCGGCGGTCAGCGCCGCCGGAGCGCTGCTATCCGTTCTACTGAGCACGCAGCGCGGCCCCCTGAGCTTCACCAGGCTTATTCACCTTAAAGACAGCTCGGCCATGTTCCTGGATTATTCGACAAGGAGGAACCTGGAGCTCATCCACAACCTCAAGGACGGGGGCAGGGAAGGCACCCTGCTATGGGCGCTCGATGAGACGCTGACCCCCATGGGAGGAAGGTTTCTGCGCAACGCGGTGCTAAACCCCCTTGTGGAATCTGAAAAAATAAGGCGGAGGCTTGGCGCCGTCTCCCTGCTGGTCAATGAATATGAGCTTACGGACAGGCTCAGAGGGGCGCTCAGAAAGATACAGGACCTTGAGAGGCTTGGCGCCAGGGTGCGCATGGGCAGGGCAAACGCCAGGGACCTGATAGCCCTCAAAAACTCCCTGAAACCCCTCCCCGGCATCAAAAAGGCGCTTTCCGCCACGGAGGAGCCCGTGCTGGCGGAGGTCTCAGAAGGCATAAGCGACCTTACCCCGCTTGTGAACTTCCTGGAGGCCAGCCTCAAGGAGCATCCGCCCCTGGGGCTTAAGGACGGGGGCATCATAAAAGAGGGTTTCCATCCCCAGGTGGACGAGCTGAGGACCCTGTGCACAGACTCGAGGGATTACATAGCGGGCATAGAGGCTAGGGAAAAACAGGCCACGGGGATAGCCTCCCTCAAGGTGGGCTTCAACCGCATCTTCGGCTATTTCATAGAGGTGACGAAACCCAACCTCCCGCAGGTGCCGGACTACTATATAAGGAAACAGACCCTGGTGAACGCGGAGCGGTTCATAACGCCCGAGCTCAAGGATTACGAATCCAGGACCCTTGGCGCACAGGAGAGGCTTACGGCCCTTGAATACGATGTGTTCATGGAAGTGCTGGAGAAGGTCAGGACCCAGTCCGCGGCCCTGAGGGAGACGGCGCAGCATATAGGGTTTCTCGATTTCCTCATCTCCCTTGCCATCGTGGCCAAGCGCAACGACTATGTAAGGCCGGAGGTGGACGACGGCTTCGCCCTTGAGATAGAGAACGGCAGGCACCCGGTGATAGAGCGCCTGCAGCTTGGGGAGCGGTTCATACCAAACAGCGTGGCCATGGACGGCGACGAGGTGCGGATGCTCATAATAACCGGGCCCAATATGGCAGGGAAGTCCACTTACATGAGACAGTGCGCCCTCATAGCGCTAATGGCCCAGG
>JAJYJB010000023.1 GCA_021789735.1 Nitrospirota bacterium
ACCTACGGCCTCTCCACCACCGTCACTCCTTCTTCATCTTCGAGCCTGATCTTCAATTTTCTTTTCGGCCCGGAGGAAAAAAACGACAACCACGACAACAGGTTTTTGTTTGACTGGGTGGGCTCCATAAGCCCGGTCAAAAATCTTACGCTGGTTACGAACACCGACTTCGGCTGGGAGAAAGGCAGCCCCACAAACCCCAACGGCCTTAACGAAGACGCAAAATGGTACGGCGCGGCCGTCTATGCCAACTACGTCTTCACTGACAAGTGGAGCGGCACCGTAAGGGCCGAGGAATTTTGGGACCCGCAGGGTTTCAGGACGCTTATTGCGAACCCGCCAGCCGGCGAAGTTGACCCTTATCCCCTGGGGATTGGCCAGAATCTGAAGGAGGTCACGCTTACCGCCCAGTACACGCTGGCAAAGGACCTGCTGCTCCGGCCGGAGTACAGGCACGACTGGTCCAATCTGGCGACGTTTGCCAATTTCTCCCGCAAGCAGCAGGACACGCTGGCGCTTGGCGTGATGTACACATGGTAAGCAAGGACCTTTTTACCGTGAGGCAGGTCCAGGCGGGCAGGAGCAAGGCCGTATGCCGCTAATCGCCTGGTCCATTTTCCTTGCAGCGGCCGTGATGGAGGTGGGCGGCGACGCCCTTATACGGCGGGGGCTGAGGTCCGGCGGCCTCATGCTGATAGTAGCCGGCTTTGGCGTGCTTGGGTTTTACGGGCTCACGGTCAACATGGTGAGATGGGACTTCTCGAAGCTGCTTGGCGTCTATGTAGGGGTCTTCGCCGTCGTGAGCATCCTGGCCGGGCACTTCCTGTTTAAAGAGGAAATTGCCAACACCACCTGGTTTGGCCTTGTTTTGATAATTGCCGGAGGCCTGGTGATCCAACTGGGCGGCAGATAAAGCGGACCATTACTTGCCGATTTTTTTTAAAGGAGGAAACTTAGATGGCTGAACAGAGCAGTACGCCAAAGATAGTGCCCACGCTGGGATTAATGGGCGCCGCAATGAACGCCATGGCTCTGATAGCGCCGGGGGCGTTCCTGTGGATCACTTATCAGATGCAGGCCTCCGCGACAGCGCCGGGCGGGGCATCGGTAGCATCAGACATATGGCCGGGCATAGTGGCGGCGCTGGCAGTCGCCTTCCTGACCGCCCTCTCTTATTCCGAGCTTGCGCGCATTTACCCCGAGGCCGGTTTTGCCAGCGCGGCATATTTCGCGGAAAAGGCATTCATAGACTCAAACGGCGGCAAGCACAAAAGAGGGGCGGTCTCCGCGGCCCGAATCTCCAAGCTTGCCACAGGGTGGGGCGCGCACCTGTTCTACTGGGTTTATCCCGGCGTCATGGTCGCCATGTTCGCAACGATGATAGGTTACCTGTACACGCAGTTTACCGGGGGCGCGCTTTCAACCCCTGAACTGGTCGTAATCGGCACCATCTTTTCCTTTGCGGTGGGTTATGTGGCTTACAGAGGAGTGACCGGCTCGACTTTGGTTTCCATCTGGATTAATGTGATTCAGTGGGTTACGCTGGTGGTCTTCAGCGGGCTTGCCATCTGGTACCGCATAGCAAACCCGCAGCACGCAACCGCATGGTCCTTTAGCGGCGTGATCAATTCGATGAAGCCGCACTCATTAAACGGAGTGCTGGTGCAGGCCACCATCGCCATACTGATCCTGGTCGGTTTCGAAAGCTGCACGGCGCTGGCCGCGGAGACCAGGGAACCGGAGAAGAACATCCCAAAGGCGATCATTATTGCCCTTGTGGTTCAAGGTATTTTTGCTTATCTGCTTGAATATCTTGCCACCGGCCTGATGGTGAGCGACAAATACACGCTCGTAAGCGGCGGCAAGACGCTCACAGGCATGGACGCTGCGGGCGCTTCAGCCGCGCCAATCGGGGACCTGGCCAAGCTCATAGGGGACAACCTGCTGCACGGCATCGGTTTCGGGCTCATGATAACGATGGCGATAACCGTTGTCATCGCCATAATCGGCACCACGCTTAGCTGCATGAACACGGCCGTGCGCATCAGCAACGGCATGGCCGGGGACAGGGAGCTTCCGGAGTTCATCGGCTTCATGAGCGGCAAGTTCAGCACGCCCCACACCGCCATCTGGACGCTGGCCATAGTCTCCAGCGTTATTGCGGCAATAGGCGTTCAATCAGTGGTCGGGCTTACCGGCATAACGCTTGCCTCCAACTTTGGCACCTTCGTCCTCTATGGGCTCATATGCGTGTGGACAATTATTGCGTTCAGGAAGAGAAAGGATTTCAATGCCCTGAGGCACATGATAATCCCCGTCCTGGGCGTAATCACGAATATGGCCATGCTCGTGGCGATCATCTACCTGTACGCCACCGGCAACGCAGCCTCCCAGACAGAGGCAAAAATCTGCTTCTACATCGCCGGGGGCTGGGCTCTTATAAGCATCGGGTACGTCATTATGACAAGCGTTAGCAAGACCTACGGGATGAAGATGATCTCGGCGGTGATAAGGCCCGAGAAGCTGAGCGTCCTGGTGGACGTGCTCAAGGACGAAGACCTCATCGTGGGCATGACCGCCACAAAAGTGGAGGGTTTTGGCAGACAGAAGGGCCATACCGGCGGGGGAAGCAACACGGTCACGTTCCTTCCAAAGGTCAGGGTGGACATAGTGGTCAACGATTGGGACCTGCCCAAGGTGATGGAGACAATACGCGAGGTCTCAAGCAGCGGCCAGATAGGCGACGGCAAGATATTCGTCCTGGACGCCAGGGAGGCCATGCGGCTTCGGACCGGGGAAAAAGGCGTCTACGCACTTTGAAAAAATATCACCCTCCCCTAATCCCCTCCCTTCTGGGAGTGGACTTTGGAAAGGCGAAGTCGCCTTTTGTAAAACCCTCTCCCTAAAAGGGAGAGGGTTGGGTGAGGGTGTAAATAACAAGGAGGTTTTCATGAAAAGGATAGAAGCCATAATACGCCCGGCGAAAGTAGGCGATGTGCTTGCCGCGCTTGAGAAAGTGGGCCACCCAGGGGTCATGGTTTCCGAGATAGAGGGGCATGGCAGCCAGCAGGGCGTGGAGCAGCAGGTAAGGGGCAAGACCTACAAGGTGACCCTCCTTACCAAGAAAAAGATAGACGTGATAGTCAAAGACCAGGAGGCCGGCAAGATAATAGAGGCCATCCGGAAGGCGGTGTCCACGGGCGAGATAGGCGACGGCAAGATATTCGTGTCCTCGATGGATGACGCCATAAGGATAAGGACCGGCGAGAGCGGAGAAAAGGCGGTCTGATCCCCAAAACGGCAAAAGCAATCCGGCAAAAAGAGCTTCTTCCCCCGGAGAGAGGCCCTTCGGGGCCTCCTCCGTTACAAACATAGCTCCTTTAAGACCTCTTGCACAAAAAACGCTGCTCGGCCCTTACAGATTTACTTTCGTCAGGACGCCGTGGAGCTTTTTTGATGGAAAATTATAGAACTTGATGAATGTCGGCGTGAGCTTCTTGATGACTGAAAAAGATTTCCATATTGGGTTCCTCGTGCTGATGTCCTCAAGTCCATAAAAGACGACTTTTACCTCGATGCCAGCCTCTTTCATTATATCTTCGATTTCGATGACTTCCATGTATCCAGCCTGTATTTCAAAAACCCTGAGTCCCATGGAAAGGGGCTCTTTAAAGTAGCCGGCTACGCCAAAAGGATCACTCCTCTTGATTATCGAAAAGAAGATATTATCTTCGTATACTATTCCATGGTTGCACATCGTCTGTATTATGTAGAAAGGTATTTCTCTGACATCCTTCAAAAGGAACAGGGCCGTGCCATCTAACTTGCAAGAGGTGGAATAAATTTTTTTAAATTCTATAAGGAAATCATTCAACCGCATAAATTCCATCTGCCTGTAAAGTTTTTTCTGGCCTCCGGTCCATAGGAAAATGACGGAAAGCGGGACGGAGGCGAGGATAAAAGACCAATAGGCGCCGTGTGATAATTTTGTCATGTTCGCAATGAAATACGCGATGTCCACACAGATGAGAGCGATGCCGCCAAGCGCGTACAGAGGTTTTTTCCGCAAGGAAGATATCCATATTATCATGAGGCCGGTTATGGTCATTGTCCCGGCGACCGCAAGGCCGTATGCCTCCGCGAGATTGGCGGACGCCTGGAATTTCAGCAGCATGAAAATAACAGCCAAAAGAAGGAACCAGTTGACCATGGGTATATATATCTGTGACTGCAGTTCATAGGAAGTGTAGTCCACCTTGAACATGGGCATGACCCGTGTGGTAATCCCTTGATAGACTATCGAGAACATGCCGCTTATCACCGCCTGCGACGCTATGATTGTGGCAACAATGCTCAACAGTAGAAAAGGCACGTAAAGAACGCGCGCGTAATGGAATATCATTTCGAAAAGAACGCCATGGCCAGCCGGGTGCGTCATGAGGAAGGCCCCCTGGCCCAGGTAGTTAAGGACAAGAGAAGCAAAGACTATCCCCCATGCCTGCCGTATCGGTTTTGCTCCGAGGTGCCCCATGTCCGTGTAGAGCGTCTCGCCGCCCGTGGCAACCAGCATGATGCCCCCGAGGGCTAAGAGGCTCCCCTTCAGGCCATTGTGAACTAGAAATTTTATCCCGCAAAAAGGGTTCAGCGCCAGGAGGACCGACGGCGCCCGCATTATCCCCACGATGCCAGACAGTGACAGGGCCGAAAACCAAAAGACCATTATAGGACCAAAGGTCCCGGCCACTTTTCCGGCCCCCTTACTCTGCACGGAGAAAAGCAGGACGGCGATGATTATCGATATAAGCACTATCGTGGCCCTGGTAATGTGCTCAAAACCGGGTATCAGCGCGACACCTTCAACGGCGCTCAGGATACTTATCGTTGGGGTGATCACGCCGTCTCCCATGACAAGCGAGACGCCTATAAAGGCCAATATCGAAACAAAGAAAATGAGTTTTTTCGATTTAAGCTTGGAGGCCAGCAACTCCTTAAGCACGATTGTGCCTCCCTCGCCCCTATGACTCAGATTCATGGCGAACCATGCATACTGAACGGTTGGAAGCGCCACAAGGGTCCATATCATCAGCGAGAGACCCCCGATTATATTGCCAGGCGTGGGCTTAACGATGAGGAAAACGACTGTCATGGTATAGATGGGGCTTGTCCCTATATCGCCGAAAACAAGCCCCATGGCCTTAATAATGCCGTTTACTGTATTTTTCTTTTCCTGCATTTACCCTTGTGCCGGACCAAGCTGATTTTCTTTCTTGTGCTTTGCGGATTCAGCTTTCAGTGGAAATGGTAACCGTGCCGTCAAAAAAATGTCAATTTTTCCAACTTTTTTGTAAGGCAATTTTGCTGAAGCTTTTTCTTCTTTCCTTCTTGGGTTTCAGCACAGGCCGCTTGCGGCTTGCCGGACAGGTAAAATGCTATAATATCCCTTACCATGAAAGCGGAAAAACAGGCAAAATGGAGGCCTGAAGGCGTTTTGCCCCTATGCCCTGTCTGCGGCAGGGAGCTTGGGCCGGAGCATCTTAAAAAAGACGGCTACGAGTGCGCATGCGGGGAAAGCATACCGCGGGGACTTGCCCTGGAGCCTTTTGAGGGCTGCACTCACGGCCTCAACTGCAACTGCGGCAGAAAAAGAAAAAAATAAAAGAAAAGAAAAAACCTTATGAAAAAGGGATATTTCGGCCCGTTCGGCGGGCGCTTCGTACCGGAGACCTTGATGCCTGCCCTTATGGAGCTGGAAGCGGCCTGGACCGCCTCCTCAAAGGACAAAGCCTTCCGCCGGGAGTTTGACGCCCTGGCCCGGGACTTTATCGGCCGCCCCACCCCGCTCTACTTTGCCAGCCGCCTGAGCCGGGAGTTAGGCGGCAAAAAAACAAAAGTAAAAATATATCTTAAGCGTGAGGACCTCACCCACACCGGGGCCCATAAGATAAACAATGCGCTGGGGCAGGCGCTCCTGGCAAAAAAAATGGGCAAGCGAAGGCTCATAGCAGAGACCGGCGCGGGGCAGCACGGGGTGGCCACGGCAACCGGGGCGGCGCTCCTCGGGCTGGAGTGCGTAATATACATGGGCTCCGAGGACGCAAGAAGGCAGGCCCTGAACGTCTTCAGGATGAAGCTCCTTGGCGCCGAGGTCAGGGAAGTCCGGGCAGGCTCCCGGACGCTCAAGGACGCCATAAACGAGGCGCTCAGGGACTGGACCACGAACGTCAGGAACACCCATTATGTCCTGGGGACGGTTTTCGGCCCTCATCCGTTCCCCTCCATGGTGCGGGAGTTCCAGTCCGTAATAGGTAAGGAGGCGAGGGCGCAGATACTGAGGGCTGAAGACAGGCTGCCCGGCCATCTTGTGGCCTGCGTGGGCGGCGGCAGCAACGCGATGGGACTTTTCAGCGCGTTTCTAAAAGACAAGGACGTGCTTATGACAGGTGTGGAGGCCGGCGGCAAGGGGATAGAGAGCGGGAAGCACGCAGCAAGGTTTGCCGGAGGGCAGATAGGCGTGTTTCAGGGCGCAAAGAGCTACCTCCTTCAGGACGAGGTGGGCAACATCCTTGGAACACATTCGGTCTCTGCCGGGCTGGATTACGCCTCGGTGGGGCCGGAGCACGCATATCTCAAGGAGACCGGCCGGGTGCGTTACACCTACGCGACCGACGTGGAGGCGCTTGAGGCCTTCGGGCTTCTTTCAAGGCTTGAGGGCATAATCCCGGCGCTCGAATCCTCCCATGCCATCGCAGAAGCCATAAAGATAGCGCCTTCCATGCCCGAAAACTCAATAATGATAGTGAACCTCTCCGGCCGTGGCGACAAGGACGTGCAGGAAGTCGCCCGTCTGACGGGGCGGGAACTTGAGAAAGAAAAGGCGGAGCCAAGCGAAAGGAAGATCAGACCCCTGTGACCGAGGGCAGGCTTGAAAAGCGCTTCAGTCTCCTTAAAAAGGAGGGCGGAAAGGCCTTCATACCTTACATAATGTGCGGCGACCCTTCACTTAAAAAAACGGGACGCCTGGTAAGGCTGCTTGAGGAGTGCGGGGCGGACGCCATCGAGCTTGGCGTTCCCTTTTCAGACCCACTGGCCGACGGGCCCGTCATCCAGGCGGCCGGGCAAAGGGCGCTCGATGCCGGGGTCAACCTGAGGGTGTCCATGGAGTTCGTAAAAAAGCTGAGGGAGCAGACAGGCCTTCCGCTCATACTCATGACGTACTACAACCCCGTTTTCAGATATGGGGAGGACGCCTTTGCAAAGGACGCACCCGCATGCGGTGTTGACGGGGTGATAATTCCAGACCTGCCGGTCGAGGAAGGCGGGCCAATGGCCGGGAAAGCCGCCAGGCATGGGCTGGACGTCATTTTCCTTGCCGCGCCCACATCCGGGGACGACAGGCTTAAAAAAGTGGCGCGTGCTTCCAGGGGTTTTATTTACTTTGTCTCCATAACCGGCATCACCGGGGCAAAGCTTGATATATCCGAAGGGCTTCGTGCCTCGGTCGAAAAACTCAAAGGGGCCTCCAAAAAACCGGTAATGGTCGGTTTCGGCATCAGCACGCCGGAGGAGGCGGCAACGGTCTCCTCCATCGCGGACGGCGTGGTGATAGGAAGCGCCATCGTGAAGGCGGCC
This sequence comes from Nitrospirota bacterium, assembly GCA_021789735.1. The sequence goes on from JAJYJB010000023.1 coordinate 7,630, forward strand.
GGGGAGCTGCCGGAGACGCGGCTGAGGGAATATCTGCTTGCCCTGAGGGCGGCCATCAAATGATTAAAAAAAGGACAAACAGAGTATAAGAGCATGCCCTGGTTTAAAAAGACAAAAGCCCCTATAAAAAAGGTAAAGATACCGGAGGGCTCCTGGGTCAAGTGTGAAAGCTGCAAAGAGATCATCTACCGCAAGGAGATAGAGCGCAACCTTAAGGTATGCCCGAAATGCAACTACCACTTCAGGATCGACGCAAGGGAGCGAATAGCACTCCTGTTTGATGCCGGGAGCTTTGAGGAGGCGGACGCCCTCATAGTTTCCGCGGACCCTCTTGCCTTCAGGGACACGATGCTTTACAAGGAAAGGCTGGAAAACAACACAGGAAAGACAGGGCTCACGGAGGCGGCGGTGTCCGGAATGGCCTTAGTAAACGGCATGAGGGTGTCTGTCATTATAATGGATTTTGCCTTCATGGGGGGCAGCATGGGCTCCGCCGTAGGGGAAAAGATTATGCGCGCCGCCGAACGGGCACTGGAGGAGAAGGTGCCCCTGGTGACGGTGTCTTCCTCGGGTGGCGCCAGGATGCAGGAAGGCATTTTCTCCCTGATGCAGATGGCGAGGGTCTCTGCCGCCATAGGCAGACTTAAAGGAAATGCCATACCTTATATATCCATCCTTGCGGACCCTACCTTCGGGGGAGTGACAGCGAGCTTCGCCATGCTTGGGGACGTGATAATAGCGGAGCCAAGGAGTCTTATTGGCTTTGCCGGGCCCAGGGTCATAGAGCAGACGATAAAGCAGCAGCTGCCCGATAATTTCCAGAGGGCGGAGTTCCTTCTGGAGCATGGCCTGATAGATTTGGTCGTGCACAGAAAAGACATTAAAAGCGTCATCGCAAAACTCTTTGCGCACCTAAGCCCCGCGCCATGAAAAAAGAGGGCGAGCCCCTGAGACCCGTCCCGCCCGGAAAAGCAGGGCTTCAGGAAACGTCCGAAAAGGAAGACGCCAGGCAGGCCAGGTACCTGGAAGTCCTCCGCTACCTCTACGGCCTTCAGAAATTCGGCATAAAGCTTGGGCTGCAGAACATACGCGGCCTCCTGCAAGCGCTTGGCAACCCGGAAAGAGGCCTGAAATGCATACATGTGGCGGGCACCAATGGCAAGGGCTCCACGTGCGCGGCCATTGCCTCCATCCTCCAGGCCTCCGGGAAAAAGACCGGGCTCTTCACTTCCCCTCACCTTCTCAGCTTCACGGAAAGGATGCGGATAAACGGGGAGGAGATCTCCGCCCAAAAAACGGTTGAGCTGGCCGGAGAGGTCAAGGACGCAGTTGAACGGTCGAAAGCAACAAATGTTTTCCCCGCCGGCCTGAACCTCACTTTCTTTGAGTTCGTTACCGCGATGGCCCTGCTTTGGTTCAGGCAGGAAGGCGTGGAATGGGCGGTGCTTGAGACGGGCATGGGGGGCAGGCTGGATTCCACAAACGTGATAACCCCGGAGGTCTCGGTCATCGCCACCGTGGGTATGGACCACAGGGAGTTTTTGGGAAGCACGCTCAGGGAGATAGCGGCGGAGAAGGCAGGCATCATGAAAAAAGGGGTCCCGGTTGTTCTGGGCCCTCAAAGGCCGGAGGCGCTGGAAGTCCTTGAGGCGCGCTTTGCCTCTTTGAACGGAGACCGCGAATCTCCAGGGCTTTTTCTTTACGGCAGGGATTTTTTCGCCACCCTTTGCGCCAGCTCCGGAGATGGCGTCACTTTTGATTACTCCAGTTCTTCCTTTCGGGCCAAAGGCCTTTTTTTCCCTCTGGCGGGGGACTACCAGATCATAAACGCCGCGGCCGCTGCGGAGGCCGTGACCGCCGCGGGCCTTGGCAGCGAGGCATCCATCCGCGAGGGCCTCAGGCTGACGCGCATGCCTGGCAGGCTTGAACTCATGGAAGACACCCCTGAAATAAGGCTGGACGGGGCCCACAACCCGGATGCGGCGGAGGCGCTGGCCGGGGCGCTGAAAAAAATTTTTTTATCCCACGCGGGCCGGCGGCTCATCCTTGTGCTTGGCATCATGGGAGACAAAGACATTGATGGCATCATGGCCCCACTGCTGGCCCTGGCGGCTGCCACCGGCGGAAAGGCAATATTCACGGCCCCGGCATACGGTAGGGCCGCAAACCCCGAAGAACTGAAAAAACACGCGGAGGCCCTGGGCTTTAAAACGGACATAACATCTGCCTCGCCTTTGTCCAGGGCGATACGGGAGGCAAGAGAGCTCGCCCGGCCTGAAGACCTTATAGTAATAACCGGTTCTTTTTACACCGCGGGGGAAGCCAAGGGGATACTGAAGCATGAGGGCGGAAAATTTTCCAGGCTCAGGGAGTCAAGGTGAAGGGGAAAGGCCATGCGGTAGAAGAAAAAAAAGATCTTTCCCACCTCTTTTTTTTACCTTCTGTCATTCCGGCCTTGTTTCTTTTGCTCTTGCCCGTCCTTTTTTTACAGCCCCCATACGCGATGGCCCAGCAGGAAAAAAAACCGCCGGTTATGCCCGGGCAGACCAGGATAACCTCAGACACCATGACCCACTCGGGGACCAGGTATTATTTCAACGGCGACGTCCTGATAGTGCGGAGCAACATGACGGCCGGGGGCGACAGGGCCGTCTATGACGAGCAGACGAACGAACTGCAGCTCATAGGAAACGCTTACATGGTGGACCCAACGGTCGTCATAAACGCCCGTGAGGTCTTCTACAACATGAAAAGCAAGACGGGCGTCCTTTACGACGCTTCCATATTCGTAAGGAAAAGGAATTTTTACATAAAAGGCCGCCGGATAGAGAAAGTGGCACAGGACACGTACAACATCAAAAAAGCGTCATTTACCGCCTGCGAAGGCAAGACGCCCGCCTGGTCGGTGGAGTCGGATTCGGCCAGGGCCATTATCGGCGACAAGATCTGGATGCACGGCGCAGAGGTAAAAGCAGGCCCGGTCCCGGTCTTCTATGTGCCTTCGCTTGAGGCCCCTATTTCAACCAAGCGCGCCAGCGGTTTTCTGGCCCCAAATGGAGGCTACAGTACCTTTGGCGGCTTGCACCTCGAGATCCCGTATTATTGGGCCATTTCAGAAAACAAGGACGCCACGGTCAGCCTGGATTACTATTCCAAAAGGGCGGTGGGCGGCTCACTGGAGGGCCGCTACCTTGAGCCTTCCGGCTTGACGGGACTTGAAAAGCTCACGTATCTGTCCGACTGGGAAGACCATGTCGATTACCTTACGCTGTACGGCTGGCACACCGGGCCCTATGCGTTTGCCGAGATCAACTGGGCAAACCACAGGGACTATCACAAGCTCTTTGACCTTAACTTCCAGAAAGCCGAGCAGCGTTTTCTGGAGTCCAAGGGCGAGGGACACCTGGAGATACCCGGCTACGGGAAGGCCTTCATAAGGGTGCGCTGGTTCCAGGACGAACTGGACGGGGTGGACCAGTCCAGCGTCATCCAGGAGCTGCCCGAAACAGGGGTCTATATTTACCCAAGGAGGGTAGGCCCCCGGTTCCTGGGGCACAACGCCGCCTTTGACATGCAGTCGGCGCTGACAAATTTCTGGCGTGAGGACGGTCAGACCGCCGTCAGGTTTTACGCCGCTCCCAAGCTCTCCTATACGGTCGGCGACGGGATAAATTTTTTCCAGTCCGTTCAGGCCGGCATAAGGCATTACAATTTCATGTCACCGGGCCAGGAAATAGACAGGCTTCTTTTCAATTACGACGCGGCCCTTCGCGCCAGGTTCGCACGGACCTTCCAAAACGGGGTCACTCATTATATTGAGCCCACACTTGAGTTCGTTGACAGGGACCTCACCGGACAGACCCCTCCCATAGTCTTCGATTCCACCGAGCTGGAGGACAAGGCCTCTTACCTGCAGGCCTCCTTGATGAACCGTTTCATGGACAAGCGTGGGGAGTTCCTGGACGTCCTGTTGACGGACCAGTTCGACACCAGGGCAGGCCGGGCACTGCCAGCAACGCTGAGCATATCCGCTTCCAGACCGGCAACGGTGAGCGGCAGCATCACCTACGACCCTTATGCCGGGAAGCTGCAGACCGTCCAGCTTAATTCGACGTTTTCTCCCCTCAAGGGTCTGCTGTTTGGCGTAATAGAGACGTATACCCCGGCGCAGGACTCATGGGTGCACAACATAACCGCAAACGCGGTCCTCTCGTCCCATTTCACCGTGGTAAACGCCATCTGGTATGATACGACCAATGGGCTGCAGGAGTATACCGCCGAGGTGCAATACCAGAGCCAGTGCTGGGGGCTGGACTTCGTCTTTGACAAAAAACCAGGCAACACCGCCTTTTACGCCAAGATCAGGCTGAGGGGGCTTGGCGGCGGAGGTGTTTAGGGCCCGGTTTTTCCGCCGTCTTCTGTTTCAGGCGCGACTTTTTAGGTTAAAATAACTTTGTGGATATTAAAAAAAACCAGATGAAGTGCAAGAGGTGCGGGTCGCAGGTCAGCGCCGTTTTTGGTTGAAGGAGCGTCAGGATACGCTGCACGGCGTGCGGCGGGAGCTTTGAAATAAAAGATTACCTGGATGAGATAGACGAGAAGCTCTGGGAAGAGATATCCCGCCGCCCGTGCAACAGGGCATAAAGAGGGCAACGGGGGCTTCCCGGGCGAACCACCGGGCAACGGCGCAATCATAAGATGAGAGAGGACTTCAAAAAATGATCAGACCGGCGATGGAAAAACTGGAGGGGCTGTACGCCCAGATGGACGCGGAGTACGGGAGGCTTTCCCGCCTCTACGGCCTGTCCTGCGAGGGCTGCGATGACAACTGCTGCACCCAGAGGTTCAACCACCATACCTTTGCCGAATACCTTTTTTTGCTCGAAGGTCTCAAGGCCGCGGACCCCGAGCTGCGGGACGCCATTTTAATTCGGGCCAGGGTCGTGGTGGAAAGCTATGCCCACGAACTGCAGGCCGGAGAGATATTCAAGCTCATGTGCCCCGTGAATTTTAACGGCTCCTGCGCTCTCTACAAATGGAGGCCGATGATATGCCGGCTCCATGGCCTGCCCCATTATTTCATAATGCCCGACGGCGCGAGAAAGGCCGGGGGAGGCTGCCACAGGATAAACGCGGTGGAAAAGGCCACGCCCCATCAGGGCATGGACAGGACCCCTTTTTATACCGCGCTTGCCCAGATAGAAAAAGACGTCCGGGAGCGCCTGGGCTACAGGGAGCGGTTCCGCAAGACCACCGCCCAGATGCTTATGGACATGTCCATGGAAGTGGACATGGAGGAATGAGCATTTTTTTAAAAAAGGAAAAAACCAGTTCCGGCTGAAAATGGGCGGGCAAAAAAGAATTCTCATAGACGGCTACAATCTGACGGGCGTTCAGCACCCCGACCTGCAAAAGGAGCGGGAAGCGCTGCTTGAGCTGCTGCGGGCCTACCGGAAGAGGACCGGGCATGAAATAACTGTCGTATTTGACGGATGGGGAGGAAGCTCCCACATCGAAAGCCGGATGGTCCTTGGCGGCCTGAGCGTCATATATTCCAGGACGGGTGAAAAGGCGGACTCGGTAATAAAAAAAGCGCTGGAAAAGGAAAGCGGGATCATACTTGTAAGCTCCGACCGCGAATTGCAGGACGCAGCGTGGGCCCATGGCTCAGTCGCTGTTTCCTCGGAGCTTTTCGAAAGGAAACTCCATGCAGGCGGGGGCGCCGGCCAGCGGGAAACGAAAGACGGGGATGAGGAAGGTGTTTTTGATCTGCCCACCCGGCGCGGAGGAAATCCCAGGCAGCCCTCGAAACGGCAAAAGGCGCTTGAAAGGGCGCTAAAGGGGCTCTGATGGCCGAAAAAAAAGCGACGATACTGGTAGTCGAGGACGAAAAGAAGATATCCGATGTCGTAAAGCTCTATCTTGAAAGGGAGGGCTTTTTACCTCTTATAGCGAGCTCGGCTGAAGAGGCGATGCACTATCTGAAACAGCCTCCGGACCTTGTCGTGCTTGACCTCATGCTGCCAGGCATACAGGGGGAGGAGCTCTGCGGCATTATAAGGCAGAACTCGAATGTTCCCATAATCATGCTCACCGCCAGGACGGGCGAAGACGACATAATAAAGGGCCTGAGCCTCGGCGCGGACGATTATGTGCAAAAACCTTTCAGCCCGGGGGAGCTCCTTGCAAGGATAAAGGCGCAGCTGAGGAGGCACAAAAGACCTTATACAAGGATGTCCTTCAACAAGAGCGCCCTTACCATAGACGTCCTCAGGCGGGAAGTAGCCCGCGACGGGCAGCCACTTACCCTGACCCCCTCGGAATTCGGCATACTCGTTTCCCTCTGCGAAAGACCGGGGATGGTGCTATCGCGCCTCCAGCTTGTGAACATGGTCCAGGGCTACGACTTCGAGGGCTACGAGCGCACGATAGACGCCCACGTAAAAAACCTCCGCCAGAAGATAGAGGATGATCCGAAAAACCCCACCTTCATAAAAACCATATACGGCATAGGTTACAAATTCATAGGCGCAAAGGATGAGGAGTAAGCTTTTTGTAGCATTCCTTCTGGTTATCGCCCTGGCCCTCCTTTCGAACCTGATGTTTGGCCACCGGATAATGAAGGACTTCGCGGCCTATGAAAAAGGCACCAGGGAGGACCACATCTACTGGATAATTGCCTCGGTGGAAAGCAGCTATTCGCATGACCGCTGGGACATGGAGTCCCTTGAGGACTCACTTCATTGGGCCGCCATGCTGCGGTTCGACTGCCGGGTGGAAGACCTTTCGGGCAGGACCATCATGAGCTCCGCCCAGGCGGTCGACCTCATGGGTGAGGCGATGCGCCTGAGGATGCAGATAATCCAGCCCGAAAGCAAAGGCGGCCCTCCCTATGAGAACTATCCGCTTTTCCACATGGGCAACCAGATAGGCACGCTTGCCATTAGGGACCTCATGGCCCCTCCCGACTCGCCTATAAGAAAAAAAGAGCATATCTTCAAGCAGAGAGGGCGGCAATTCCTCATCACCTCTTTCGTCATCGCCGGGTGCGGCGCCCTTTTCCTGGCAATAGTCCTGAGCCAGTTTCTGTCCAGGCCTGTCCGGGAGCTAAAACGTGCCGCGGAGACACTTGCGGGGGGCGACCTCTCGGTCCGCCTAAAAGGGACCGGAGCGGACGAGATAGGCAGGCTCAAGTCCGCCTTCAACGCCATGGCGGAGGCCCTCCAGAGGGAGGACTTACTGAGAAAGCGGCTTACGTCCAACGTGGCCCACGAGCTCCGGACCCCCCTTGCCATAATGAAGGCAAGGATAGAGGCGATGATGGACGGCGTCATCGAGGCTGACCGGGCGGGACTTGAATCGCTACAGGTGGAGCTGGACTCGTTGACCCGCCTCATAGGCAGCATGGAGGACCTTACCAAGGCCGAGGCGGGCTTTTTAAAGAAAAGCCCGCCGGAGAAGGTGCTTTTGCGTGAGTTCCTTGAAGGCATCATCGAGGGGATGGCGCCTCTTTTCATGGACAAGGGCCTGAAACTGGAGATCGCCAACGGCAAGGAGCTTCCCGTGTTCACGGAGCCCGAGAAGCTCGAAAAGGTGCTGAAAAACATAATCAAGAACGCGGCCAACCACACCACCGAGGGCGGCGTTCTGCTGAAATACGGCTTTGAAGGCTCCATGTTCTACGTCGAGGTGGAAGACACGGGCAAAGGCATGGCCCCGGATGAGCTGGGCCGGATATTTGACAGGTTTTACAAGGGAAAGGACTCAAAAGGCTTTGGCCTTGGGCTTGCGATAGCCAGGGAGCTTATAGAGGTGATGGGCGGAAGCATTACCGCCCAAAGCCAGCCCGGCGAGGGCTCCGTCTTCAGGATCGTTCTGCCCCGCGGGAAAGAGCGTTAAGGCTATTTGCCAGCGCAGCCAAAAGCTTGTCGTTGCTTTCAAAATCTCCCGGATGAAGGGGTTTTCCGAACCGGACCTCTATCCTGACAGGTTTAATGAACCTGCTGCCGCGGGGAAGCGCCCTGGCTGACCCTTCTATCCAGGCCGGGACTATGGGGACGCCCTCGTTTGCAGCCATCACCGCGATCCCTGGCTTCAACTCCATGAGCCTGCCGTCAAAGGACCTGCCCCCCTCGGGGAAAACGCAAAGCGAGTAACCCTGCCTAAGCGCCAGGGACGAACTCCTGAGCGCCCCGCCCAGCAGATGCTCCCTGTCTATGGGTATCACGTGTATCACCCTTAGGGTGCGGGCGATCAACCCTCTGAAATACCTCTCCCATCCTACAAAAAAAAGAGACAGGACGGTGCGCAGAGGCAGTGAGGCGGCGATGACGAACCCGTCAAGTAAACTTGAATGGTTGGGAGCGAGGATGAACGGGGCGTCCGGCAAGTTTTGCAGCCCTTTGCCCCTGAGCCTGAAAAGGATTTTTGCCGACCCCTTTAGTAGGCAATGCAAAAGAAAGCTTGCCGCTTTTTCCGCCGGGCTGAAAGAAATTGCCTCTTCTGCTTTAAATGGAGGAAACGAAGGCCTTTCCCCCGGCTTGGAGACCGGTTTGTACTGCCCTTCGGCTTGCAAAAATCCTTCCATTTTTTTAAGGAGCTCATTCGCCGTCTGGACATCCAGCAGAAAATCATCGGGCAGCCCCCTCTTTCCCTTTTCCCGGGGCAGCGAAAACTCCCTTTCCAGGGCGGCAAGAAGCTCTATCCTCTTAAGGGAGTCCATGCCAAGGTCCAGCTCCAGATTGTCTTCAGCCCTTATAGCAGTCCCGGCCTTGCGCCCCGCTGCCATGTTCAGGGCGCGGGCTATCTTTTGCCCATGTCCGTGAAGGAACTCGGGCCCGGTCCGCATAGGCTGCGCTGCCCCCTCCCTTTTTATCAGCTCGCCCAGAAGGTATCTTTTTACCTTTCCCAGGGGAGTTTTGGGCAAGGGCCCTTTAACCAGCATAAAGCCCTTTAGCCGCATGAAGGAGGGCAGTCCCTGGCCGATGCGCATCAACTCCCAGCCGGTCTCCTCCCTAAGGTTGGCAATCCCCTTTTCCCTTGCGTAATCGAACTCCGGCACGATAACGCCCTTCAGGGCGCCTCCTTCTTCATAAACGGCGATATCTTTGATAAGGGGGCTTTCCCTGTAGCGCTTCTCCACCTCTTCCGGCACAACGTTTTTGCCGGAGGAAAGGACCAGTATCTCTTTTTTCCTGCCGGTAAGAAACAGATACCCCTCGTCGTCCAGCCAGCCGGTATCGCCTGTGTGCAGCCATCCATCCTTTACCGCTCTTGCGGTCTCCTCAGGCTTTTTCCAGTACCCCTGCATAAGCATTGGGCCCCGCAGAAGCACCTCGCCGTTTTTTATCGTGAGCTGAACACCGCCAATGGGTTTTCCCGCCGAGCCCGGCTTTCTTTTTTTAACCGGATTGAAGGTCACCACCGGAGAGGTCTCCGTAAGCCCGTAGCCCTCCACAACGGTGAAACCCATTGCTTCCAAATCCATCATAACCTCGGGGGCCAGCCTGGCCCCTCCGGAGGCTATCAGCCTGAGGCTCCCGCCAAAGATGGCGTGCGCCTTTCTGAAGACCATCTTGCCTAGATTTATACCGGTTTTCCGCCTGAGCGCCCCGCATGCAGGCAGAAGGAGCGCGGCAGGCCCCGGCAATCTCTTTCTTATCGAGGCATCCAGAAGCTCAAGCATCTGGGGCACCGCTACGATGATCGTTACTTCGCGCTCCTTTGCCACGCGCGCAAGGTCTTTCATGGAGGCAAGCAGGGTGACCGAGGCCCCTGACAGGAAGGAAGCGATAAAACACATTATGGGATAAGAGTGGTAGAAGGGAAGGCCCAGAAGCAGGTTTTCCCTCTCGCCCACTACCCCCGTCTCGATGACCGCCAGGGCATCGGAGATAAGATTTTGGTGGGTAAGCACAACCCCTTTTTGCAGCCCGGTGGTGCCGGAGGTGTATATGATCATCGCAGGCTCGTCCGGCTGCGCGGCGGAAGGAAGCAGGGCCGCTTCGTGAGAGGGAAAAAACAAAAATCCCGGCGCATCCATGTCTATCACCATGGGGGGCAGATGTCCCGGCCCGCCTGAAAAGAAAAAAGGGAAAGAGAACGGAAAAGAAAAAATGCGCTTTTTCGTCTCCCTGTTTACAATGAACGCCTCGGGGCTGCAATCCGAGAAGACCGCCTCCAGGTCCTCCTCTGGAGCGGCCTCGTTGATGGGCACCGCTATCGCCCCAGCAAGCATTGAAGCCGTGAAAGCCAGGCACCATCCGGGGCCCGAAGGGACAAAAAGACCTATCTTCATTCCGGGCCGGACGCCGCGGCGCCGCAGGTTTTGGGCGAAGGTCTTCGCAAGCCCCATAAACCGGCCATACGAAAGGGCAGGCGAAGTTTTTATTTCATCCGCAGAGGACGGCCGTGGAGCGGAGCTTTCATTTGCGCCTTCGTACTTCAGAAAGGTCTTGTCCTTGAACTTCTCCGAGGCGGCGAGAAAACGCTGAGCAAGGTTATCCGCCGTTTTTTTCTGTCCCGTCATTCAGGCAGTCTACTTCTCTTCAGGATCTTACTTTTATCCAGGATCTCTAGGGCGGCCCTGTGGACTTCCGTGTTTGCCGAAGCAAGAAGTGATCTGCCTCTCCGGTGAAGGCCTATTTTTTCGCCTTCGAGCCCGCGGCCCTCCATGTCCGTAAAGACGCCCCCGGCCTCCTTCACGAGCAGATACCCGGCAGCGTAATCGAAACTTCTGGACGCGCCGGGGCTAACAAAGAGGCTTGCCGCACCCGAGGCAAGATAGGCAAGGTCCAAGGCTATGGAGCCAAGACACCTTGCCCTGCGCGCGGCCTCAAGCAGCCGCAGTATCTCTTTCAGATGTTTTGAGGGAGTGCTTGCCTCGAAGGCGCAAAGGCCTATCACCGTGTCCTTCTGGCAGCGGATCGGGGTCCCGTTTTGAAAGGCCCCGCGTCCCTTTTCGGCCCAGAACTCATCTCCCGTGACCAGGTTTATCACATATCCGAGCTCCAGGCCGCCAAGCTCGCCGCTGCTGGAAACTGCGATGGAGGCGCCCCACAAGGGAATGCCCGTGACGGCGTTTTTGCTGCCGTCTATGGGGTCTATCGCCACGGTGAGGGCTTCGCCCCTGCCCTCGATATCGAGCGCACCCGCCTCCTCGCTTATTATGTGAAGGCGTTCGCCCAGGACCCTAAGGCCATCAAGGATCGTGTCCTCGGCCAGCTTGTCCACAGGGAAGGTGCGGTCCCCGCCCGCGCCCCGCTCCATGGGGAGCTGTCCTTTCGGCCGGGAGACTTTTATCTTTTCATAAACTGCCTTTCCGATCCGGCTCAGGTCTTCCGCTTTCATGCTTAAAAGTATTTTACGAAAATAAGGAGAAACAGAAAAGCCGGATCAACATTTCCCGGGGGATTTAGTACAAGTTCTTGACACCGGTGGTCTGTTCTGATAGAAGTAAGGTAGAAGTAACCATTTTCCATCATCGCAAAAAAAGAACAGTTCCGTATGAAATTTTCCTTAGGGAAAAGGAGGAAGGCAAAATGAAGAAAGTCATGCTTTGCCTTGCAGCGGCCTTTGTATTGTTTGGATTATGCACAATGGTTTATGCACAGGGTAGCCGCTATCAGACGGCCCAGGCCACAGAGCAGGGGAAAATCTGCAAACCGGGCGCCGTACCCATTATTTCAGGTGGCCAATCACAGCTTTTTGAGGCCGAAGACCAGTTCCAGGCCCAGTGCACCTGCAACCAGGCAGCCGAGCGCTACAAACAGTATGTTTGTTACGCTACGCCCACTGTGACGAAAACAGAGATTCCGCTTTGGTACTGCCTGTGCAGCAAGAAAAAAACATGGTAGGCTTCTGAGAAATAAAATAAAAAACCAGGGCGTCGGCGATGAAAAATTGCCGATGCCCTGGTTTTCTTTTTTTTAGTCTGATAGTTCTTGACAGGCTCAATCTCAATGCCATGGAAGAGAATCTCGCCGGCATAGGCGCCGCTGATAAAGGGGCCTGGGGGGGTTTTTAATCTCTCAGTTCATCGTTCTGCCCAATTCCCCTTTTTGCTCGTCCCCACTAAAAACATAAAAGCATTGGCACGTTTGGCTGCAGCAGCGGTTTCTTCGCCTTGTCTCAATTTCCCCCATGAATGTATAATCTTCCACAAACAAATTAAATGTGTATGAGGAGGTGTCCCAATTGGAAGGCAAAAGACCCGATGAAGAGATGAGGTTTTCAGGCAGGCTTTCCCTGACCTGCAAATACGGCGAGAACGGCTACCAGGTGCCCGCCGCCCTGTACGAGGGCGGCTCATCAGACCCCCTGGCGCTGGACAAGTTCCGTATCGTGGCCGGAACGGAGCCAAGCTACAATAACCTTTGTGACCTGGACCGCCTGCTCCAGAGCGTCACCCACATCGCGGCCTCCTTCGAGGCAAACCGGGGCAAGGCCCCCCTTATCTGTCTTGGAGTGAAGCATGGCAACTCCTGCGGGGCGGCCGTCGGAGGGGACCCGGCTGAGGCCGCCCGCCGGATGATAACGGGGGACCCGCTTGCTATCTTCGGCGGCCTCGTGATGATGAACTATCCGGTGACGGAGGAGGTTGCCGAGGCGCTCGTCAGCCACGGCATGCCGGAGGGGCAGCGAAGGCCCCTGGACGGCATCATCGCCCCGTCATTTGATTCGGGAGCTTTGGGGTATTTCCAGCGCAAGGGCGACAAATGCCGGCTGCTTGCAAACCCGGCCCTTGCCACTTTGGGGCGCGCAAGCCTTGACACGGCCCTGCGCTTCCGGTATGTGCGCGGCGGATTCCTCGCCCAGCCGAACTATACTTACATCCTGGACCTCGGCGACCCGGAACTCAAAAAATACGGCCAGGCCACGCGCCAGCAGGAAGACGACATGCTCATGGCAAAGGCCATCGGGGACACGAGCAACAGCAACACCATAACCATCGTGAAAAACGGCCAGCTCATCGCCAACGGCGTGGGCCAGCAGGCCAGGGTGCGCGGCGCAAAGCTGGCCCTTAACCTTGCCGCCTACTGCGGCCACCCCACTGAAGGCGCATCTGCCTCAAGCGACAGCTTCTTCCCGTTCACCGACGGAGTGGAGGAGCTTGAGCGGGCCGGCGTCAAAGCCATAGTTGCCACGAGCGGCTCCGTAAAGGACAAGGACGTTATCAAATTCTGCGCGGACAGGGGCATATGCCTTTACCTTATACCCGACAGGATGGGACGGGGCTTCTTCGGGCACTGATCTCCACCATGGCAGAACCAATAAAACCTGCTGAAAAAGACGGCCGCTCAGGCGGCGCTGTCCTGACGGCCGTCAGGGTTGTTCCCTGAAGCGGCGGTCTTGCAAACGATGAAACGTTTTATCTGGGAGATCGCAATGGGCCTTTCGCTGATCGTTATATCGGCTGGGCTTTTTATGCTTCAGGTCCGCATCTTCCACCGCCCAAGGGACACATTTTTTTATCTTTTGCAGGACCTGGCCTTTCTTCCCATACAGGTGCTTCTGGTCACAATAGTCCTTGAGCAGCTCCTCATCCTCAGAGGAAAACAGGACAGGCTCCGGAAGCTGAACATGGTGATAAACGTGTTTTTCACCGAACTCGGGTCAGAGCTCCTGAAGGTCTTTCTGGGATTCGGGGCCATTCCTAAGCGGCTTGGGAAAGAGCTTCTCATATCGGACGGCTGGACAGACAAAAACTTCGCTTCCGCGGCGGACATTTTCAGCTTTCACGATCTCCGGGTAGACGCGGGAGCCCGCAGGCTCGAGGGGCTTCGGCAGCTTCTCCTTTCCAAAAAGGACTTCCTGTTCACGATGCTCGAAAACCCGATCATCCTTGAGCACGAAGCCTTCACCGATCTTTTGCTTGCAGTGTCCCATGTGGCCGACGAGCTTTTCCACAGGCAGGACCTTTCCGCCCTTCCGGAAGGTGACTATGCCCATCTCGACGGAGACATTAAAAGGGCCTACCGGCTGCTCGTCATCGAATGGCTTTCCTATATGCGCCACCTAAAGGAAGATTATCCTTATCTCTTCTCCCTTGCCGTCAGGACCAACCCGTTTGACGCCCATGCCTCCGCTATAGTCAAATGATCTATATGCCGCGGCGTCTGGCATGCTCCGGCATATTGACTTTGTTTCGCCGTTTTGATTTACTACTAGTCGGGCGATGGAGTTCGCCTGCAACATGTGAAACCGCCTTTTGCAGCACCAAAAAAGGCTGATGACTCCTACCCTCGGGTGTTTTTTGCCAGGGCAGGAGTTTTTTTATTTTATTGTTGCCTTATTTTGTTCATCATACACAAGTTTATATGCCGGAAAGGATTTTTTAAGCACAGATGGATTTTCTTATCATGGGCGCAGGCGGGTTTTTGGGCACGATCGCCAGGTACATGGTTGGCACGTGGGTCGGGCAGAGGTGGGGGCGAAGCTTCCCCCTGGGGACGTTTTGTATTAACATTAGTGGGAGCTTCCTGATAGGGCTTTTCATGACCCTGCTTACCGAAAAGATTTTGGTGGATGCCCGCTGGAGGCTCTTTCTGGTGATAGGCATCTGTGGCGGCTACACGACTTTTTCGACATTTGAGTATGAGACCGGGGCTCTCCTCAGGGACGGTGAATGGCTTCTGGGCGGCGCTTACGTGGCTTTGAGCGTATTTTTTGGTTTTGTGGCCCTGAAGGTGGGCGAAATAATAGCAAGGAGCATCTGAAAAAATGATCACCAAGGGAGCCGCCAAAAAACTTTCAATCTATGTGGGCGAGACCGACAAGTTCGGGGACAAGCCCGCCTATGAAGTGCTGCTGGACATTTTGCACAAAAAAAAGATAGCGGGCGTAAGCGTCTTCAAGGGCGTGGCCGGCTACGGCGCGGACGGCGTGCTGCATACCTCCAAGATCCTCTATCTTTCCATGGACATGCCCATGAAGATAGAGGCGGTGGACTCCGAAGAGATGATAAACAAAGTGCTTCCGGATGTTTACCAGGTGGTTGAAAAGGGGCTTGTGGAGATGGCCGACACCAATGTCATAAAGTGCTGCGCTGGCGTAGGCGAAAAAGAGAAAAAAGAGGTGGAAGGGATGAAGCTCGAAGGCAAGGCTAAGATGCTTCGCATCATAATAAGCGAGGACGACAAATGGGAGGGCGAGCCGCTTTACGAGGTCCTTGTGAAGAGGTTCATCATGGAAGATATCGCAGGGGCGACGGTGTATAAGGCGATAGCCGGCTATGGCCCCCACAAACGGTTTCACAGAAAAAAGACCCTGGCCGCGCACGGCGAGCTGCCCATAATGATAACCGTTATGGACAGGGAGGAAAACATAAACAGGATAATGCCCGTGCTTGACGAGATGGTCAAAGAGGGTATCGTCGCCCTCTCCGATGTGAACGTGATAAAGTACACCCACAGGGACGCGGACACGGGGATGCTGTAAAAGAGCCGTTACCCGGTTAAATAACCTGCTTCCCTTTGAATTCTTACCGGCCTCGTCTCCTTATCGGATAGGCATTTGCCTTTAGTCCATTGGACCGGGATCCGGCGGCTTTTGTTTTTCTGAGTCGTGGTCTTCCATCAGCCTCAAAAGCTCCGCCCAGTTGTGTTTTTGCAGGTTCATGGCCTGGGCGTGAAGGACAAAGGAGCCCTCCTTTAAGGCTTTTTCCCTTTGGGTCTCGTCATGGATCCCGTAGAAGGGCATCATGATGAAAAACGCCCTGTCCGTATATTCACGGACCGGCGTCAGGACATCGCCCCTCCGGCTGAAAAAAGGGTCCTCCCCCTGACCGCACGGCCTGCCAAACACGTTGAACTGCCTGCATGCGGCGGGCCTGAGTGGGTGAATGGAGCAGGAGCCCCCCTGGAGGAAAACGCATCCGCCCTCTGGCGCGGCTCCGGCGGAGCTGTCCCTGAGTCTTTTTTTAAGTTCTGCTCTTGCCTCAGGCCCGATCTTCTCCACGCAGAACCAGTAAATGCCTGTGAGCTCAAGCGGATAAAAGGGGATGTCAGCGTGAGTTTGACAGCAGTGACCGCACCCTTTTTTGCAGGCAAGCCTCCTGTTTTGCCTTTTCTCAAAGTCCTCAACCGCGTGCCGCACGCCTGCGTCTATTACCGAATAGGCCTCCAGGAGGACGGGCAGCCAGGGTATGCGGGATTCCTCTTCAGGCAGAAACCTGAGCCGCTCTCTGGCGCTTTTTTTAATGGCCTTTCTGATGTTCTTCATGGCAATGTCCTTTAAATAATGAAACCGCCCGGCAATTTTGAAAATAGCACAGGCGGGCCGGAAACTTCAAAGACGCTTCACTGTCCGGGATTTTTTTTATATTATAAGAAATATGATGAAGCGGATCATCCGCAAAATGATTTCCCTTATAATGAAGTCCGGCCGGTTGCAGTTTTCCCCGGTAGTGCCCTTGTCTGCCGCCGTGCTTTTTTTCCTGTTTTTTTTCTCCCCTGCCGGCAGGGCGCTTTCGGCCGCGGCTTCCGCCCCTTTGCTGGCCCCTTCCGCTGCCGCGCCTGCAGCCAGGCCGTGCGTTTTTTTGTTTTTGTCCGAGGACTTTAGAAGCCTGAAAGGCTGGATGCCCTACCGCCTGTTCAAGAAAAAGAACAATACCCTCTACACTCTGGACGTCAAGGACGGGGTGCATTGCGTCAGAGCGAAAAGCGATGACTCCTCGTCCGCCCTTGTCTACAAAAAGGAATTCGATGTTTACAAATTCCCGATAGTGAAATGGCGATGGATGGTCGCCAATCTGTATCAGGGCGGCGACATAAAAAAGAAAAGCACGAACGACTCGCCCGCAAGGCTTTATATCCTTTTCAAATACAACCCCAAAAAAGCGGGCTTTTTCACCAGGATCAAATACGCAATAGCCAAAAAGATATACGGCGTATACCCCCCGGGCAGCAACCTGTGTTACCTGTGGGCCGACGAGCCCCACAAGAAAAGGATAATCACGAGTCCCGCATGGAGCGCATCAAAGGACATAGTCCTTGAAAGCGGCCCCGCACACCTTAACGGGTGGAGGCATGAGCGGGTCAACATACTTGATGACTACAAGGCGGCCTTCGGGAAAAACCCGCCGCACACGGCGGCAATCGCCATAATGAACAACTCGGACAACATGGGGGGCAAGGCGACCTCCTGGTTCGGCCCTATCGAAATCCTGTCCTCATCCAGTGTAAAAAAGCCCGCGACAGCCGGCCGGACACTAACAGACCAGCAAAACGGCCTGGACAACCAGACCGGCGGGCAGGCGGAAAGCAAAAAGTTTTAGGGCTCAGTCCTTATCGGCCACCTTGCCGAGGCCGACTATCCTGTCGTTTTCCTCCAGGTCCATGAGCTTGACCCCCTGGGTGTTCCTGCCTATGATGGATATGCCCTCTGCGGGCATCCTTATGGTCTTTCCGGACTGCGTGATGAGCATGAGCTCGTCCTCGTCGCGCACCTTCATGAGGCCGATCGCCTGCCCTCCCTTTGTTGTGATCTTTATGGAGATGACGCCCTTTCCGCCGCGGCCCTGCACCGGGTAGTCCTCGATATGTGAGCGCTTGCCAAGGCCCTTTTCGGTAACGGTCAAAAGCAGGTTCCTCTCCTCCACCATGTCAGCGGAAACCACCTCGTCTTCCTTTGTCAGCCGGATGCCTATCACCCCTTTTGCGCTCCTGCCCATCGGGCGGACGTCCTCTTCGCTGAACCTTATGGCAAACCCTTTCCTGGTGCCTATTATCAGGTCGTTCTGTCCGGTTGTGCGCCGGACCGCGATCAGCTCGTCCTTGTCCTCAAGGCCAATGGCTATGATGCCCTTGCCCCTCGGGTTTGAATACTCATCAAGGGCGGTCTTCTTAACGGTCCCGTTCTTTGTGAAAAACACCAGGTAGCCTTCCGTAAAGGTCCTCACGGGAAGGGCGGTGCTCACCCTTTCCCCCTCGGAGAGGGCAAGCAGGTTGACAAGCGCCTTGCCCTTGGCGGCCCTGCCCGCCTCGGGTATCTGATATATCTTGAGCCAGTACAGCCTGCCCAGGTTCGTGAAGAAAAGCATGTAATCGTGCGTGGAGCCTATGAAGAGCTGCTCCACGTAGTCTTCCTCGCGGGTCTCCATGCCTATGAGCCCCTTGCCGCCCCTGTGCTGGCTGCGGTAAGCGGAGATGGGATGGCGCTTTATATAGCCGTTATGGGAGACGGTTATCACCATCTCCTCCTCGGTTATGAGGTCCTCCATGGTGATTTCCTTCTGGGCCTCTATGATGTCCGTGCGGCGGGGGTCCGCGTACTTCTCCTTTATCTCGCGCAACTCGCCGGCTATTATGTCCTTCTGGCGTATCTCGCTGCCCAGGATGTCCTGGAGGTCCGCTATCTCCCTGAGGGTCTGCTCATACTCCTCTATTATCTTCTTCCGTTCAAGCCCGGTCAGGCGCTGGAGCTTCATGTCCAGGATGGCCTGTGCCTGGACCTCCGTCATCCCGTAGCTGCTCATAAGGCCTTCCCTTGCGGCCTCCGGGCTCTGCGCGGCCCTTATCAGGGCTATCACGTCATCCAGGTGCTCTATGGCTATCTTCAGGCCTTCGAGTATATGGGCCCTCTCCTGGGCTTTCTTGAGCTCAAACCGCGTCCTGCGGATGATAACGTCCCGCCTATGCTGCAGGAAGTGCCCGAGCATCCGTTTGAGCGACAGGACCCTGGGCTGCCCGCCCACCAGCGCGAGCATGTTTATGCCAAAGGTGGACTCCATCTGCGTGTGCTTGTAAAGGTTGTTAAGGACCACCTCCGAGGCCTCGCCCCGCTTTATCTCTATGACCACGCGGATGCCGTCCCTGTCGGACTCGTCCCTCAGGTCGGAGACCCCTTCGATGCGCTTTTCGCGCACAAGCTCGGCTATCTTTTTTATGAGGGCCGCCTTGTTGACCTGGTAGGGAAGCTCCGTCACTATTATGCTTTCACCGCCCTTGTGCTCGCGCTCTATGCGGGCCTTCGCCCTCACCTTCACAAGCCCCCTGCCGTTCTCATAGGCGCTTGTTATCCCTTCCATCCCGTGGATGACGCCCCCGGTGGGAAAGTCCGGCCCCTTGACTGCGGTCATGAGTTCCGCGGTGCCAGCCTCGGGCTTTTCAAGGAGCATTATCAAAGCATCGGTGACCTCCGAGAGATTGTGAGGCGGGATGTTTGTTGCCATGCCCACCGCGATGCCCGCCGAACCGTTAATGAGCAGGTTTGGGACCCTGGTGGGAAGCACGACCGGCTCCTCGGTCGTTTCATCGAAATTGGGGACGAAATCCACCGTGTCCTTGTCTATGTCCTTTAAAAGCTCTTCGGCTATCTTTGAAAGCCGCGCCTCGGTGTAACGGTAGGCGGCCGCGGGGTCGCCGTCTATGGAGCCGAAGTTGCCTTGCCCGTCAACCAGGGGGGCGCGCATGTTGAAGTCCTGCGCCAGCCGGACTAGGGCGTCGTAAACGGCTGAATCACCATGGGGGTGGTATTTCTTCAGGACCTCGCCCACTACGCCCGCACATTTTGAATACTTCCTGGTGGGCAGAAGCCCCTCCCGGAACATGGCGTAAAGTATCCTGCGCTGCACGGGTTTTAGCCCGTCTCTTACCTCCGGAAGCGCCCTGCCTATGATCACGCTCATCGCGTAATCCAGGTAGGATACCTTCATCTCCTGCTCTATGTTTATCTGTGTCTTCATTTTAAAGCCGGAAACCCCCTCAAACATTGAAAAATCTATTTATTTTAACATATTTATACTTATATCACCCACCGCCACCAGTGTGGGCAACGCCGGCCCGCATGCATCCGGTTTTTTTAATTTTTTAATACGCGGAAAATTTTCAAAAAAAGAAAGCAAACAGAGGACAAAAGCCGGGTCTCCAGACCGCCGTCTGAGAATGGCAACTTTTTAAGCTCTTTATTTTCCCCCGTGTAACGTCAGGCGGCAGTCTCCTTACATTTGAGCGGGAAAACCTTTACTGCGGTTTTATGTCGAGCGTCATCTCGGAGGTCCCGCCGTGCCCGTCGCTGGCTATGGCGGTCACCCGCGCGCCCTTCACGCCCGGCGGCACCTTCCATTCTATAAGACCGCTCGAAGGGTCTATTTTCATGCCTGCGGGCGCGCCCTCAAGCGAATAGGTGATGGGGTCCCCGTCGGGGTCCGTTGCGCTCAGCTGGGCGGTGTACAGCGCGCCGTCGAAAGTGGTGCTCACGTGCCTGCCAAACATGGGAGGCATGTTCTCTATCCGCCTCTTTAAGACAACCGGCCGGCCGCAGCCCTGGGGGCCGCACGGCGTGACCTTTACGGTTATCCTGTCTCCCCTTTTCACGGGCACATCGAGGCTGTTTGAATCTCCCGCGAATTGCCCGTTCAACGTCCACTCATAAACGATGTTTTCATTCCCGCTACCTGTCGCCCGGGCATCCACATAGAGGTTTTCCCCCGGCCTGAAGACCTCCGGCATGAGCTTGACCCTCGTGATCTCAAGCGGGGCCTCCCCGATGGTCACGGCGCCGGACTTCACCTCCATGCCGTTTATGCCCGCCACCGCCTGGACGACGTCGCCCTTAAGCAGGCCTTTTGTATCGAACTCAAAGGGAGAGCTTGGCACCTGCTCCATGCCGTTAACCAGCCAGGAGACCTGGGCGTCAGACAGGTTGAACCCGCGCGCCGCAAGGTGGAGCACCGTATTTACGTAGGCGTGGCCAGGGACGATCTCAAGCGACACGCCGTTGTTCCGGCCATTGCCGCCCTGCCTGCTGTCTCCCAGGGCAGCTTCTCCCTGGGGTTTTTTTGCCTGGCCGGAGGGCCGGGCATTTTTAGCGGCCTGTGGCACGGAGACAGCCGGGCCCTGCGCGTTTTTTATTTTTGCTTTGCCTCCATGAAACACCACAAACAGGACCAACACAAGGCAAAGGACCGAGGCAAGCCCGTAGAAAACCGGCTTTCCCCTGACGGAGTCCTTTACCCTCTCCACCAGATGCGATAATTTCATGGGCCTGGTCCCTGCCTCCTTTAGTATTCGTAGACCGCGGAGAGCTTGGCGCGCTCCGGAAGGTTCGTGCCCTGTGCGTTTTTCCCCTGTGAAAGTATCTCCAGGGTATAGAGATAGGGCTCCGCCTGGACCGGCGTCTGCCCGGAATTGGAGGCCACCACGCCCGTCTGCACAAGCCCCTCACCCTGCGCCGTGTTGCCCTGGACGGTGTCCACTATCTTCGCGTAAACGGTGTATTTGCCAAGCGTTGCGTACATATCATAGCTGGCCGTGGGCGAGCCGGGAAGGTCTGAAGGGTTCAATACGACTGACGAGTTGCAGCCCCCCCAGTCTGCAGTGGGCTCTGTAAGCTTTATGCTGGAACAATTGCTTCCTTCCGCTGTAAACTGCAAACTTATTCCATTTAAGAAAGGGGTACCCTGCGTATCCTGTGTATCTATGAATTCCTTGACCATGCCCACGCCGCCCATTCCGGCATCAAGCGCGGTAGCATACCTTTTCTGCATTCCCGACATCTCCGAGCCGGACTCCACCATGTAAATAAGGGCGGACATTATAAGGAGCGCCACGACCGAAAGGAGCATGACTATCACCAGGGTAATGCCCCTTTCATTGCTCACAGGTCTTATGAGTTTATTTTTCAGTTTTAGACCCTTCGGGTCTTGAATGTAAGGGTTTTTCATGGTTTTTTACATCCGCTCACTCCCGTTCGCTTTCCATTTTATTGTCCAAGATTCATCGGTTTTTCAACGATTGTATACAGTCTCCACCTGTAATGCTTCTGATCATTCGCAATGGGGTAATTGCGCCCCAGGCCAAACTCCCCTACTGTAATGGTATTTGAAGGATAGGTGTATGTAGGGTCCTTCTGCCCTTGCTGGGCCAGTATGTACACCCTCACCCCGTGGACGTTCTGCCGTATCCAGGAGGCGGGGAAGTTCTGTGAATTCGAGATGTCGTTGCTGTACTGATCGTTGCCGAGATCGAATATGACCTGCATGTCTGCCACACAGTCCAGGATGGGATACAGGGTATAAGTCCCGTCCGTCTGTTTCATGACCGCCTTCACGAGCACCCCCGTGTCCGGGGCGCACCTTTGCGGCTGCGTAACGCCTGCGGTGCCCGGGGGCGCTATGTAATAGTCCGCCCGGTTAAAGGGCATCCGGAGGCCGGTCGGCGCATCGGCGGCATCGGCCACGCCGTATATCATGCGCGTCTCGGTGGCGCTTGTGGGCGCGTAGTCGTTGACAACGCCAAATAGCGCGCCTGGATTGGTTACCAGAGAAACGATATTGTCAATCGTGGAGACGACTATCGCGTTGTCGCTGGGGTTGAGGTCCCAGTTGGGGTTTCCCCATACTTTTGCTCCTCCAGTTGATTTAATCCACGTGGATTTGCCTGCGGCGCTGTCGTTCACGGCGGCCATCTGGGATTTTATCACCAGGTAGTCGGAGCCGTTCAATCCCGTTCCCGTTCCGTTGATGGAAAAGATCGCCCTGGGAGGGTTTGAGGGGGCATCATCGGTAAGGGCATTGGCCACGGCGGATTCTTGATAATTCACCCCGTTGACATTCCACGGCAGCCCGTACCCGGCGCTCTGGATGTCCTTCTCCAGGTACTCAAGCCCAATGGAGCTTCCGATGCCGGTCTGGGACACCGTGCTTTCCTGTTTGAACTGGGTGAATAGCTGCGCAAAAAGCGAGGTGGTGGCGGCAAGGGCAAAAAGAGATATCACGATAGTGACCATAAGCTCCACCAGGGTGAAGCCTTCCTTGCCCACGGCATGAATGAATAACCGCGAGGGCTTGCCCGTAAATTTTCCAAAATACCCTCGCACCTGCGCCCCGGCTTTCATTTCAGTTATTTATCACCGTCTGGATCGTATGCGTGTAAGGCTGTCCCCTCCAGTTCCACTTCACTTGCACCGTCATCTGCTCGTCATCCTGGGAAATCGCGACGGGCGAATTGATCACGGTAAAGGGGATGGTCATGCTCCGGAAGCTCCTGTTTATCGTATACGTGCCGGCTGTATTGGCCAGGTTGGCAAAAGGCTTGCTTCTTGCCTCGTTCATGGACTGCGCCGCTATCCTTATCGCCTCGTTCCTAAGCATGTTCCTGGTGTCCGCGTCCATGGCAAGCAGAGAGGTCTGGAGCACGGCGATGAATATGAACAGGAAAAGGACCATCGCGATCATGACCTCGACTAATGAATCGCCTCGCACAGCGGGCCGGGACGAATCGCCCCGCAGGCCCAGTCTTCTTGTCATTTGCCTGGGACCTATCTCAAAATTGATTTTGAAGTGAAAAAGAGATGAAATTGTGGCGGACAAGGAAGAAAGGGGAAACCGCCCGGAGGCGCAGCAGGCGCTGCGTTGAGGACGGCTTCCCCTTGATAACGCCGCATGCCGCGATTTCAGCCTCTTGCAGCCAAAA
>JAJYJB010000024.1 GCA_021789735.1 Nitrospirota bacterium
TAGCCAAGTATGTTTTCGATCTCCACGACCTCCTTGAAAATATCCTTCTTGTCCATCCCGTATTTTTGGATGATCTTCTGGTTATTGGCGGTATTCCTTACGAATATAGCCTGGTTGTTTTTCAGGAAAACGAGCTTCCACTCGGGGTCATTTATAAGAGAGACCGGCAGAGGTACCAGGTAGCCGGATTCCCTGAAGACCACGGGGACCAGTATGAAATTAATGTTGTATGCGTCAAGGTCCTGCTCCCAGCCCGGATAGCTTTTCAAAATCGTGTCTGCCATGGTGTTCACTGTATTGTTCAGTGCCCGGCCGTCGATGAAGACCTTGTAATCCGGGTAAAGGTCCCAGATCAGGAAACCGCCCCAGGTGTAAAAGTTGTACATAGGCGGGTCGATATGGTGCTTCTTAAGGAAGCGGTCAGCGCTTATCGGGTACCATGGTGAGACCCACTGATTCGTTATGCGCGGTTTCAGTGCCCATGCCATCGGCGAAGCTATATAGAAGGTGCACCATGCGGTCGTAATGAGCAGTAAGGCGGCAAAGGAGGCCGTCAATTTTTTAAAGCTCCTGAGCTCAAGCAGGCTTTTGCCATAGTAGAAGGAGAGTATGATGATGGAGAACATGAGCCCCCTGGCGTAGTAATTGGCAAAGAAGGAGACAAAAAATACCGTAAAGAGCTCGGGCACATCTATATCTTTTTTCAGCCAGTACTTAAGCGCAAGCAGAACGGCGAGCAGCGCGGTGAAGGCCCAGTAGAAGAGGAGCCAATGGTAGTACAGCACCTTGTAAAAATAGATGAGGGGCCTGAACTCAAGGACAACGTTCGTAACCCATTGGCCGCCGCCCTTCTTCAGGCCCACGGTGTGTTGCATATCGTTAAGGAACTTGCTTGCAAGTCCGGTGAGATAGTTATAGCTCAAGGCATAGCCGTCCGGATTGAGCCCTGAGGCGGCAATGCCCGCCAGAGCGGCCACAAACAGCAGGTAGTTCGGTTTCACGGCAGCGCCCCTCGCCCTCTGATAACCCCATTTGACGATGTCACCGGCCACATAAAGGAGGATTATCACTATGCCCACAATGAACCCGGCATGGACGTTTGCCCAGAACGCCATTAAAAGGGACAGCAATACGGCCGAGATCTTGTTTTTCCGCCTTATCCCTTCAAGCAGCATTACCGTCAGAACTGAAAACAAGAAAGACAGGCCCTGAGGTCTTTCGTAGGTGTAGAAAAGCATGATGGCCGTAAGCAACGATCCAAAGGTGGAGGAGGCCAGCGCCATCCAGGGCTTCAGGCCCTTTTTCACAAGCCATACATATATGAAGAACATTGGCAGGATTATCAGGAGGCCGCGCAGCAGCCCTATGCCCTCATAACTGTCAAGCGCATAGGCGCCGTAGTAGATGACCTGGCCAAGCCATTCGGATTTCAGGCCCTGCCTTTCGATTTCCGGCAGAGGGTGCGGAGATGTGTAAGAGAACGGGTCGGAATTGGGCAGCGACCTGGTCTCTACAGTCCGCTGGCCCGTCCTCAGGTGCCACCACAGGTCAGGGTCGTTCAGGGCGAAATTCGTTGTTATGCCGAAGACCCAGACGAAAAAAATCAGGGCCAGCATATGCCAGGCCCATTTGTTCGTTTTACTGTTTCGTACGCCCGTAGATGTCATCAAACCTTACTATATCATCTTCCCCGAGGTGTTCGCCACTTTGTATCTCTATTATTTTAAGGGGTATCATCCCCGGGTTCTCAAGCCGGTGCTTTACGGTGTTCGGTATATAGGTGCTCTCGTTTTTGTTTATATAGAAGACCTCGTCGCCTTTTTGCACTTTGGCTATGCCAGACACCACGATCCAGTGCTCGCTCCTGTGGTTATGCATCTGCAGGCTCAGACTGGCCTTGGGTTTCAGGCAGATGTGCTTTATCTGGTAGCCGGGCCCTTTTTCGAGGACCACGAAATGTCCCCAGGGCCTTTCCTCCCGCTTGGGCAGCAGGAATTCCTGTTTGCCGTTTTCCTTCAGTTTGTCCACCAGGTCCTTTACTTCCTGCACGCGCTCTCTGGGGCATATGAGAGTGGCGTCGGAGGTGTCCACTACCACCATGTCCTTAAGTCCTATCGAGGCGACCAGCCTGCCGGAGCTGAAGACTATCGAGTCCCTGGCCCCCATGTTCACCGCATTGCCGAGCACCACGTTGCCGGCCTCGTCTTTTTCCATGATCTCGCCAAGGGCGCTCCAGCTACCCACGTCCGACCATCCAAAATCCGCCCTCACAACGCAGACGCGCTTGGACTTCTCCAATACGCCGTAATCTATGGATTCCGCCTTCATGCCGGAATAGACGCTTTTCAGGGCCTCTGCCTCCGCGTCCGTCCCGAGCTTCTTCTCTGTCCCGGAGAATGCCTTGTAAAGGGCGGGCATATATTTTTTTATCTCGTTCAGCATGGTCCGCGCCTTGAAAAGGAAAATGCCGCTGTTCCATAGATAGGACCTGTCCTTTAAAAATGTGCGCGCCCGCCTGGCGTCCGGCTTTTCAACAAAACTCTCCACCCTGAAAACGTTTTTTTTCACCGGCTCCCCGGCCTTTATGTAGCCGTAGCCGGTCTCCGGCCTGTCCGGGACAATGCCGAATGTGACAAGGCTGCCCGCCATTGCGGCGGCAATGGCCTCGTTTACCGCGCCTTCGAACGCGGCCCGGTCCGTAATGTGATGGTCGGAAGGCAGCACCAGCATCAGGGCGTCCTTGTTTGTCTTGCTTGTTTTGAAAGCGGCCAGGGCTATGGCAGGGGCCGTGTTCCTGCCTTCCGGCTCCACCATTATGCAGTCCGGGGAGAGTGTCTCTTTTGTCTGCCACCTGACGAGTTCCGACTGGTTGGCGGTCGTTATGATCATCACGTTTCCGGGCCGGACCAGGCCTTGCAGGCGTTCGACAGTGCTTTCAAGCAGGGTCTTCTCGCCGATTATCTTAAGGAACTGCTTCGGGAATGTCTCTCTGCTAAGCGGCCAGAACCTTGTCCCTTTTCCTCCGGCCATTATGACGGCATGCAGGTTTTTGCTCATCGCTTTTCCAGCGGTCATCCCTCTGTTCTCCTTCGGGGTCTTTTTTCAAGCGTCTTTTCTGGAGACTTCAAAAATGAATTTTTCATCTGCCGCAGCTTGAGCCTCCACGGCAGCCAGACCGCTTCCCTGACGATCTGCTTGCTCATCTTGGAAGAGCCGCTGGCGCGCTCGGTGAATATGATCGGGACCTCGGTGACTTTAAGCCCGGAGCGCCATGCCATGTATGCCATCTCGATCTGGAAGGCATACCCCTCCGAATGGATGGCCCCAAGCTCTATCTTTTCCAGCGCCCTGCGGCTGAAAGCGCGGTAGCCGCTCGTTATGTCGCTTAATTCCATGCCCAGTATTTTGGTTGCGTATATGTTGCCGAACTTGGAGAGGATGAGCCTTTTGAAGTCCCACCCGACGACGCTGATCGTGCCCCTCATGTACCTGGAGCCTATGACCAGGTCAGCCCCTTTTTCTATCTCGTCCAGAAACCTGGGCAGGTCCAGGGGATTGTGGGACATGTCCGAATCCATCTCTATGAAACAGTCAAAACCCTTTTCCAGCCCCCATATAAATCCCGCCAGATATGCGGTGCCCAGGCCCAGCTTCCCGGGCCTGTTCATGACATGGACCCTCGCGCTCCGGCTGGCCCAGTCGGCCGCTATCTGCGCCGTGCCATCCGGAGAGTTGTCATCTATTACGAGGATATCGGCCACTTCCTGGGTGAGGACCTTTGTAAGCACGACGGGCAGGGTGTCCTTCTCCATATAGGTAGGCAATATCACCAGAGCACCAGGCATAACGATAATAATTATAATGCAACTTTACCAAAAACTGTGGATTCTGCACGCATATCCGGACTCTGAGGCGGGGTGGGGCGGACAAAAAATGCCATCACTGTGGCCCTTTTTTGGTGGAAAACCTGGATTTCTGCAGGCCCCTCAGGGGCGAAAGTCCCGGTTGGAAGCCGACCGCGGCAAGACGGCCGTAGCTGCCCCGGGGCATTATTATCCTCCGGTTATTTCCTGTTTGCGCCAGAGGTCATGGCCCACTCGATGATGGCCTTTTCCAGTGCTTCCATGGTGGCCATCTCCGGCATTATATCAACTGAAAGCCCGGCCTCTTCCACTTTCTTTGCGGTCACCGGCCCTATGGCGGCTATCGCGGTGCCCTTGAGCAGCTCTTTTGCGTCGCTGCCCATGATCTCAAGAAAATTCGTGAACGTCGCGCCGCTGGTGAAGGTGGCAACGGTGATCCTGCCCTCCTTCATGAAGCGCTTAAGCCTCTTGCCGCTGCCCTCCGGCCTTACCGCACGGTAGACGGGCGGGACATCGATATGGCCCCCCATCTGCCTGACCTTTTCAGGGAAGACCTCCCGCGCTTCCTGTGCGCGCGGAAGAAGAAAACGCATACCATCCAGGCCTTTGCCCTGCGGGTCTTTCAGTCCGGCAAACGACTTTATCAGCCCCTCCGCCCGGAACTCATCAGGCACCATGTCCACCTTGAGGCAAAAACTCCCGACAGCTTGTGCGGTCTTGGGGCCAACGGCGCATATCTTGGCGCCGCCCAGGCAGCGTATGTCCATGCCAAGCTCCCTGAGCCTTTCAAAGAAGAACTTTACCCCCTTTGCGCTCGTGAATATTATCCAGTCATAGGAGCCGGCCTTTCCAAGAGCCTCGTCCAGAGGCTGCCAGCTTGCCGGGGGCACGATCTCGAAGGTGGGGAACTCCATGACCTCGGCGCCCATGTCCTCAAGGGTGTCAAACCCGGAGGAATGCTCCCTGGTCAGGAGCACCCGGTGGCCGAAGAGGGGTTTTTGCTCATACCATTTCAGCTTTTCCCTGAGCCTTACAACCTCTCCTATTACCATCACAGCCGGAGGCCGTATATGGTTTTCCTTCATCACCCCGGCTATCCCGCCAAGGGTGCTTACAATGGTCCGCTGCTCCGGCCTTGTCCCCCATCTTATTACCGCCACCGGGGTCTCCGGCGGCTTTCCGTTCGCGATGAGTTTCTGGGTAAGCACATCCACGTTTTTGACCGCCATGAGAAATACGAGTGTGCCCACCCCCGTGGCAAGCTTTTCCCAGGCTATGGACGAACCTTCCTTGGTTATGTCCTCGTAGCCTGGGATCACGGCAAAGGAGGAAGATATCTTCCTGTGCGTAAGCGGTATCCCCGCGTAAGCCGGCGCGGCAACGGACGAGCTTACCCCCGGCACGACCTCGAACTCAAGCCCCTCATCGGCAAGGGCGCAGGCTTCCTCTCCGCCGCGGCCGAAAACGAACGGGTCCCCTCCCTTCAGCCTGCAAACGGTCTTCCCGCTTTTGGCCCTGTCAAGGAGGATGGCGTTTATCTCTTCCTGGCTCATCGTGTGATGGCCGCCCTGCTTGCCCGCGTAAATGAACTCAGCGTCTTTTTTTATGTAATTGAGCACCTGGGCGTTCAGGTGGTAGTCATATACGACGACGTCGGCCCTTTTGAGGCATCTAAGCCCCTTTATGGTCATAAGTCCTATGTCTCCGGGGCCTGCCCCGACCAGATATACTTTCCCTCTTTTTTCCATGACCTCTGATTTTAACACGTAAGGGGCCTCATTATAAAAACGTAATAAAATGGCGTTAACGGCGGTCCGGGGGCGCAAATGGAGTTTTACTGCGGCTCTATCCTCAGAAAGCGCCTTTTGCCTACGGACAGAAGATAAGAACCCTTGTGTAGTTTAGCCTCTGGGTCCGAGCATCTCTGCCCGTCTATCTTGACGCCCCCCTGTTCTATGAGCCGGCGTGCCTCGGAAACGCTTTGGGCAAGCCCCGAGAGCCTGAGGATCTTTGGCAGCCACAGGGTATCCTCCTCCCACGCCAGCGTGAATACCTCCACATCCTCAGGCACTTCCTTTTTCCTGAAGACCAGCTCGAACTCCTCTTTTGCCCTCAGCGCCTCCTGCCTGCCGTGGTATCTCTCCGTGATCTCGAGGGCCAGGGCCTCTTTTGCCTTCATGGGGTGGAGTGAGCCGTCTTTTATCTTCTGCCTGAGCCCCTCAA
Source organism: Nitrospirota bacterium (assembly GCA_021789735.1). The sequence goes on from JAJYJB010000024.1 coordinate 6,087, forward strand.
GCTCCTCATTGGATATGTGGCTTAAAAGCTCATAGTAGCGGAGCATGAGACCGTCCGTGATCGACATGATCTTGCCGAACATCTCCTGCGGGGGCTCTGTGATCCCAATGTAGTTGCCAAGGCTTTTGGACATTTTCTTGACGCCGTCCAGCCCTTCAAGAAGGGGCATGAGCACTATGCTCTGCGGTGCCTGTCCATATGCCTTCTGGAGCTCCCTGCCGACTATGAGGTTGAACTTCTGGTCCGTGCCGCCAAGCTCTATGTCCGCTTTCAGGTGCACTGAATCGTATCCCTGGATGAGCGGATAGAGGAACTCGTGTATGCCTATCGGGCTCTGGCCCTGGAAGCGCTGCTTGAAATCCTCCCGTTCAAGCATCCTGGCCACCGTGTACTGGCTGGTAAGCCTGATGAACTCCTCAGGCTTAAGCGCGCCCATCCACTTGGAGTTGAACTCCACGCGGGTCTTTTCCGCATCCAGTATCTTGACTATCTGCTGCCTGTAGGTAAGGGCGTTCCTTGCCACGTCTCCGGCTGTCAGGGGCTTTCTGGTCTCGCTTTTGCCGGTAGGGTCCCCTATCATGCCGGTAAAATCCCCGATCAGGAAGATGATCTCATGGCCAAGGTCCTGCAACTGCCTCATCTTTTCCATAAGCACGGTATGGCCAAGGTGGATATCCGGAGCGGTGGGATCGAAACCCGCCTTTACGCGCAGGGGGACGCCCTTCTCAAGCTTCTTTAAAAGCTCATCAGGGGAGATGATCTCCGACGCGCCTCTTTTTATTATCTCCAGCTGTTTAAGGGCTTCAAGCATGGCTTTGTCCGTTATGATATAACCGGCGGGCCTTGCTGGTCAATTGTCCCAGGAACTATCTCAAAATCGCTTCCGGCTGCAAGAGGCTATCGGCGGTTTCTCCTTTCTCCCTTGTCTGCCACAATTCCATCTCCCTTTCGCTTCGGAACCAGTTTTGAGATGGTTTCTAATAATTTCTTGAAGCCAGGAGCGGTATCTGTTATTTTTTATCAGAAATGGGGACAGGGATATGGTAATAGGGGTGCCGGCGGAGATCAAGAAGGAGGAGCGCCGCGTTGGGCTGACCCCTGAAGGAGCGGCCGAGCTTGCGGGCCTCGGGCACACGGTGCTGGTCGAACGGGGAGCGGGCCTTGGCAGCGGCTTTCCGGACAGCCTCTATGAGGCTGCGGGCGCGCGTATCTCCGGCAGGCAGGCTGTATGGAATACAGCCGGGCTGATAGTGAAGGTCAAGGAGCCCCTGCCCGAGGAGTACGTGTTTTTGCGGGAGGGGCAGGTCCTTTTCACATTTCTCCATCTGGCCGCGAATCCGGGCCTTGTGAAGGCCCTGCTTTCAAGCGGCGTTTCCGCCCTTGCTTATGAGACCCTCGATGAGGGCGGCAGGCTTCCACTGCTTGCCCCCATGAGCCTTATAGCTGGCAGGATGGCGCCGCTCATGGGGGCGTTTTACCTGCAGGGGACTTTCGGCGGCAGCGGCGTTTTCGCGGCCGGCGCGGCCGGGGTCAGGCCGGCAAACTGCCTTATACTTGGAGCAGGAACGGCAGGCACCAATGCTGCCCGTGTGGCGTCCGCCATCGGGATGGACACGACCGTCATCAACATTGCCGCAAGCGGGCTGAAACTTATAGACGAGATGTTCCTGGGCCGGGTAAAGACGCTTGGCCTCACACGGGGCGCACTCATGGAATCGCTGAGGGAGGCCGATGTTGTGATAGGGGCCGTCCTTGTGCCTGGGGCAAAGGCGCCTGTGCTCATAAACAGGGACACGCTCCGGACGATGAAGAAAGGCTCCGTTATTGTGGACATATCCATAGACCAGGGAGGCACGGCGGAGACCTCAAGACCGACCACCCACGACGACCCCGTATTCGAGGTTGACGGCATAATACACTACTGCGTTGCCAATATGCCGGGCGCTTATCCAAGGACCTCGACCTTTGCCCTTGCAAACTCCACGCTGCCCTACATTAAACTGGTCGCCTCGGAGGTCCGCCTGGAGGACTGCCTTAAAAAAAGCGCACCTTTGAAGAGTGCGCTTAACGTTTACAAAGGCACGGTCGTCCATCCCGCAGTGGCCTTGGCGCTGGGTTATGGGCCCGCTGACATTTAAGGGCTCATGGCAGCAAACCATGCCGGACCTCAATAAAGATCCTTTAGAAAGATCTTTCATTTCATAAAAAGGCAGTCAAAAAGGCTCGACGATGCATATCTAATTAAGGCTTGACAATACATATCTAATCATGGTTATATGATATGTCATGAACGAATATTTGAAGGTTTTCAGGGCGCTTTCCGATGAGACGAGGCTCAGGATCCTGCTGCTTGTGTCCGGAAGGGAGCTTTGTGTCTGCCAGATAATGGCGGTTCTAGGGACCAGCCAGCCGCTTGTTTCGAGGAACCTGAACCTCCTTAAATCGGCGGGTTTTCTGCTTTCCCGGAGGGAAAAGAAGCTGATGTTCTATAAGCTGCGGCCGGACCTCGATGCGCGCGGCCTGGGGTTTGCAAGCAGTGTCCTCAAGGACCTGGCGCAGACCGAAAGGGCGGCAGAGGACAGGACCTGCCTCAAGGAATGCCAGGAATTCCAGAAGGCAACGGGCCGGTGCGATATGAAGTCTTTTCGTGAGTTCATAAGAAAAAAGAAAAAGCAGCCTGCCGGAGACGGGACGGGCGCGGAAAGTCCGGGTGCAAGGAGATGAGATATCGCAAGGTCTTTTACTTTTTTTCATTGTGCTTGCTTGTCCTGATGGCGGCGCCTGCGCATGCCGTCCTCGCACAGGAGAAACCGGAAAAAAACCTTGGCGCGGCCGGTGCAAAGATAAAAAGCCCGAAGATGGACCTGGGCCAGGCGGTGGAGGCGGCGTTAAGAGAAAACCCCCGTGTCAAGGCGGGCGTATGGGCGGTAAGGGCGGCAAAGGAGGGCGTTGGGGCCTCGCTTGGATATTTCTATCCTTCCCTGTCTTTTGAAAGCCGTTTTGAGCGCACTGACAACCCCACATATGCCTTTATGGCGAAGCTGGACCAGCAGAGGTTCCAGGCATCCGATTTCCAGATAAGCTCATTGAACTCACCTCCTTCAATTAATGATTTCCAGAACAGTTTCGAGTTGGACCAGGTGGTCTATTCAAGGCGGCTTATCGCCGGGGAGAGGATGTCCAGGGACGAGGAGGCATCCGAGGGCCTGGACTTTCAGAGGCTTAAGGAAAAGGTGGCCATGGACACCGTCAGGGCGTACCTGGGTGTCGTAACTGCCCGAAACTTCCTTGATGCCGCGGGAAAGGCGCTTGAGGACACCACTGAGCACGAGCGCCTGGCACAGCTCCGTTACAGTTCAGGACTCGGCCTGTACTCGGACGTTCTCCGGGCGGATGCCGCCAAAAGAGAGGCGGAAAAGGGTGTGGCCGCCGCCCAGGAGAATTTTGAGGTGGCGAAACGCGCCTTGGGCCTTGCCATCGGAGAGACCCGCAGCGTCGACGCCGAAGGGATATCCTATGCCATAAATCTCCAGCCGATAGGCGTGTATTATGCAAGCGCCGACGCCAGGCCGGACATAAAGGCCATCGAGGCGAAGTATAAAAAGGCGGAAAACGGCGTCCAGTTTGCCACCTCCGGTTATTTCCCGGAGGTGGGCGTAAGCGGCGAGTATCAGTGGAACGACCACCGCAGTCCGTTTGAGGGCGAGGGCTCCAGCTACACGGCCGCCGCATTTCTCAAGTGGGACCTCTTTGACGGCGCCACGCGCGAGCACGAGGTGAGCCAGGCAAAGGCGAGGGCCATGCAGGCGGAGGAAGGTCTTGAGGGGGCAAAGAAAGCGGCCAGCTTCATGGTGTTTGAGGCATACCAGGCGGTCCTTACCGCCCAAAAATCTCTTGCCTACGCCAAGGCGGAACTGGCCTCTGCCAAAGAGGGCAGAAGGCTGGTGGAGCTCAGGTACAAAAATTCCCTTTCACCGCTCATAGACGTTCTGGATTCACAGGTGATGGTGGAGAAGGCCAGGACCGGCGTGATAGAGGCCCAAAACAGCCTGATAGAAAAATTTTTCAAGCTGGGGTTTGAAAGCGGCAGGATTTCCGAATTCGTACAAAAAATTGCCGGGAAACAAGGAGTGAAATGAGAAAAGTTTTTACTTTTTCCTTGAGCTTTTTTAGTCGATTTTTTTTGAACCGGTTTTCCCTTTTGGCCCTTGCGGCGCTTCCGCTGCTTGCGTCCTGCGGAGGAAAAACCCCCGGGGGAAGCGTGCAAAGGCGGGTGGTCGAGGGCATAAAGACCTCGGTTGTAAGGGTCATGACCATCCCGACCATGTATGACACATCCGGCGAGGTGGAGTCAAAAAACTCCTCGCTTGTTGCCGCGAAGGTAATGGGCACGGTGACCTCCATGCGGGTGGACAGGGGACAGGCGGTGAGGAAGGGGCAGGTCCTTCTTACCATAGAGGCCGGGGACGCGCGCGAAAAAGTGGCGCAGGCCAGGCAGGGGCTTGCGCAGGCGGTGCAGGCCGAAAAAATGGCCACCGAGCAGGATGCGCTTGCCAGGACCACGTACAAGAGGTACAAAAACCTCTACGACCAGAAGGCGATCGCACAGCAGGAATTCGATGAGATGAGCACCAGGCTCCAGATGGCCGGCCTCAGGCTGCAGGCGGCAGGCGCGGCGGTCGCCCAGGCGAGGGCCGCGCTCGCGGAGGCCAGGACGTATCTTGGATACACGGTGGTGAGGGCCCCCATTAGCGGCATAGTGATTGACAAGAAGGTTGATGTGGGCAGCATGGCCACGCCGGGGACGCCCCTGATAGTGCTGGAGGAGCCAAGCTACAGGGTAACGGCCTCTCTGGATGAGCGCCTCCTTGGAAAGGTCAAGAGGGGAACTCCGGTAGAGGTGGACCTGCCCGCGGAAGGGGGCCAGAAGACGCTCCCCATAACGCAGGTGACGCCCGGGATCGACCCCATTACCAGGACGTTTAACGTAAGGATAGACCTGCCGTACTCGGCTGGGCTCCAGAGCGGCCTTTATGTGAAGCTGCATGTCCCTTACGGAGAGAAAAGCGCGGTGATGGCGCCCAAGGCCGCAATAGGCAGGCGCGGCCAGCTCCAGTTTGCCTACGTCGTGGGGCCAAACGGGATATTGCAACTGCGCGCGCTCAGGACGGGGCATGAATATGACGGTTACGTGGAGGTGCTGTCCGGCCTCAACCCGGGTGACCGCGTTACGGTCTCGGGTTTTGAAGGGCTGAGCGAGGGAGATATCGTCAAGGAGGCAAAAGCCCGGTGAATCATGACCAGAAACCGGAAGAAGTAACGCCGGAAAAGGAGACCTTCAGGGGCCGCCTTGGCATAGCCGGCAGGATAGCCAGGGCGTTCCTTACGTCCAAGCTCACGCCGCTTATCGTGGTCGCTTCCCTGCTGGCAGGTGTCTTTGCGGTGATAGTGACCCCGCGCGAGGAAGACCCCCAGATACACGTCCCCATGATAGACGTGTTCGTGGGTTATCCCGGGGCTTCGGCAAAGGAAGTGGAAAACCTTGTCACCAAGCCCATGGAAAGGCTTATACGGGAGATCCCCGAGGTCGAATACGTCTACTCCATAAGCAAGCCGGGCGGCTCCCTTATAATCGTCAGGTATTACGTGGGGCAGAGCATCAACAAAAGCCTTGTGACCCTCTACACCAAGCTCATGTCCAACTATGACAGGATCCCTCCGGGCGTGAGCCAGCCGCTTATAAAGCCCATGACGATAAACGACGTGCCGGTGCTGGTCTATAACCTCTGGTCGGACAGGTACACCTCTTATGACCTCAGGCGTATGGCTGAGGGGCTTGGCGACGAGATAAAGAAGGACCCGGACGTTTCCCAGGTCACCATAACCGGCGGATCCCCGCGGCAGGTGCGCGTGGAGCTGGACCCCGCAAAGCTCAAGGCGTACAACCTTCCGGTGGTGGCCATAGCCAGGGCCATCCAGAGCTCGAACTTCGCCTCGCCCGAAGGAGACCTGGACAATGGCAACCGGAACATCCGTGTGCAGGCCGGAGGGTTCCTCGAAAGCGCGGAGCAGGTAGGTGGCGTGGTGGTCGGGGTCTCTGGCGGCAGGCCGGTCTATTTGAAGGACGTTGCAGCGATCAGCGACGGCCCGCAGAGGCCAAAAAATTATGTGTTCATGGGCCTTGGCCCCTCTTTTGACAAAAAGGAGCGTCTGAGCGGCGGGCTTGAGGACATAAAGCCCACGGCCAAGCTTTACGAAGCTGTCACGATCAGCGTGGCAAAGAAAAAAGGCACCAACGCCGCCCTGCTTGCCGAAAGGCTGCGGTCCAGGATCGATGCCGTGAGGGGCAGGCTGGTCCCGAACGGGGTGAGGATAAACGTAGCCAGGAACTACGGGGCCAGCGCCGAGCAGAAGTCGGATGAGCTGCTGGAGCACATGCTCATCGCGACCATATCCGTCACAATACTTGTGGCCCTGGCGCTGGGATGGAGGGAATCCGTGGTCGTGGCGGTCGCCGTGCCGGTGACGCTTTCCCTTACCTTGCTCATAAACTATCTGTACGGCTATACGCTAAACCGGGTGACGCTCTTTGCGCTGATCTTTTCCATAGGCATACTGGTGGACGACGCCATAGTGGTCGTGGAGAACATCCACCGGCATTTCAAGCTCTACGGGCCGGGGAAGCACAAGGTGGCCTATGCGGTGGATGAGGTCGGGAACCCGACCATACTGGCCACCTTCACCGTCATAGCGGCGCTTCTGCCGATGGCCTTTGTAGGCGGCCTCATGGGCCCGTATATGCGGCCCATCCCGGTGGGGGCATCGGCGGCGATGCTCTTTTCGCTGCTCATAGCCTTCATCGTAAGCCCCTGGCTTGGCTACGCGGTGCTCAAAAAAGTGAAACACACCAGGCAGGAAGAGGGCCATGAGAAAAAAGAGCTCCAGAGTATGGACCGCATCTACCACAAGACCCTTTCCCCGCTTCTTGAGAACAGGAAAAAGAGGATTTTCGCCCTGGGAGGTGTGGTGGGCCTGCTCCTTCTGGCCTTGCTGATGGTCCCGCTGAAGCTGGTCACAATGAAGATGCTGCCCTTTGACAATAAAAACGATATGCAGGTGATAATAGACATGCCCGCGGGCACGACGCTCGAGACGACCGAGCACGTGGCCTCCCAAATGGGAGAATACCTGAGGACCGTGCCGGAGGTGACCGATTTCCAGATATACGCCGGCACCGCCTCGCCCTTCAACTTTAACGGGCTCGTGCGTCACTATTACCTCAGGGACCAGCCATACCAGGCGGACATCCAGCTTAATATCGTGGACAAAAACCAGAGGTCTGCGCAAAGCCACGACATCGCAAAGCGGATACGGCCAGGCCTGGACCGCATCGCCGCGCTCTATGGGGCAAATGTGAAGATAGCCGAGGTCCCGCCCGGCCCGCCGGTGCTCGATACGCTTGTGGCAGAGGTCTATGGGCCCTCGCTCAGGGGGCAGACCGCCCTGGCCAAAAAAGTGATGGATATATTCAAAACGACCCCGGGGGTGGTGGATGTGGACTGGTACGTCGAGGCCCCGCAGAAGAAGCTGACCTTCAGCGTGGACAGGACAAAGGCCGCTCTGGACGGTGTTTCAACGCAGGCGGCGGCCGAGACGCTGAGCGCTTCGATGGAAGGACTCCAGGCCGGCCTGGTGCATATGGACAACGAGAGGAACCCCGTGCCCATAGTGCTCAGGCTCCCGGAAAAGGACCGTTCGAGCGCAAACAGCCTGTTTTCGCTTACCGTCCCCTCGAAGGACGGCGCCCTTGTGCCTCTGGGCGAGGTTGTGAACGTAAAGGAAGGCACGATAGGCCAGTCCATTTACCGGAAAAACCTTCACCGGGTGGTTTACGTGATCGGGGACGTGGCGGGCAAGGAGGAAAGCCCTGTCTACGCCATACTCAAGATGAAAAACAGGATAGCCAGCCTTACGCAGTACGGCTACAAGGTAAAACAGTATTTCTGGCACCAGCCGCTGATAGGGCAGAACTACTCGGTGAAATGGGACGGCGAATGGCACACCACGTACGTGACCTTCCGGGACATGGGCATAGCGTTTGCCGCCGTGCTGGTCCTTATCTACATACTGGTTGTGGCATGGTTTGGCAATTTTGCGGTGCCGCTTGTCATAATGGCCCCCATACCGCTTACGCTGATAGGCATACTGCCCGGGCATTTTGTCTTCGGCGCGTTCTTTACGGCAACGAGCATGATAGGCTTTATAGCGCTTGCGGGCATAATCGTCCGCAACTCGATATTGCTGGTGGACTTCGTGCAGATGGAGTGGGCGAAGTGCGATGACCTTAAAGCCGCCCTTGTGCGGGCCGGCGCGGTGAGGTTCCGCCCGATCGCCCTCACGGCTGCGGCCGTGGTGGTCGGCGCCTCGGTCATCCTGTTTGACCCAATATTCCAGGGGCTCGCCATATCGCTGATGTTCGGGGCGGTTGCCGCAACGGCCCTTACGCTTGTCGTTGTACCGCTTCTGTATTACGAGTTCTTCAAGAACAAACCCTGTCCGTTGAAGAAAAAAGACGAGGAGGATAACTAAAGATGTATCTGCTTAAGACCGATTCCTGGTACCTTGAGAGGACCGTGTTCCTGGTGGCGGGTTTCGTGGTGCTCTTGAGCCTGGCCCTGGCCATGCTCTTCAGCCCCTACTGGCTGCTGCTTGCCGCCTTTGCCGGGGTGAACCTGATAGTTTTCGCCTTGACCGGTTTTTGCATGATGGCCAATATGCTTAAAAAGTTCTTCGGCCTGCAGCCAAGACTTGGGAGGTGACCTGAAATTGCAGACGCTATATAACTGCCTTTGCCCCAGATGCGGAAGCATCTCGACCGCTTACCTCGAAGACGACGACCAGGCCTCGGGGCTTAAGTGCCCGGAGTGCGGCGGCAGCGGCCTGAGCGCGCTTCCAAAGAACATCTTCGGCACCTGAGGCCCGTCAAGCTGTTAGAGGGGCCGTGTGCCCCTCTTTTTCTGTCCGCCCTGGTCATGCTTTTTTTGCAGACCCGGGCGGCCTGTTTTTTTGTCCGGACCGGTATCGAGACCGCTTCCGGCTGAAAGCTGCGGTTGCGGCATAGGGCGTCGTAAAGGGGCTTCTGATGCAGTGTCGCTGGGCCTGTGTTTTTGTTCGCTTTCCTCCTGTCTGAAACGGTTTCCTCTCCCCTTCGCTCCGGATCGTTCTTTTGGGGGGACATGTCCCTGTCCTTGTTTAACGATTTTTCCCCCCCAGAGGTAAAAGGAAGTTTTTTATTTTTTGTTTTTGCAATTATGTCGCATCTATGTTAGATTTTTATAAAATAAAATATGGCGCGCAACAAAAAAAAAGAGGACGTGCGGGAACAGGAACAGCAGGACCGCATCGTGGGGCTGCTGAGGAAAAGCGGGCTCAAGGCCACAAGGGGCAGGGTAGAGGTGATGGCTCTTTTTCTGCAAGCGGGCAGGCCCCTTGGCCAGATGCAGATAATGGACATGCTCGGGCTGAAACTGGACAGGGCGAGCGTTTACAGGATACTGAGCGCCTTTACGGAGGCGGGCATCATACATATGGCCTACGTGGACGGCAGGCACAGGGTCTATGAGCTTCCGGACAAGTGCAACGGACGAAACTGCCATCCGCATTTTTCCTGCCGGGGCTGCGGGATGACGGCCTGCCTTGAGGATTTTCATGTGCATTACATGGGGACCCTGGGGAAGGGCTTTGTCGCGGAGAGGCAGAAGGTCCTGATAGAGGGGCTCTGCCCCAACTGTAAAAAAATAAAAGTAAAAGTGAAAGATATAAACCCGGTCAGCGTTAAGGGATAAAAAAACCATTAAAAAGAGGGGGGAAGGCCGCTTCCTGTGAAAATCGTCCGGAAGCTTTTTCCTGCGGTCATTGGCGTTGTTGCCGCCGCTGCCATCATGTATTTCGTTTTCCGTCCTGGCGGTCCGGCCCGCATCCAGACCGGAAAACAGGAGGGAGCCGTCCGCACGGCAGCGATAAGGGTCGTTGCCGCCGAGAATTTTTACGGGAATGTCGCCTCGCAGCTTGGCGGGGGCCTGGTTTCCGTCAAAAGCCTCATTTCAAGCCCGAACGTGGACCCGCATGAATACGAATCGACCGTGGAAGACGGCATCGCCGTCGCCAGGGCGGACATCGTAATAAAAAACGGGCTGCATTACGACGCCTGGATGGACAAGATGCTTTCCGCCTCTCCCAACCCGGACCGCATCGTGATTACCGCCGGAGACGTCGCCCCAAGCCGGCTGCCCGCCAACCCGCACGTCTGGTACGGGGTGGACAACATGGAGGCGGTAGCAAACGCCATTGACAAGGCCCTCATAAAGGTCCGGCCGGCAGATGCGCCCTTTTTTAAGAGCAGCCTGGCCCGCTTCTTGGCGTCCCTCGCTCCGGTGCGGGCAAAGGAGGAAGGGATAAGACTTAAATACAAGGGCTCCCCTGTGGGCCTTACGGAGACGATCGGCCTGTACCTGACCGGGCCAATGGGGCTCCGCGTCCTTACTCCGTTTGAGTTCCAGAAGGCCATAGCTGAAGGCAACGACCCGCCCGCAGCGAGCGTGGCCGCGGCCGACAGGCAGGTGGACAGGAAAGAGATAATGATACTGATATACAACAGACAGACGGTCACGCCCATAATAACGGCCCTGCTTGGGAAGGCCTGGGCGCGCGGCATTCCTCTTGTCCCGGTGTCCGAGACGATGCCTCAGGGGGATACGTACCAGTCCTGGATGCTTACCGGACTGGGCTTGATCGAAAAGGGGCTTTTTTCCGCCCGGGGAGGCCGATGACCGGTGGACAGCCGCGAAAGATGATATCGCAAAAGGTGATATCGGTTGAGGGCATCGCCGTGGAACTGAACGGGCGGATGGTCCTGGAGGATGTCAGCTTCGATGTCCGGGAGGGGGAGTTCGTTGCCGTCCTCGGGCCGAACGGGGCGGGCAAGACCACGCTTTTCAAGGTGCTGCTGGGCCTGCTTGAGCCCGCGCGCGGAAAGGTCTCCGTGCTTGGCAAGCCGCCGCGGCTCGGCGCCAGAGAGATAGGCTATGCGCCCCAGCACAGGACACTGGAGACCGACCTTGCCCTGCGCGCCAGGGACGTTGTAGGTTTCGGCCTCGACGGGAACAAATGGGGCATCGGTTTTTTTGGGGGGCGCGGGCGGAGCGCGGCGATAAATAAAGTGCTTGATGAGGTCGGCGTCTGCCATCTGGCCGACGCCCCGGTCGGCCGCCTTTCGGGTGGAGAACAGCAGCAGATGTATATCGCGCAGGCGCTCATAACAAACCCAAGGGTGCTCATGCTGGACGAACCGCTTTCGAACCTGGACATCAGCCGCGCAAGGGAAATAGTTTCGCTTTTGTCCGGCATCAGCAGGAACCGCGGAGCGGCCGTACTGCTCATCTCGCACGACATCAACCCGCTGCTGCACGCGGTGGACCGCGTGCTTTACCTGGCAAACGGGCACAGCGCCATGGGAGCTCCGGAGGAGGTCATCACGAGCGAAACGCTCTCCGCGCTCTACAGTTCGAAGGTGGACGTCATACGCTCCGGCGACAGGGTCTTCGTTGCCGGCGCCCAGGTCTGACCATGGATTCCTGACATGGACCTCTCCGTCCTGCAATATCCCTTCATACGGAACGCGTTTCTGGCGGGCTCGGCCGTTGCGGTTGTGGCCGGCATCATAGGCTATTTTCTGGCCGCGCGCGGGCTTGTCTTTGCGGGACACGCACTGTCCCATATAGGCTTTGCCGGCGCGGCCGGCGCGCTTGTCCTCGGTGTGGACCCTATCCTGGGCCTTTTTTTCTTCACGATCGCCTCAGCTGTGGGCATCGGCCTCACGGGGAAAAATCTACGGGAAGAGGACATGAACATAGGCATAATAATGATGCTCATGCTGGGCCTGGGCGCACTCTTCATCTCGCTTTACACGGGGTATGCGGAGCGCGCCTACAGCATTCTCTTCGGGACCATCCTGGGCATAACGGGCACTGACGTCCTGGTCACCGCGGCATTTGGCCTTGCGGCCTGCGCCCTTCTGGCAGCCATCGGGCGGCCGCTGCTTTTTGCCACCATGGACCCGGAGGTGGCCCGGGCGCGGGGCGTTCCGGTGCGGCTGCTTGGCATCCTTTTCCTTGTGCTTGTTGCCGTGGCGGTCTCGATGGCGGCGGTGGTCGTGGGCATTCTTTTTGTCTTCACCCTTCTCGTGGGGCCCGCCGCAACGGCGATGAGGCTGGCCCGGAGGCCCGGCGCCGCGATGGCCCTGTCGGCCTCCCTGGCGCTCCTTTATACATGGCTCGGCATTTTCCTTGCCGCAGTCAGCTCCTGGCCCGTCAGCTTTTACATCGCCTCGATATCGTTTGCAGCCTACCTGGCCGTGAGGCTGGCCGGGCCCCCGGTCCATAAGATGATCCGGAAGACAATAAGGTCTGGAGAGCAGCCGGCATGACGTTTTTTTCTCTTTTAAGGCAACCGTTCGTCGAAAACGCCTTCCTGGCCGGAACGCTCATTGCCGTCATTTCTGCGGCCATTGGATATTTTGTGGTCCTCAGGGCCGAGGCGTTTGCCGCCCATGCACTCTCCCATGTCGGTTTTGCCGGGGCCACGCTTGCCGCCCTCCTCGGGATAAGCCCGCTCTTTGCCATGTCCGGGTTCACGGTTGCGGCCGGGTTCGGGATGGGAATGCTCGGAAAGCGCATAAGGGGGCGGGACATCGAGATAGGCATTACCCTTTCCTTCGCGCTCGGCCTGGGTGTGCTGTTCCTCGGGCTCTACACGAGCTCGGCAAGTGAAACGGTGGCCGTGCTATTTGGCTCCATACTGAGCGTCACAAAGGCAAGCATTTTATGGACGGTAGTCCTTGGGGCCGCAACGCTTTTGCTGCTTGCCGCCATCGGGCGGCCGCTGCTTTTCGCCTCCATCGATCCTGAGAGCGCCCAGGCGCGGGGCGTGCCCGTTAAACTGGTCTCAATATTGTTCATGCTGCTTGTCGCCATCACCGTCTCCGAAGCGATACAGGTGGTAGGCGTTCTGCTGGTGTTTGCCCTTATAGTGGCCCCTGCCGCCATAGCCCAGCACGTGACGCGCAGGCCCTTTTCCGCTATTGTCCTGTCTATGGCGCTTGGCAGCGTTTTCGTCTGGGGCGGCCTGCTGCTGGCCTTGGCCACCAGTTTTCCAGTGAGTTTTTACATAGCCGTTATCGCCGCGCTGGCATATTTCATCGTCGTGGGGGCAAGCCATGCCCTCCGCCCCCATGCGGCTGAAAAAGTTGAGCAGCGGTGTTTTTGATTTTTTCTTTTTCAGCTCTATTGCATTCGTTTTCCCTTTCGGCCCGCGTGCTTTACAAGCCTTCTTCCCAGGTGATAAAATAAACCTCATCTTTTTTTCGGGCGTGGTTTTTGTAGTTTTTTGAGCAAAAATAAATACAAAAAACCAAGAGTAAAAACCGGAAACACTTTTTTCCAGTCAAGGGGGGAATCAGGATGTCCAAGGCAAAAAGGGCGCTGATCAGCGTTTCCGACAAAAGCGGGGTTGCCGAGTTCGCAAAAGGGCTTGCGGAAATGGGTGTTGAGCTGATATCGACCGGCGGGACCGCCAAGGCGCTCAAGGACGCAGGGCTGCAGGTGAAGGACATCGGGGATTACACCGGTTTTCCGGAGATGCTTGACGGCAGGCTCAAGACGCTCCATCCGAAGGTCCATGGAGGGCTCCTTGCGAGGCGGAATGACTCTGGGCATATGAAAGACCTGGAGGAGCACGGCATCGGGCTTATAGACATAGTGGCGGTGAACCTCTATCCTTTCGAGCGCACCGTTTCAAACCCGGACGTAAAGTTCGCGGACGCCATCGAAAACATAGACATCGGCGGGCCCACGATGCTCAGGGCCGCCTCGAAGAATTTTGAGTCCGTCACGGTGATTGTAGACCCTGCCGATTACACTGCCGTGCTTGAAGAGCTTAAGGCGGCAGACGGCCAGGTAAGCGGCAAGACGCGCCTGAGGCTGGCCAAAAAGGTGTTCCAGCATACCGCCCGGTATGACGCGCTCATAGCGGACTATCTGGAAGGCGTGGCTGGCGGGGACGGCTCTTTTGCTCCCACACTGACATTAAGCTACAGGCTTGCCTCTCCCCTCAGGTACGGCGAGAACCCCCATCAGGCAGCGGGTTTTTATGAGGAGCGGACGGATGGCCTTTCCCTCGCGAGGGCAAAAGTGGTGCAGGGCAAGGAGATGTCCTTCAACAACTATTACGATGCGCATTGCGCCATGCTCTTGGCGCTCGAGTTCGACAAGACCGCCTGCGCCATAATAAAGCACAACAACCCCTGCGGCGCCGCCGTCGCGGACACCGCCGCGGAGGCCTACAGGCGGGCGCTGAAGACGGACCCCGTTTCCGCCTTCGGGGGCGTCATCGCCTTTAACAGGGAGGTTGACGGGGATGCCGCAGAGGAGATCGTGAAGCTTTTTGTCGAGGTGGTGCTGGCCCCGTCCTACACGGCGGGGGCGCTTAAAGTATTCCAGGCAAAATCTAACGTGCGGGTCCTGGAGCTTCCGGAGATGCTCACGAAACCCCTCAAGGGGTTTGACATAAAGCGGGTAGCGGGCGGCATACTTACCCAGGGATGGGACACGCTGCGCGTGGACGTGAGGTCTCTCCAGGCGGTGACAAAGAGAAAACCCACCGGGGAAGAGCTTTCGGCTCTCGACCTGGCCTGGCGGGTGGTGAAGCACGTAAAGTCAAACGCCATAGTTTACGCCTTTGCCAGCGGGACCGCAGGGATAGGCATAGGGCAGACGAGCCGCGTTTATTCCGCAAGGTGCGGGGCCGCCAACGCTGCCGTGCCGCTCAAAGGCTCCGTCGTGGCCTCTGACGGTTTCTTCCCGTTCAGGGACGGCATAGACGAGATAAGCAAGGCGGGGGTTACTGCCGTCATACAGCCCGGAGGCTCGGTAAAGGACGAAGAGGTCATAAAGGCATGCGACGAGCATGGCATGGCGATGCTCCTTACAAAAGCGCGGCATTTCAAGCACTAATGAATAAGATAAAAAACAAAACAAAACATTTTCACACAGGGAAGATATGAAAGTACTGGTAATAGGCGGAGGCGGCAGGGAGCACGCGCTGGTCTGGAAGCTCTCCCAGAGCCGCCGCGTGGACAAGATATACTGCTGTCCGGGCAATGCGGGCATTGCGGAGCTGGCCGAATGCGTGGACATAGACCCGATGGATTTTGACGCGATCCTGAACCTTGTGAAATACGAATGGATCGACCTTACGGTGGTTGGCCCGGAGGGCCCGCTTGCCGGGGGCATAGCCACGCGCTTCAGGAAAGAGGGCAGAAAGATATTCGGCCCGGGGGCCGATGCGGCCAGGCTGGAGGCGAGCAAGTCTTTTTCAAAGGATTTCATGCGACGCTACGGGCTCCCGACGGCGGAGTACAAGGTCTTTACCTCCTATGTCCACGCGGAGGACTATGTGAGGCTCAAAGGGGCGCCGATAGTCATCAAGGCTGACGGGCTCGCGGCGGGAAAGGGCGTTATCGTCGCAAAGACGGTGCAGGAAGCGGCTGATGCCCTTCGCCTGGTTATGAAAGAGCGCGCCTTTGGAGAGGCCGGGGACAAGGTGGTCGTGGAAGACTGCATAGACGGGGAAGAGGCCTCCTTCATGGCTTTTACCGATGGCAAAACGATAATCCCGATGGTGTCCTCGCAGGACCACAAGCGCGTCTTCGATGAAGACCTTGGGCCGAACACGGGGGGCATGGGTGCCTACAGTCCCGCGCCCGTGCTGGGGCCGGAGATGGAAAAGGCCGTGATGGAGACGGTGATGAAGCCCTTTTTGCGCGGAGTGCAGGCCGAGGGCATGGATTTCAGGGGTGTGATCTATGCGGGACTGATGATAAAGGACGGGAAGCCGTTCGTGCTTGAGTTCAACTGCCGGTTCGGCGACCCCGAGACGCAGGCCGTCCTCAGGAGGCTTGATTCGGACCTCTTCGAGATAGTCCTCGCCACCTCCGAGGGCAAGCTGGCCCAGGCGGACGTGCAGTGGAAGCGTGAGGCCTCCGTCTGCGTGGTGGCGGCCGCGGGGGGGTATCCGGGCGGCTACCAAAAAGGTAAAATCATAAATGGGCTCGATAAAGCCGGGAAAATGAAGGACGTGGTTGTCTTTCACGCCGGCACCGGGTTCAGCGGGAAAGATGTCGTTACCGCTGGCGGGCGGGTGCTCGGAGTGACGGCCACCGGCAAGGACGTGCAGGAAGCAAAAGCCAGGGCGTACGAGGCGGTGCAGAATATCTCTTTTGAGGGCATGCACTACAGGAAGGACATCGCGGACAGGGCCATTAAGAGGTCCACATGCAAATGAAGCACAAGGTCCTTATAATCATGGGAAGCGACTCGGACCTGCCGCTCATGGAAGAGGCCGGAAAGATGCTCGACAGCTTCGCGATACCCTATGAGATGCGGATAGCCTCGGCCCACAGGAGCCCTGAGCTTGTGGATGAGATAGTCTCCCGCGCCGAGAAGGACGGCGTTGCCGCCATTATCGCCGGCGCCGGTGCGGCGGCGCACCTTGCGGGGGTCATTGCCTCGAAGACGACCCTGCCCGTGATCGGGGTGCCGATAGACAGCTCTCCGCTAAAGGGCATTGACGCCCTTTACGCGACGGTGCAGATGCCGCCCGGTGTGCCTGTGGCCACGATGGCCGTCGGGCGGGCAGGGGCGAAAAATGCGGGCATCTTCGCCGCCCAGATAATCGCCTCTTCGGACAGGAAGGTGGAGCGTCTCCTGAAGGATTTCAAACGGTCGCTCGCGGCAGACGTCAAAAGGAAATCCAGGATAAAAGACGTAAACAGATGAAGGTCCATCCGGACTGCTTTCCCTGTTTTTTCAGGCAGGCGGTCATAGCTTTAAGGTTAAGCGGGGCGCTTTTTGATGGCCCTTCCGGCCAGGGTTGGCATGATGAGCGTTTCGAAGCGGTCATGAAAGGCATCATGCCGGAGCTCCAGAAGGCGGACCTTTCCAAAAGTCCGGCCCATGCCACGACTGTCATGCACAGGCGCATCAGGGAGATACTTGGCGCCGACCCCTTTAAAAAGGTAAAAACGGATTACAACAGGCTTGCGATGCAGGCATGCGAAAGGTTGTCCGGCCTCATCGCCTCTTCAGAGGATCCCCTCTTTACGGCCTCCAGGCTTGCCATAGCCGGAAACATCATAGATTTTGGCATATTCACCTCCGTTGACATCGATGCCACAGTGAAGCGGGCGCTCGAGGGGCCGATAGCCCGTGACGATTACGCCCAATTCAAAGAGGATGTGGAGCGGACCGGGGACATACTCTACCTGGTTGATAACGCAGGCGAGATAGCGTTTGACAGGGTCCTCATAGAGGCGCTTAAAAAAATGGGCAAGGATGTGACCGTGGCGGTCAAGGGAAGCCCCGTTTTGAACGACGCCACCCTTGAGGACGCAAGGGAAACCGGCATAACCGGCATCTGCCGCGTTATAGACAACGGCTCTGATTGCATAGGCACCATACTGGACATGACCTCCCCGGCGTTCAGGGAAGCCTATGAAAAGGCTGGCCTGATAGTAAGCAAGGGACAGGGCAACTTTGAGACCCTGATGGACGAAGACAGGAAGAAAAAGGAAAAGATATATTTTCTTTTCCAGTCCAAGTGCGAGGTCGTCTCAAGGGAGATCGGACTTCCATTAAAATCCATGCTCCTCAGGCGGTTATAGGCGGAAGGGCATGCATCTTGTAAAAGCGGATAAGACACACCTGAAGGAAGCCCTCTCCGAGGCGGTGGCAGTCCTTGAGGGGGGCGGAATAGTCGCTTGCCCAACGGAAAGCAGCTACGGCCTGTGCGCAAGATATGACGGCCGGAAAGCCCTGGAGAGGCTTTTCCTGCTTAAGGGCCGCGACCGCGGGATAAAACCTTTCCCGCTCATAATAGGGGAAACCGGGAAGCTTTCGCTTATTGCAGCTGGCGACTGGACGGCCGCCCTGGAACTGGCAAAAGAATTCTGGCCGGGCCCGCTTACGCTCCTTCTGAACGCCAGGGCGGGGCTGCCGGAGCTCATCACCAGGGAAGGGAAGGTGGCCGTGAGGGTGCCCGGCCCGTCGTTTGCCCTGGAGCTTGCCAGGAGTTTTGGCTTTCCCGTGACGGCCACGAGCGCAAACCCTTCCGGGCTTGCTCCAGCAACCAGTGCCGGGAGGGTGCGGGACTATTTCGGCGACGGAGTTGACCTGATAGTTGACGGCGGAGAGTCGCCGGGCGGCCCGCCCTCGACCATAGTGGACGCCGCCTCGGAAGAGATAAAGGTCCTAAGGGCAGGGGCCATCAGCCCTGAGGAGATCATGGCCCGTCTGGGAATCCATGGATAAGGAGGCGGGGTGTAAATTTTTATCAAACCGTACCATTGCTAAAAATTTGCGTCCGGTGGACATTATGGCTTGCGAGAATATAAAGTAGTCTGATGGGCAAATACGCGCTTCCAGTGATCGCCGTGGCTCTGTTGGTCGCCTTTCTGGGGATTGCATCCTTTACGCTCTTCGACGTGGACGAGGCCGTCTTCGCCCAGGCGTCAAAGGAGATGCTCCAGAGCGGCAACTATGTGACCCCTACCTACGACGGAGCAAAGCGGTTCGATAAGCCGATAATGATATATTGGCTCATGGCCGGCTCCTACAAGGTGTTTGGCATTAACGAGTTTGCGGCCAGGTTCCCGTCGGCCGTTGCCGCATGCCTCCTTGCGCTTGCCGTGTTTTTCTTCGAGGGGCTTTCGAAGGAAAAATCCCGGTCCGCGGGGCAGTTCGTAAGGCCCGAAAAACGGGCGTTCTATGCGGCCCTGGCCCTGGTGCTTTCCCTTTTTTTCCTGGCCTATTCCCATGCGGCTGTCACGGATATGACGCTCACCCTGTTCATAACCATGTCGCTGCTGTCTTTTTATCTTTACGATTCAAAAGGCGGCAGGCGGTACATATACGGATTTTATCTTTTCTCCGCCCTTGCGTTTCTTACCAAGGGGCTTATAGGCATACTGTTTCCGGCAGGGATCGCGTTTGTTTACCTGCTTCTGACCGGAGGGCTTTTCCAGGCCTTTAAGAAGCTATGGAGCATGCCGGGCGTTCTGCTGTTCCTTGCGGTCTCCGCCCCGTGGTACGTTGCCTGTTACATGGCAAATGGGTATGAGTTTATCCAGGACTTTTTTATCAAGCAGCATTTTGACCGGTACCTGCACGTCATATCGGGCCATACAGGACCGGTATATTATTACATCCCCGTGCTGGCGCTCGGGCTCTTCCCATGGATAGCGTTCCTGCCCCAGGGGGTGAAGAACGCCTTGAGGGAGAAAAAAGGCTCCCCGGGTCTGCTGGCCCTTATATGGCTTTCATTTGTCGTTGTCTTCTTTTCCTTCGCCAAGACCAAGCTGCCTGATTACGTGCTGCCCGGCGTGCCCGCCGCGGCGCTGCTTATCTCTTCCGGAATGAGCGCCGCTTCTGGCAGGTCCGGCAGGCTTTCAAACTGGTTCATAGCGCTTGTCTCGCTTGCGCTTTCCGTGGGTTTTTTTGCGGCCAGGGGATATCTTCTTAAGGCCGGGATAAAGGCCGGCTGGGCTTACTGGCTTTCCGGCATCATGTTTTTCATGTCCCTTGCCGCCGTGTATTCCGGGGCCACAGGGAAAAACAGAAACGGCCTGCTTGCGGTCCTCATGATCGGGTTTCTCTCGGTCGTCGTATTAAAGGCCGTCCCCGCCGCAAGCGAATACCTTCAGGGGGGGCTTTACGACTTCAGCATCTACGCAAAGAAAAATCTGCGTCCCGGAGGCGTTCTTATAGGATATAGGATAAATAACCCCAGTGTGGTCTTCTACTCAGGGCATTTGGTGGAGGGCATCGAGGGTGCCCACAAGCTGGCAAATGCTGTGTCTTCAAGCAGGCAGGCCATAATAATAACCAGGACCGGGGACTCCGGGGACGTGCTTGCGCTCAACGGCCCCTCCGAAAAGGTCCGCCTCGTCCGGACCATTGGGAATTACCGCCTGTTTGAAAAAGACTGAAGGGGCCCCCGGCATCCGTTCCCTTGCCTTAGTTAAATTAAAGAATTCACACGAAAAAAGCTTCCCTCGGACCGGGCAATATTCCCCTATGCATTTTCTCCTGATATGAAGTAAAATACAGAGAAGCAAAATTCGATGCCGCCGTCTCGCAGCGGGTGTAACTCAGTGGTAGAGTGTCAGCTTCCCAAGCTGAAGGTCGCGGGTTCGAATCCCGTCGCCCGCTCTTTTAAGATCAAGGGCTTGCATGATTTTGGTCCCTTGATTTTAAAGAGCACCGGTGCCCGGTTCTTGGTTTGGCTGCAGGGCCCGGATAACCTTCCGAAACATGGTTTTTTATTGCCCGCGTTGGCGTAGACGTAAATGCCTGATGTAAATGCCTTTTTAGAGCGATTATTTAAAGGTTTCTGGCGAATAAAAGCGGAAAGCCTGAAATAGTCAATAGTGAATAGTCGCCAAAATTTCCAATCTGATTTAAATTTGGGGAAAACCGGAAGGAAACGCTTCAAATGGATATTTTTTCATGAAAAGAAGAAACTCTTCCATTACATGAGAAGGATGCTTTCCCGCGGGAATAAGTAGCGAGAAGTCTCGCCGAATGTCTCCCTCTTTGAAAGTGAGGAGCTTCAACCGGCCACTCGCGGCCTCATTGAGGACGGCCCATTTAGAAACAATCGAGACACCGATTCCCGCCTCAACGGCTTCTTTAATCAAAGTTGTGCTGCCTAATACTAAGGCAATATGTATTTGATGAATACTGATCTGGTTGGCAGATAAATATTCATCAATCTGCTGCCTGGTTCCAGACCCTTCTTCCCTGAGAATAAACGGCTCTTTAAGTATTTCAAGAATTGAAATCTTGTTTTTTTTTGCCCACGGATGATCTTTGGAAACAATAATTACCAGCTCATCGGACATTATTTTTTCTTTCTTCAATTTTGCACCCATGCATTCCCCGGACACCACCCCAAAATCTACAAGGCCATATTTCAAAAGCTCTTCAATTCTTTTTGTGTTCCCTATGCTCATGCTGATCTTTACCTTGGGGTGCTTTTTTTTGAAGGCAATGATCACTTTAGGCAAGACGTGGTTGCCAATAGACGTGCTTGCGCCGATAGTAAAATCTCCCTTGATTGCACCCGATATCTTTCTCATGTCTTTAGCAATATCGTTATAGTGGTCAAGAATATGTTTTGCCTGATTATAGAGTAGTTCGCCGGCCGACGTTAAAGTGATTTCTCCACCTGATCTGTCAAAGAGTTTTGTCTCGAAAAACTCCTCCAGCGCCAATATTTGATAGCTTACCGCCGGCTGGCTGAGATGGACAATTTTTGATGCTTTTGAGAAGCTTCGCGTTTCAGCAACTGCGCAAAATACTTTCAATTTTGCTTCCATTGAATAGATTAACACAGAGTCTATAAAATTTGACTATATGTTAATAAGCTCAGTGTTTTGTGGGCCACGGTAGAAGTAGACTACTTTCAAACAGAAAGGACTGATATGGGACCGCTTATCCCCAAAAGGGGTTAAAAGGTTGAATATAAAAAACGCCTGGCCCGAAGCGAGGAATGAAATTAATACTCGCAAATTTTTGCCAACTGTAAAAATATTGTGCCGAATTGCGATGGAGGACTGTTCAGGATTTATGGCGATTGCCTTTGATCGCCTTTGGTCCAGAACTCCTTCGCACGATCTACCCTTCCCACCCCCCTCCGGGAGGGGTAGGTCCTCTTAAAATTCATTGGACTGGTGGGCAGATTAGGCCTTAATACAATCAACAAAAAGACTGCCTTCCAAAAAGGGATCGTATTGATGAATATTTGTGTCAAAAATAGGATGACACTTCAATATTGAATTGCAGGCGGCTTTAAATTCTTTGCAGGAGATCTGGTACCGGGTTTAATGATATTTATTAGGAAACCGTACATCATTACACGCAACAAGGTCATCATGGATTATGCGCGCGTGTATTGCGACACGCCGGAAAAGCTCTTGAAGAGCCCTTTGTTTCTGGAGCTGGTGGACCGCTTTATCGAAAGGACCGCTGCCAAGGGGAGTGCGCTGTTTGCCTTCCTTTTGGAAGCTCTGCCCAACTTAAGCAGGGACGATATGCCCGGCTATATGGCAAATCTTTTTAGGCTGCTTGCAAGCTACTCATCCGGAGAGATAATGGCCATGAACCGCGGTTTTGAGCCGGTGCTCTGCCGCGCAGAGGAACTGCATGAACTGGTCGAGGAGCTTTACAATTATTGGCGCCGCTTCGAGCGCTTTCTTTATATGGAGGCCCCGAAAAGACAGGAGGCCACGAACAGCGAGCTGCATGGGGTACAGTTCATAAAGTCCAATGAAGATTTTAAAAACCTGGTGCTCTATGTTTATAGGCGCATTGCGGAAAATATCACTGGCAACAGTCCCAGAGTGTACAGACAACTTCCCGCCGGGGCCAACATGGGAATGCTTATAGAGAAGGTAGACTGGATGTGTCCCCGCCTTTATGGCAACCTGTCAGAGGTGCCTTTTGTCAGGCTTTCTCTCGTAAATCCGCCGGTCATACTTTATCCAGGCTCCAATAAGAGGAAGGGGACCTTCGAGGAGATAGAAAAGCTGACACCCGATATGCTCAGCATCGAACCTGCGAACTGGTTCTGCTACCCGGCGAAGGTCGGAGAGCTTACGGCTTTTATCTTTTTTCATCAAGATTTCATATCGCTTGCGCTTTCGCTTTCAAACCTCTTTGAGATAGCCAATTATGAAAATGTGCGAAACCAAAAGCCCGACCTGATAATGGTGTTCGGTCTGACAGGCGAAGACTTTAGATCCGGCACCGTGTTTTACGAGGACAAGGAAAACAATATATTGACCGGCCTGGTAAGGCGCTCTGAAGAAGTGGACTATTTTGGCTATTTCAAGAAGATGGCCCTTACCCTCCACAATATCGCGATGCTGAAAAAGAAGCGGTTACCGGTCCATGGCGCCATGGTCCATTTAAAAATGAAGGACGGTGGTGAAGCAAATTTCGTCATTATCGGCGATAGCGGGGCTGGAAAATCGGAGACGATCGAAGCATTTCGCACAATGAATACAGATGATATATGCGATCTGAAAATAATATTCGATGACATGGGCTCAATCGGTATTGACGATCAGGGAAGGGTCGCTGGTTACGGGACGGAAATAGGGGCTTTTGTAAGGATTGACGACCTGGCCGCTGGATATGCGTATGAAGAAATTGACAGGTCCATTTTCATGAACCCGGACAAGACCAATGCCAGATTGATCATACCAGTGGCCAGGTATAATCATGTTATCAAGGGCTATCCGATCACCTTTCTTCTTTACGCGAACAATTACGAATATTTAGACGACGACCATTCAGCGGTAGAGTTCTTTAACACATCTGAACACGCCCTCGATGTTTTTCGCAGTGGAGCGCGGCTCGCCAAGGGCACGACCGATGAAAAAGGGCTGGTCCATACCTATTTCG
This sequence comes from Nitrospirota bacterium, assembly GCA_021789735.1. The sequence goes on from JAJYJB010000024.1 coordinate 29,666, forward strand.
CCAATCCGTTCGGAGCGCCCCAGCGCAAGGACATTCACGAAAAGCAGGCCAAATTCTTTTTCGAATACATGTTCAATGCCGGCGTTAAGATTGGACAAATACGGACAAGACTGGGTATCGGCGGTTTCGAGCACGCTGGGCCAAAGGCGGCCGCTGCGGGGCTGATGCGGATCATTCGTAATTTAAAATCCTGATTTGCCGGCAAAGCCGGCCTGGCCCAAGCGAATGCCTGCGTCAGAGGTCGTGGTCCCGTCCCTTGCCGGCGATCGAGACCCCGGCGTAGATGGCGGCTTCATTTACGCGCCGCTCTCCCCCGTGCTTTCCCTTTGGAAGAACTGCCGCAATGTGTCCAGGGCCTCGGCTCTGGCCGCCTCTGGCACGGCCTCCAGGACCTCTCGTAGGGTATGTGTCTCCAGCCATGCCGCGATAGTCTGGTTCACGGGTGTCGTGGGCCTGTATTTCACCGGGCCCTGGCCACCTTCAATAACTATCATTATCTCCGCCTCGGAAATCCCGTCCGTGATGGTACATGCCATGCAGGGGCCCTCATCCGATCTTTCCATACCCGTAACCGTTATTACCATCATTCAACATCCTCCACTGTAGATATATTACGCTATGCGCGCTTGATCTCACTACCGGCAAGTATATATCGCTAAGGCATTATAGCTCAGTGCGCTGGAGAATATAAAAAAGCAAATGGCAATTGCGTCCGGTTTGCCCTAATAACCGACCTGTGATAATGGCCTCAGTGAACTTTGAACGCCGGCGGCTTGCCGGGGGCCATTACAGCTTTCCCGCCCACGTAAACCTCCTGTTTCGAGTATCTGAGCGCCTTCTTATCTGCAGTTACATTATAAATGTCCCAGTGATCACTCATAGGGTTACATTTTACGCGGCGCTTATTGCGTTTGCCTGAAAAAACCCCCTATAATGCAGAATGGCCCAGTTTTTCAATATCCAGAGAATCGGTGAGACTGCCATCGATGCCGCAGTGCGTCTCACGGGCCCTTACCGTCTGCTGTACGAATGTCTGGGGAACATCCGGGCCCTCAA
>JAJYJB010000025.1 GCA_021789735.1 Nitrospirota bacterium
CTTCTTCTTCTTCCTTCCCTTTCTTCTTCTCCCCCCTTTCCCTCATATTCAGGACCTACCGCATGTCACTCCTACCGCAAACGCCTTTGGCAAGTGCGGGCCCTTTCTGCAGAAAACACTGTACCAAAAAGGTACTTTTCGAGCAACCCCTTGATTTGTCATCGGAAATTCCATGAGGGGGGAAAGTAAAAACAGTTTTCTGCCTGGGTCCCTTCATTTGGGTCCTTGGGTTGTGTTCCAAAATGGCACAAAAAGAAGGTAAATTCCTTTCTTAACCCCCTGAATCTAAAGCTTTTTTTTTTGGCATTTTTCTTGCATTAATTTACGGTTGGAGTGCCGGCGGCAGCGATATCGCCCGGGAAGAAACATGGCGAGCCTGGGCTGGCGCAAGGGGTTTCATTAACCAACATTCACTTTTGGAGGACTAGCAGGGTGGCCACAAAATCATTTGAAGAGGGATTTGAAATGTTCAATAGCGATAAGCCGATAGGAGAGGTGCTCAAGCAGATAAGGAGATCCTCCGGAATTTCCCAGATGGAGCTTGCGGACAGGATCAGCGTTTCATATCAGCAGATGCAGAAATATGAAAACGGGCTAACCAAGCTTAGCCTTTTCAGGCTGAAACAGATATCCGGCGCGCTTGGGGTGCCGCCGATCCACTTTCTGGAGAATGGCCTGCCCGGTTCGGGAGGGCAAGAGTCCGTGGAGGGGACGGGACTTTCCCGTGAGGACGCAAGGCTCCTCCTGCTTTTCAGGAAGATCGAGAACAAAAAAATGAAAAAAAAGTTTTTAAAGATACTTGAAAACATGGTGAAGATGTCGAGCGCAGGAAAATCCAACAAATCTTCAGCCGGAAGCATGCCTCGCAATTCCGTGGACCTTGCTTAAGGTCCTTTATGATCTGAATTTGTGAGTCGTGCGCCTGTTTGAAAAAAGAGGAGTTTGGTGCTGATCGCCAAATTGGCGGCCTTGCGCTGTGTTTGGACCATGGACGGACCGTTGCATGATTTTATCAAGAGTGCGTTAACACTATATTTCTGAGAGAGTGCGGTGCAGGCCCTTGACCGCCTTCGCCATTTCGGGAAAGTTAAGCGAGTCTATGGTATCGTTCTCCTGGTGATAGTTTCCGTTTCTGTAGTACGCGGTGTCCGTCACCATGACAGCCCTGAAACCATAACGCCAGAAGGAGGAATGGTCCGAATGGCTAATGCCCGCGAACTGGGCGGGGGCGATAAGTGACCGGACCCGGATATCCGCATTTTTTCTGATTTTCCTTTTTATGAGGGAAACATACCTGGACGAATTTAAGTTCCCCACGACGGCCAGAAAATCGGCTTTTTTGGGGTAAAAAAAGTTCATTCCGGCAAAGGGGTAATTTTGGGTCTTGTCTTTTGCGAAATGGCCGATCATTTCCAGGCTGACCATTACCCGGACCGCCGAATTGTTTTCTCTCAGGTGTTTTGCATATACCATGCTGCCCATATTGCCCGAACCAAAGCAAGGGGGCTCCTCGTTGACAAATGCCGCGAAGACCAGGCCCTTCCCGGAATTGCCGTTTTTGCAGAATCTGGCCAGCTCCAGCATTCCGGCCACGCCTGAAGCATTGTCATCAGCCCCGGGAGAGCCGGGGACGGTATCGTAATGGGCCCCGATCACGATGATGCCGTCCTTTGCCCCGGATGTCTCCGCTATTAAATTGCAAACAGTCTGCCCATATGCGGTAAAAGTCTGCCTGGACACAACATAGCCGATACCCGAAAGGACCTCCTCGATATAGGACGCGGACATGCCCAGGGAACCCTTTTTCCACAGGTGCCGCTCCCCGATCCTTACGGAGAGGTTATAGGCATGCCTGTAAAGATTATCTTCCAGTGGTGCCGTCATCCCCGAGGATACACCTCCGTCTCCAGGCAAGTTTTCCAGTTTTCCAGTGGCAAAAGGCGGCCTGTGCCGCGCATAAAAATTATATCAGGCCATAAAAAATTTAAAAAAACCGTTTTCGGAAGACATTTTTTATTTCGCATTGGCAGACGCTGAAAGAGAGGCAAGGCGATGGGCTTCAATGAAAAAAAAGACGGCGCCTGTATAATAATTTCATCAGAATATTCATATGGATGGAGGGCAGATATGGAAAAGATTTTCCTGAATGTGAGGAAGGAGTTTTGTGAGGAGTGTTCGCTCGCGCTGCGGCGGTTCATGGGGCATATGGAAGGCGTTGGGTCCATTGAAATAGAAAAAGGCAGGATCGCCCTGGAATTTGACAGTAAAAAAATATCTGAAGAAAAACTTTCAAAGATCACAAGGGAAAGCATAGAGAAGCTGGGGTACAAGCTGGAGGAATAGGGCGGCGATCATTCAAAAAAAGACATTATTCTTTTGACAAGCGCTCCCCTCACAGCGGCGTCAAAAACGGCCTCCGCATGGTTTACCGGGAAGTCCAGGTGTTCCTGTCCATATGGATAAACGGAGCTCTTGGCGGAAACGAGCCCGTCGCCCAGCCCGGTTTTTATCTCATCCGGCAGCGCCCATCCGGGCATTATCTTCTCAAATATCTCCGGGAAGCCTGTCCCCATGAAACTGAAGAGCCGCGGGTCTGTCCCTCCGGCCGAGACCGAAGGGCAATTAATGGCGGGAGGGGCGAGCCCCTTGAAGAACCTGGAGCCGGGCAGAAGCTCGGCCACGGCGGGGCTCTCGATGAAGGCAACTATCCTGCTTATCGCCGTGTTGATCCCGGTGCCGGTCCTTTTGGGCTGAAAGGTTTTTATGAGCGCCGTCGCAGGCCTTGCCATGACGGCCCATCTGGCAAGCGTCGTGCCTCCGTGCGGGCCCGCTATGCTTACAAAACCTTTTATTGGCAGAATGGGGCGCTCCAGGTATTTACTTGCTATCAGGCCTCCTCTGGAATGGCCCACGAGGACCACGCCGTCCGGTTTTTCGGCCCTTATCTTATCGAGCAGGGCTTTGAGGGCAAGCGCCGCCGCCTCGATCTGCCCCGCCGGCCGCCTGAGAGAAAAGGCGAGCACGGTAAACCCGGCTGCAGCCAGGTCGTGATACAGGCTCCGGAGCTTCAGTTTTTTCCCATCGCCCGCCATTTCGCCCGCGTCCAAGCCTGTCCGCGCACCCGCCCTTACAATGCTGCCAAGAGGGAAAAGCCCTCCCAATATGCGTGCTTCGTCCGGGGCCGACCACATCCTTTTGTCAACACCAAGGCCGTGAATGAAGACCACCCAGGGCATGTCTTTTTTACCCCGGATAATGTCCGCGCTCTCCCATTCGTCCTTGGGGAAAACGCGCTCTTTTTCTTTCCCCTCTTTTTTGCCGGCCATTTTATCGGTCATCGTCAAAACCCATATTAGGCGCGCCAAGGCGCGCATGTCAAGGCCCTGTAATTGAAATGTTCGCGTGGAAATGGAAATACAGGCCAGGCGCTAAAGGTTCCCCTTTCGAGGCCCTTCAACCGGGCGAGGCTCCGCTTGCGAAAGGGCGATCCATGTCCTGTGATCGCATAACCGATTTTTGGCCTTTTCCCCTGATCGTTATTATTTCACGTTTATACACGTTCTCCTTACGCAGTTTTTTTCAGAACAAATAGTGAACGCCAAAAGAGGTTGTGTAACGCGGGACCAACTGCACCCCGTTTAAATTCTGATACACGGGTAACTGTACAAATCCATAAACCGAAATATGAAAGCCTATGGGCACGTCCACGCCGGGGCTCACATACAGCAGGGTCCCTCCAGTGCTGATCTTATCGGCGTTGTTTCCGGAATCCCGCTCCACGGCCCTGAAGTTCAACTGAAACTGGGGATAGAACGCGGAAATTCCAAGATACCTGAGGCCAAGGTTAGCGTTAATGCCGTTGCCAGGCCTGTATCCGTCCTTGTAATAAAGGGCCGCCTGGCCAATTACCTGAGCGAAATAGCCCCATTTAAGGCCCAGGTTGTCCATGTAATACGCGCCCAGTATCGCGTCAGTGGTGCCTGTGCCAGGCTGTAACCCGCGGTCTATTGGGGCCGGGCCCGGCGCAGCCGGATCGGTTGATGTGCCGGTCTGGGTGTAGCTGCCGGTGGGCAGTTTGAACCCGAACAATACGCCAAAATTCCTGCGAAGAAAGAAGCCCTGATAATTGCCTATGACCTTCACGTCTCCAAGACTTGAAGTGTGCGACTCGTATGCGCCCGAGCCTGGCACTATTGAAGAACCGTCCCAGCCCGGTTCGGGCGTTCCAAAAGTGCCATGGCTGCGGACTACCCATGGGATCTGGACGTTAATTCCCCAGTAAGGGTTTATGGCATAATTGATCCCCAGCGTAAAATAATCGTTCCTGGTGTATTTTTCCACTTCCTGATCAAAGCCGTTTTGCCGGCTTGCTGCAACCCGTGAAATGGTCCCGGTCCCGCTCCGCAACTGGTCCTGGTTCACATAATCCCATCTGAAATCCAGTCCTAAACCCGGGGTAGAACAAAACTGAAGGTTTTTCCAGTCAGGACTCAACATGCAGCCGCAACTTGCGCAGGCGCCGGCATTCTTTGAAGCCATGAATCCGATAACCAAAGCCATCCAAACGATGACGGTCAAATTTAGCAGCCTGGGAAGATATGAATGAAAGTCTTTAAGCTTTTTATAAGCCGCGATCATCAGAAACCCCCCTCTGTCTTTAAGAAATTCGTGCGCTCCCGCAAAGGCGGCTTGCGAGACCTGGAATATCTGAAAAATAAAAAGGTTTTTTCTTTTTCTCGAAACAGGAAGCCGTTTTTTTTGAGGGACCAGCTTCAACCGTCGATTTTGCGGGAGTTTTTTGGAAACACTCCATCCCTCAAGCTCTGGACCGCAGTCAGAGGCAAAAGGCTTGCGGCTTCATATCCGGGAATTTTTAGCTCTGCGGGGGTTTCTCCTCGGTGAATGCAAACAGGGCAGGCTTGAAGAAAAATGGTGGGGCCGCATGAAATCCCGCGAATCCTGGGAACAAGCCAAAACTGCAAATTTGGCTGGCACAAAAAGGCATGCTTGCGCTTGAGGGCTGAAACGGGCTTGATGCGTGACACACATCAAGTGCAACCAGCGCTTTGTCCGTACCCGGGACACGGGTGATTGCAATATTTGCGGGAATGATCAAAGATAAAAACAAAACGAATAATATTAGCAGGCTGGTCAGTTTGCCAAGCATGAGAGAATGTACGTAAATTGACTTGCCGCGTCAACATCTAATTTAAATTATAATATTAGCCATATGGCCCGATCTTCCGGAATTGCTGCCCTTGTTTTGGCAATTGCGATTGCTTTTGCGATCACATCGTGCAATAAAATGCGGTCTTATAAAAGACCCCCTTTAAATAAATCCGGAGACATTTCCGTAGATACAAAATCTTTAAGAGAAAAGGTCCCTGAATTCTATACTTATACAATTGATGGGCAGAAAATAAATTTTTTTCTGATCAAGGTAAATGGAGAGGTCCAGTCTTATTTTGATGCATGCGCCATGTGTTATCCCCAAAAAATGGGATTTCGCGTGGAAGGTGACGAAATAGTTTGCAGGGCCTGCAATGTGCGATACACAGCCGATGAATTAAAGGTGGGAAAAGGCAGTTGCCATCCCATTCCCCTGGCTGGCCGGACCAAAAATGGGTTTTATATCATTACGAAGGACAATATAAGAGCGGGCCTGAAATATTTTTAAATTAAAAAAGTCTTTCCCGTTTGCAAATAACCCTGAAAATGAGAAACGGCGCGCATTCCGGGGCCAAAAAATCCATGATTTTTTCAATCAGCAAAAAAGACCCTCAAAGCCCCTTTATCCACTCAGAGGTCTTCATTACCGTACTGAACCGCTGCGCCTGGGTAACCAGTATTGCCCTGTGGAGCTCTTCAGCGGTCACGGAACCGGCATTATTCGAAAAGGCCAGCGTCCCGGTGGCGTCTGAAAGGAATTCCACGTTAAAGCCGCGGTGGAAAGCCTGCCTGGCCGTCGTGTCGCAGCACATCTGCGTCATATAGCCTGAAACGGTTACCGTATCTGTCCGGTTTTGCTTTAGCCACTGGCCAAGCTCCGTGCCGGTGAAGCTTCCGGGAAGGGTCTTCCCGATGAGGATGTCCCTGGGACGCCGCGCGACCTCAGGGTGTAGCTCCCACGCCTGGCTCCGGAACCTGAAAACCGGAGAGTCCTCGCTGGCGGCCCGGTGCTGTATAACGGCAACAGGTATGCCGCGCTCCCGGGCGGCATCCATCGCCTCAAGGATATTTTCAAGGCTTCCGGCCGGATAGGAAACCGGCAGCCTGCCGGCAAAATCAAAATACTCGTTCTGGACATCGATGACCAGCAGAGCGCGTTTCATGCCTTTTGCCCTTTGATCGTTTCTTTCAGCACGCCACCGAGCCGCGCTATTCCCGTCCTTATGGCATCTTCATCAACACATGAATAGTTCAGCCGGAATGTATTTGCGTTTTTTTTGTTCACATAAAAAGGGTCTCCGGGGACAAAGGCCACCTTGCGTCCGACTGCCCGCTTGAAGACATCCATGGCCTGGCAGCCTTCGGGCAGAGTTATCCAAAGAAACATGCCGCCCTCCGGCCTGGTAAACTGCGCTTCAACAGGGAAATGCTCCTTGATCGCCTCTATCATCGCGTCACGCTGTTTGCCGTATGCGGTCCTGATCTTTTCAATGTGCTTGTCGATATCATTGTCTTTCAGATACTGAAAAATCAGCCTCTGGCCGAAATAGTTCGTATGAAGGTCCGATGCCTGCTTCGCGACTATAAGCTTTTCCATGATCTCGTCTCCGGCGGCAAGCCATCCGATGCGGAAGGAGGGGGCCACGATCTTAGAAAAAGAGCCCAGAAGCACGGTTTTTTCCGGGATGAAACGGTGGAAGGAGGGTTTTTTCCCGAAGCCGTGGAACCGCAGCTCCCCGTAAGGGTCGTCCTCGATCAAAAGGGTGTCTCTTTTTTCGATGAGGGCGGAGACGCTTTTCCTGTTTTCCACGGAATAGCTGATCCCGGAAGGGTTTTGGAAATTCGGCACCGTGTAGAATAATTTTACGGAATGGCGAAGGGCCTGTTCTAGGCGAGAGATGTCCGCCCCGTCAGTGTCCAACGGCACCGGATGAAAGCGGGCTTTATAAATGGAAAAGGCCTGTATCGCCCCAAGGTATCCGGGCTCCTCTATTATAACCTCGTCCCCTTCATTGAGAAAGGTCTTCCCGAGAAGGTCGAGCCCCTGCTGCGAGCCCGATGTTATCAGGATGTTGTCCGGGTGGACATCGATATCCTTCTGTGTCTTGTATCTCCGGGCGATCCATTCCCGAAGCCCGGGGTATCCTTCCGAGGAACTGTACTGCAGCACGTCCTTCCCGCATTCCGCAAAGAGCCTGCTTGCAGCCGCGCTTATCTCATTCACAGGGAAAAGGTCCCGGTTGGGCATTCCGCCCGCGAAGGAGATGATGGATTCGTCCGCGGTGAGCTTCAGGATATCGCGGATGAACGACCTCGGCACATCCGATATCCTGTCTGAAAATATATTGCCCATTGGCTCTTTTTTTATCATCTATTTTGAATTGCGGTCATCTATGGCAGCCGCCAGATTTTTTTTAGCCCTGTCCTTTTCCGGCGATGAATTTGCCAGTGAAATATTTTTCCCTTGTCTGTCCGGCCTCTTCAATCCACCGTTCCTGTCCGGTCTTTTTTATCCTGCAAAGGTTGTACATTTTCATATTATGCGGAAATTGAGAGGCCCCGTCCACCATCGGGGCAAGATACGCGCACGGAAAATCATCGCAGTTGCAGCAAAGCTCCACATCCTTTGCCTTAACGCATTCCAGGGTGGCGCACCCCTCCCGGGGCTTGGAGAAGTGTTTTCCGTCCTGTTTGCGGCACCCTTTGCATGGGATTTCTTCTTTCGGGACACCTGTTTTCGCATGGACCACCCCCGCAAGCTCATCGGTCAAATTGCCTTCGTAAAGGCTGCAGTTAAAGCAGTCCAGGCCGCACGGCGCGGTCAAGGCCTTTTTGTCCATCATGCTCACCTCCTCAAAATTACGGCCTCATCTTCCTTTTCCCGAAAGGACATACCTTTACACAAACACCGCATATCCTGGCGCCAATCTTTGGGAGCGCCTTGAACTGGACCAGTTTTCCCGAGCATCTGCCCAGATAGAGGGCATCCTCGCGGCTCTCATAACGGGCAGTCGTGGATACATTTTTTATGGCGGATGCCGGGCATGCCTTTGCGCACTCGGAGCATTGTCCGCACCTGTTTTTAAGCGGACGGTCCACCGGAAGCGGCATATCGGTAAGGACGGTGGAAAGCCGTATCCTTGGGCCATGTTCCGGGCTTACGATAAGCAGGCTCTTGCCCTGCCACCCGATTCCCGCCATCCTGGCCACGGCCTTATGAGAGATATTGCCCATTAGATTTTCCTCGCAGGCCATGCTGGAGGCGGGAATGGCGGCCGCTTTAAAACCTTGGCCTCTTATCCATTCCACGAGCCCCTGCGTGATATCGTCCAGCGCGGCATTGACGGCCCGGTAATGGCTGGCATAGTCCGCGGTCGGGGCATTTTCAATGCAGTCCATTACCGCATCGTCCAGGCGCATGGCTATTGATATCGCCTTTTCATAAGGGTCCAGGAGGCCTGCAGGTATCACCGGCCAGCCTTCATTTTTGAAGGCAGCAAGGTCTGCGATGCCCACGCTGGCGGCGCCGGCTTCTATAGCCATTGCTTTAAGCGCCTCTTTCATGTCACAGATGCGCCCGTTTCCTTCCGGACCGAGGATATGGAACATGCCCCTGGCCATCTCCATGTCAATGAATTCAATTCGTTCTCCCTGTATGGGATGAACGGCCTCGCCGGTCCTTTTGAACCCAAGGCTTTCATAAAGGCTGATCGCCGGGTGATTGTTTTTCCTTACGATCAGGCGGACCTTATCCAGGCTAAACCCGCAAAACCCTTTCCCGAGCGTTAAAAGGGTTATCTTCCGCCCCAGTCCGCTCCCTAACCGGTGCGGATGGATGGCGATGCGGAATTCCGCATCATTGCCATCCGCCCTTTTGATGAGCATGCTGAATCCCACGATCTGCCTGTTTGATTCGGCCGCATATATCCATGTGTCCGGCCTGTTTATGAATTCATCCAGCCAGCCGTTTTCCCTGAGGGCGTAATCAAGCTGCCTGAAATCTCCCGCATATGCCGGCCATTTTTTAATTGCAGCTATATCTTCCACTGTGATAAGCCTCAGATCAGGCATAACGGCGACCTTTCTTACATCGTCAGCCACATGGCCTAGGCAGTCTTTTTGTTTTCAGGCGTCCAGGCTGAAGTCCGGACGCTTTTCCTCATTTTTTCGGGGTATATCTGTCAGGTTCGGCGAAAAATGAGATGTCGGAATAACCCTTGTATACCATGGCCGAATGTCTGGCGCCCGCCGGGATGAAATATCGCTCGCCTTTCGAACAAGTGAGCCTTTGCCCCTCAATGACAAGCTCGATTTTCCCTTCGAGGACAAAGCCTGCCTGGGCGCCATGAGAGTGCTCCGGCAAACTGGCGTCCTCGGCAAATTCCATGAACAGTATCTGATGGCCGTCCGATTGGGACAAATAAGCCTTTATCCCTTCAATCAGGACATGGGCTTCCGGAAGGTCCCTGATCGGCGCTGGGAATATGTCTTCTGTTTTCTTCCTCATGAGTTTCCGTGAGCAGCCGCAAATATGCCGAATTATAGCAGATGCCCCTGATCCATATATCATAAAACATGGTCTTCTCATACTCCAAATCATAGGAGGGGAAAAGCAGGTTCGCCGTTAAAAATCTCCCGGGTTTTTGGCCGGAATTGCCCGCGTTTGTCAGCCTGGGCCGGCGGCCCGGCAGTCCAGGCCCGCCGATTGACAATTGCCCCGCCCCCTAATAGCTTTTAATGAGATGCCCAGAAAAATCATTATCGCTCCGCTAATGGTTTTTTTGTCTTTTGCGCTCCTCGTACAGGCGGCGCTGGCCGAAGTGCCACTTGAGGTGGAGGTGCAGGGAGTGAGCGGCGAGGTCAAAAAGAATGTCCTCAGTTTCCTTGACATAGAGCGGCTCCGGAAGTCCCCCGAGCTTAACGAGGAGATGATGAAGAGCCTTTTTGGCAGGGCCCCGAAGGAGATACAAACGGCCCTTCAGCCCTTTGGTTTTTACACTCCCAGGATAAGCAGCAGGCTGATAAAAAAAAACGGCCGGTGGATGGTCATCTTTGTCATAGACCCCGGACAGCCGGCCAGGATATCAAAACTGGACCTCCGGATATCGGGCGCTGGTTCGAAACTGCCCCCGTTTGTGTATTTCAGGAAGACCTTTCCCCTGAAGCAGGGCGGGGTCCTTGATCAGCAGGCATACGAAACATCCAAGCAGGCCCTTCAGGAGATCGCGGCCAATTACGGCTTCCTGAACGCCACCATGCCCCGCCACCAGATACTGGTCTATCCAGACCGGCATGAAGCCCAGGTTTTTTTGCAGTTCGATACGGGCCCCCAGTTCCTGTTCGGAGATGTCACGTTCATACAGAGCAAAAAAATCTTCAGCGAGGGGTTCCTGCGGAAGTTCATCAACTTCAAGAAAGGGGCCCCTTTTAACAGCACGGAGCTTGTCGCGTTCCAGGATGCGCTTAGCAGCAGCGGGTATTTCAGCCAGGCCCAGGTCACTCCGGAGCCAAAAAAAGCGGAGGGTCTGCTTGTCCCCATCGTCGTAACGCTTACTCCCGCAAAGCGCTATGAGATATCGCTCGGGGCAGGCTACGGCACCGACACCGGTTTTCGCGGACGGCTTGACTGGATGGACCGGCACGTGAACAGCAGGGGGCACCGTATGGAGGTGGACCTGAGGATGGCGCAGATAAGGCAAAACGCCATCTGGAGGTATACCGTGCCGCTGGACCAGCCAATGACAAACCACCTGGACTATACCCTGGGGTTTCTGCACGAGAGCACCGATATAGAGACAAGCGAGACCTACTTTGCCGAGTTCAGCTACACGCGGGCCATAAGCGTGCACTGGCTCCAGACGCTCTATTTCGAGGTTGCGAGGGAGTATTTTACCGTCGCGGACGAGTCGGCCACGGACAAGCTCATCATACCTGGCGGCACATGGACCTATAAAAAGGCCCCGGTCGGGATATACACGCATGAAGGCATCCAGTTGATAGCGGACGCAAGGGGCACTTCAAGGGCCATATTTTCAAGTGTGTCGTTCATCCAGGGCAGGCTGCGGCCCAAATACATCCGGGGCATAGGGGGGATTGGCAGCTTCATACTGAGGGCGGACATCGGGGCCACAGCGGTGAGCAATTTCCAGAGGCTGCCCGCATCCTACCGTTTCTTCGCTGGCGGGGAAAGGAGCATCAGGGGCTACAGCTACAAGACTCTGGGCCCGAAGAACGCTCAGGGCCTTGTCGAGGGCGGCAAATACCTGATGGTGGCAGGCATCGAATATGTACAGAAAATATACGGGAAATGGGGCATGGCTTTCTTCTATGACGGGGGCAACGCGTTCAGCGCCTTTCCGCCATCATGGAAATCCGGGGCCGGCACCGGCATCAGATGGAATTCTCCCGTTGGCCCGGCAAGGCTGGATTTTGCCTGGGCCCTGGAGCCTGGCCATCCGTTCCACATCTATGTGAGCATAGGGCCGGAGATATGAGGCGCGCGGGCAGATATGCGCTTATCTCCCTGGCCGCCCTGGCCGCGGTCTTTTTTGCCGCGGTCTTTTTCCTGATGACTTCACGGACGGTGTTCAGGCAGGTATTTTCCAGGTTTGCCCCTTCCGGGCTCTCCGTAAAAAGCATAAGCGGCAGGCTTGCGGGCCCCGTGAGGCTTGAAGGCATATCTTACGACCTGAAAGGCACAAAGGTCAGGATAGGCTCGTTAACCATGGACTGGAGGCCATCGGAGCTTATATATATGGATATCCACATAACAAGGCTCGATATAGTGAATATGCGGGTTGAGGCCACAAGGGAACGAAAGCCACCTGCCCCGGCCGGGCCGCTTCCGCAACTGAGCCTGCCCTCTTTTTTGACCGTGCAGCTCAGCAGTGCAACAGCCGAAAATATCGAATATGTCCCGGCAAAAAAAGCCCCGAAAAAGAAAAAACCTGTTGTGATCGGGCGCCTGGCGCTGAACGCCGCCATGCGGGGCAAAACCCTTCAAATACAGGCCCTGAAGGCAAGCGGCCCCGGTTTTTCATTCGACATCCGGGGAAAGATCAATCCCCAGGACGGCTATCCGCTCGTCCTTAAAACAGGGTGGACTTTCGTCCACGGGGCGTATCCAGCCGCCAGGGGGGCTGGGGAACTGTCCGGCACGCTTGATCGCCTGCATGTAACGCAGGCTATAGGCCCGCCCTACAACATGGATGCGGATTTCATCGTCTCCGGCCTTTCAGGGCAGAAAGTGCCAGGCGGAGAAAAGCAAAAACCCGCATGGGACGGCAGGATAAGCTGGCACGCCCTCCAGGTCCCCCCGAGCCTTGGGCATGCCCCTGGCAAGCCTCCTGTCATGAGCACAAGCGGACAGCTCTTTACAAAGGGGAACACCGGCGCATACAGCATGTATCTGGACATGTTTTTCTTAATGGCAAAAGAAAGAAAAACCGCCCCTCAAAACCGGTTAATAGTGGCGGGCACAGGGAACGCCACGGGCTTTTTGATAAATAAATTGAGCGGCAACATCCTGGGCGGCACACTGCGCGGAGGCGGGAGGGTCACCTGGGGAAAACCGTCGGTGGGCTGGTCGCTTTCCCTGGGCGTAAAGGGGCTTGATCCGGGGCTTGCCTCTCCAAAATGGCCGGGGACGGTGGATCTGGAGGCCAGCACGAAAGGCGCCATCGCAGGACAGAGGCGCAGCATTACCCTGGACATCGCGTCGGCGCTGGGCACGCTAAGGGGATATCCGGTCAGCGCAAGCGGCAGGCTTATAATGAAGGAACGGAGCCTTTTCATCCCCCGGTTCGATGCCCGCTCCGGGCAGACATTTATTACCGCCTCCGGCTCCGCGACCCCTGCCGTGTCCTCTGGCAGGCCCGTCCGCCGGTGGGATTTTTCCTGGGGCATAAGCGCAAAAAATCTGGCAGAGCTGCTTCCTGGCGCGGGCGGCTCCTTGTTTGCCAAGGGAACGGTGAAGGGACTGGGAAAAAAGCCGGTCGTGGCCGCAAGGATGGCGGGCGAGGACACGGCCTATAAAAAATACAGGGTCAAAACCTTCCATGCGGCCGTGAGGATAGACCTCTCCGGACATACAGCCTCAGACCTGGCCCTGAACGCCGTGGGTCTCAGGGTGGATAAAAGGCAGGTGCGGATGGTGAGGCTGACTGCCGCGGGTGGGCTCCGGCGGCACCGGATAGCCCTTTCCGCGGAAGGGCGGAAAGCGGCCCTTTCGCTTGTGCTCAAAGGAGGGTATAGCGCGGGCCTCTGGAGCGGAGATATATCCAGCCTTGCCATATCCGGAAATGGATATGGCACGTGGAGGCTCCTTCACCCCGCCCCGCTCAGGCTTTCAAAGGTGGCCGCGCTTTTGAACGGATGCGTGGCAAACGGCGCGGCGAGGCTGTGCCTGCTTGCGGACTGGCAAAAGCCCAAAGGGGCGCGCGTAAAGCTGTCCGCTTCCAGGGTCCCGCTTGGCCTTTTCGCGCCAGTGATGCCCGCGGGCCTTTCGGTTACGGGCGTGCTTAACGGCGGAGCGGATATCTTTTACTCTCAGCAGAAAGCTCTTACGGGCAAGGCGGACATCAGGCTGGCCGGCGGCACGCTGTCTTACAGCCTTAAGGGCAAAACGGTCAGGCGGTCCTTCAGGGAAAGCACGCTGCAGATGGTCAGCACCGCCCGGGCGGCGCTTGTGAACTTTGACATGCCGTTTACGGAGGGCGGGGGAATGAAGGGCCGTGTCAGCATTTCGCCTCCGCTTCTTTCGGCAGGCCCAAAAGGCCCGCTGCCCGTGCAGGCCCGGGTGCAGTTGTCCGCTTCCAGGGTCCCGCTTGGCCTTTTCGCGCCAGTGATGCCTGCGGGCCTTTCGGTTACAGGCGTGCTTAACGGCGGAGCGGATATCACATATGTGGAAAGAAAAGCGCTTACTGGCAGGGCGGACATCATGCTGGCCGGCGGCGCTCTTGCCTACAGCCTTAAGGGCAAAACGGTCAGGCGGTCCTTCAGGGAAAGCACGCTGCAGATGGTCAGCACCGCCCGGGCGGCGCTTGTGAACTTTGACATGCCGTTTACGGAGGGCGGGGGAATGAAAGGCCGTGTCAGCATTTCGCCTCCGCTTCTTTCGGCAGGCCCAAAAGGCCCGCTGCCCGTGCAGGCCCGGGTGCAGTTGTCCGTGGCCAGAGTGCCGCTTGGCCTTTTTGCGCCGTTGATGCCGCCCGGGCTTGCCGTCAAGGGCGTGCTTAACGGGGATGCGGATATCACATATGTGGAAAGAAAGGCGCTTACTGGCAAGGCGGATGTCAGGCTGACCGGCGGCGCTCTTGCCTACAGCCTGCAGGGCAGGAGCCTGAGGCTTAATTTAAAAGAAAGCACGCTCCGGGTGGTGAGCACGGCGAAGCAAGTCCTTGTGGGACTGGATATCCCCTTTGTGCAGGGAGGCGGGATAAACGGCCGGATCATTGCCTCGCCCCCGCCCGTGCAGAGCAGCGTCGCCAAAGGGCAGCCGCCCGGGCCGGCAAAAAAAGCCAAAACCGGGGAAAAACCTGCGGGCAGGCCAATAGCGGTGAAAGGGAGCGTACATATGGAGGTCCCGAACCTGGAGATACTGGCCTCGGTGCTGCCCGCTGTAAAGAACGCCCGCGGTGTCTTACTGGCTGATATCGGTGTATCGGGCGATCTTCCGCATCCTGGCATAAGCGGCAGGCTGACCCTGGAAAAGACTTCCGCGACGCTGCCCAGCCTCGGCATAACTGTTGGCGGCTCCATGACCGCGGCCAGCGCCGGGCCAAACAGGTTCCATGTCCAAGGCAGTTTTACCTCCGGGGGCGGCCATATGGACCTGAAAGGGGATATAGTCCGCACCCCCGCGAATGTCTGGTCTCTGGCGTTAGGGATAAAAGGGCAGAACTTCCAGGTGGTCAATATCCCGGAGGCCAAGGCAACTGCAAGCCCGGACCTGGCAGTGGCCCTCCACGGCAAAGAGGCCTTTGTCCGGGGTGAGGTGACCATACCCTCGGCGGACATAAAGCCCCTGCAGGTGTCCGGGGCCATAAGGCCTTCCCGCGACGTGGTGGTGGTCAGCGAAAGAGGGAAACCGGTAAAGGTGTCCGAATGGAAGGTCCATGCGGACGTAAGGGTCATACTCGGGAAAAAGATATCCTTTAACGGGTTTGGCCTTAAGAGCATTATCACCGGGCAGGTCGCTGTGCATGAGGTGCCGGGAAAGGTCGCCACCGGGCAGGGGACGCTCGTGATCGTCAAGGGCACGTACAAGGCCTATGGACAAAACCTGACCATAGAAAACGGAAGGCTTCTTTACAGCGGCCAGCCCATAAACGATCCGGGCCTAGCCATCAAGGCGGTGAGGAAGATCAAGGCCCAGGATGTGACCGCGGGAATAGACGTTTCAGGCACCCTCAAGAGGCCGAAGGTCACTCTCTTTTCAGAGCCGCCGATGGACCAGACCGAGGCGCTCTCCTATCTTGTCCTGGGCAAGCCGGTAGGCTCGGCCACCGGCTCCCAGGGGAACCTGCTATACGGCGCGGCCACTTCGCTGGGGCTTGCGGGCGGCGCCCTGCTTGCAAACAGGATCGGGGCGCTCTTCGGCATCAAGGCCTCCGTGGAGAAGACTCCTCCGCAGACCCCCGCAGGCAAGGAGCAGGCCACTCTTTTTCTGGGCCGGTATCTTTCGCCAAGGCTGTATGTGGCCTATGGTGTGGGCATATTCGAAACGAGCAACGTCTTCAGGGTCCGCTACCGGGTAACAAAAAATTGGCTGGTGCAAACGGAGGGCGGAACGGAGACCGGCGGCGACGTGCTTTATAAGCTGCAATGGCAGTAGCTGCGCTTGACTCCTCTATTCCTGGTGATAGCCTATAAAAAATCGAATTTTCCACTGGTAACGGAGAAACACATAACGGAGGAACATCCTTATGCCTGGTCCAACTGTGCTTGAGGCGGCGTCGCAGGCGGCCATCTGCGAGTTCGAGCGCCCGAAACCCTTTAACCTGTTCATCTTTGGCGCCACCGGGGACCTTACCAGAAGAAAGATAATGCCCTCGCTTTATCAGCTGAACACGCTCTCCCTGCTGCCCGAGGACTTCCTGATAGTGGGGTCCGGGAGGAAAAGCATCGGCACGGAGGAATTCAGGCGGCAGATGCGCGAAGCGGTCCGGAATGCGCCATCTGCCGGAGGGTTCGACGAGGGGAAGTGGAATGAGCTTGCCAACAGGCTGCACTACATGCAAATGGGAGGCCCGGAGACCTACTGCGGCATGCTTGCAAAATGCGTCCCGCTTGAGGCCCGCTACAGGACCTTCGGCAACCGTATCTTTTATCTTGCCGTCCCGCCCTCCGCATTCGGCGACGTTATAACCAACCTCGGGGAAGCGGGCGCGGCGGAAGTCCCGGGGGGCGCCTCAGGGGAAGAGGGCGGATATTCGCACATCGTGGTGGAAAAACCCTTCGGGCGGGACCTCGAATCGGCCAGGAGGCTCAACGGCCTCCTGAGAAAGTATTTTAAAGAGGAACAGATATACCGGATGGACCACTTCCTGGCCAAGGAGACCGTCCAGAACATCCTGATGTTCAGGTTCGCCAATTCCATTTTCGAGCCTGTCTGGAACAACCGTTTCATAGACCACGTGCAGATAACCGCCGCCGAGACCATCGGAATAGAGCGCAGGGGGGCATATTATGAAGAGTCCGGCGTGCTCAGGGACATGTTCCAGAACCATATGCTGCACCTTCTGGCCCTGACGGCGATGGAGCCGCCCTCCGCCTTTACGGCGGCGAAGGTGAGGGGTGAGCGGGCCAAGGCGCTCGGGTCAATAAGGGGCCTGGACCCGCAGAGCATGGATGAGTTCCTTGTCCTGGGCCAGTACGGGCGCGGGAAGGCGGACGGTGAAGTGCCGGCTTACAGGGAAGAGCCTGATGTGCCCCCCCGGTCCAATACCGCCACATACGCCGCCCTGAAGCTGGAGGTCGAAAACTGGAGGTGGCGCGGCGTCCCTTTCTACCTGCGCTCAGGCAAAAGGCTGTCAAGCCGCAGGGGGGAGATATCCATACACTTCAGGCCCGTGCCTCACACCATCTTCAGGCAATACACCGGGGAAAAGATAGAGCCCAACACGCTTACCCTCCGCATTCAGCCCGAGGAGAAAATGGACCTTTTCCTGCAGGCAAAGCAGCCCGGCTCCAGGATCTGCCTGGGCCCGGTCAGGCTCGATTATGCATATCCAAAAGGCGCTACCGCGGACTATGCACGCATTCTCCTTGACTGCATGCAGGGAGACCAGATGCTTTTTGCGTGCGCGGACGAGGTGGATGCCTCCTGGGAGATCCTTTCGCCGGTGATAACCAGAGCGGATTCCATGGAGATGAAAGATTTCCCGAATTACGGGGCGGGCTCTTCGGGGCCGGCGCAGGCGGACGCCCTTCTTGCCAGGGACGGGCGGGCCTGGGACCCGCTGTGAAAGGAAATTCATTTGTAGACGATAATGCTAACGCCTGGGGCCTTTTTGCCCACCTCCACCGAAACGCTCTCCCCATGTCTTCTTATGTTCAGGTCCACCGTCTTGCCGGGCGCCACGGAAAGATTTTCAAGGCGCACCCATTCCAGGAATTCAGGCAGCGCCGGCCCCTTCATGAGGAGCCTTGTGTTTTTTGGATCGAACTCAAGCCCGAGGGAGGTCTGCAGCATCAGCAGCAGCGCTCCGGAGGCCCACGTCTGCGGAGCGCAGGCGACCGGATAGAGGGTGGGGGGCTGACCCCTCCTCCTGTGAAAGCCGCAGAAAAGCTCCGGAAGCCGCTGGAACTCCATATAAAGAGAGGCCTCGAATATCCCGGTGAACACCCTGGCGAACTGTTCCCTGAGCATGTACCGTGAAAATCCGGCAGCAGCGATAGAGTTGTCATGGGGCCATACAGAGCCGTTGTGATAGGACATGGGATTGTAGGGGATCTCGTTCGATGAGAGCGTCCGGATGCCCCATCCGGAAAACATGTGGTCGGAGGTCAGCTTCCTGGCCACCATTACCGCCCTCTCCGGAAGCGCGATGGTGGTATAGAGCGCGTGCCCCGCATTGGAGGCCACCACGCGGCAGGGCTTCTTCTTGCCGTCAAGGGCCAGCACATATGTCCCCAATTCCGCGTCCCAGAACTGGCGGTCAAAATCTTTTTTTATCTTTTCCGCCTCTGCCCAAAGTCTCCGGGCCATTTCTTTTTTCCCCAGGGCGTCTGCCATTTCCGCGGTTTCCCTTTTGGCGGCATAGGCATATCCCTGCACCTCGCAAAGGGCTATCGGCCCCTCGGGGAAGGTCCCGTCCTTGTGGAACACGGAATCGAACGAGTCTTTCCACCCCTGGTTAACAAGTCCGTCCTTATGCGGGGTATATTCAAGGAACCCGTCGCCGTCCACATCGCCATAGTGTTCCATCCAGAGGACCGCAAGCTCTATGCTGTCCCAGAGCTCGCGGATAAGCTCCAGGTCTCCCGTCCTTTTGAGGTAGGCGCCAGCGAGCATCAGAAAAAGCGGGGTGGAATCCACGCTGCCGTAATATGCGCCGAAGGGTATCTCCTCCAGGGCGGCCATCTCGCCCTTTCTTGTTTCATGTATTATTTTCCCGGGCTCCGCCGCCCTTTTTCTGTCCGGCTCATGCGCCTGGGTGGCGGCCAGGAGCCTGAGCACGTCCCTGGCTATCCCGGGCTTTATCCAGAGGCACTGGAGGGCCGTGATGATGCCGTCCCTGCCAAAGACTGCCGCATACCATGGTATGCCGCCGTACGGGTATTCGCCATAAGGCGTGCTGGTAAGCATCATCATGATATCGGACGCGGCCTTCCTTATGGACCCGTTGAAGAGGTCGTTTGACGTATGGATGCGCGTGGCGGATTCCATGAAATCCTGGGCCTGTTTCTGTGCCCGGCCGCAGGCCAGCTTGTATGACGGCGTGCGCCTGCTTTTTCCCGCCAGGCATGAGATGGAAATGGAAAACATGTCTGTCTGGCCCGGTTTCAATTTCTTTTTGAAGATGGCGTGGCGGCCCTCCCGAATCTCATCCGGCGCATGGGAGAATTTTATGGCAGTGCGCCGCAACACCCCGTCCAGGCCTTCATACGACAGGACGATCTCCTTTCCTTCCGCCACCGGCGCAAGCATGCGCCCCCTTTGCCTCCTTTTCATCCCCCGCACCTCGAAGATATCGGCGAAATCGGCATCGAACTCAAGCTCAATGTCCAGGCCTGCGGCCTGCTTGTCGAAATTCCTGAGCCTGATATGCTCCAGACAGCACCCGTCGTACAGGAGCCTGGAGCGCATGATGTGGACCATGTCCCGTTTGATAAGCTCTCTGCCTCCTTTGTGGAGGTCGGGGTTTGTGAGGTCGACCGTGGCGAGGATATTGTCTTCGTCCACATTGGAGCTTAGAAAAAGCGGCCTCAGGCCGTTTACCTCCAGCACATACCTGGAAAGGTGCCTGGTGCCCTCGTGAAAAAGGCCTTGCTCACCCTTGCCAAAAGGCAGGATGTCGCCAAAACGGCTGAAGACGCCAAAGGTCTCACCGTGCTTGATTATGAGCCGGTGCGGGTCCAGGATGGCTGAGGTGGCCACTATGTAAAACTTGTCCTTTAACCTGCTGACCTCGTGCACTTCCGCTTGCTCCCTTCCGGCGTCCCATTTCGGAGCGGGAATTTCAGTTTTTTATTTTACGGGTCCTTCCGGGCGAAAAATCCCGCGGGCGCGTATTCATTTGGGTAAAAAACGCGCCCATTTTATTTTTGCCATCTTCTCGATCACCTTTCCGGGTCTGGCCTGGTCGCCTCCTGCCGGGCCAGGACGGACCTGTAGGCGGCCAGGTATTCCGCCGCCATCCGGATTGAGCTGAAGCGCTCCTCGAAGCGGCGCCTGCACCCAGCCCTGGAGATCGACGCTACCTGGTCCCTGATATAAAAGACGGCCTCCTCGTCCCTGTCGAAGATGAGCCCGGTCACGCCGTGGTCCACGACCTCTGGGATGGAGCCCCTGCGCCTTGCTATCACGGGAGTGCCGCAGCACATGGCCTCTATGAGCGCGAGGCCGAAGGGTTCCGGCCAGTCCGCCGGATGCAGGCATGCCAGGGCGCCGCCGAGAAGAGAGTCCTTTTCGCGGTCGTTTACCTCTCCCAGGAATTCCACAAGGGAGCTGTCAAGAAGCGGGCGGACTACCGCCTCGTGGTAGTCCGCGTCCGCCTTGTCCACTTTTGCCGCTATCTTCAGGGGGACCTCCGCTTCCAGGGCTATGCGGATGAGGGAGTCTATCTTTTTTTCCGGAGATATCCTCCCCACAAACACCAGGTATTCGCCCGGCCTTCCGTTGTAGGCGTAAAGGTCCGTGGGAATGCCGTGGTAGACCGTCCTTAGCCAGTTGGCCCTGGGCATCGGCCGCCTCTGGGCATCAGAGATCGAAACAAGGGGGAACTCCCTGTATTCGGAGAACACGGAGGTCACCTCGGGTATGTCCAGCCGGCCGTGCAGTGTGGCGATAAACGGGGTCTGCGCTCTCCTGGCAAAAGCCAGGCTCAGGTAATCCACATTGGAGTGTATTATGTCGAACTCCTTTTCATGCTTGAGGACCTTCTCCATCAGCATGAAATGGCAGGCCATCGGGTCTTTGCATTCAGGGTCCAGGCGCAGGGACCTGGGGGCCGCAGGCACAAGCCTGGCAGATGTATTGGAGTCTCCGGAGGCAAAAAGCGTCACGTCGTGCCCCGCCTCGACCAGCGCCTCGGAAAGATAGGAGACGACCCTCTCCGTCCCCCCGTATAGCCTGGGGGGAACGCTTTCAAACAAAGGTGAGAGCATGGCTATTTTCAATGGGCGCAAGGGAGTCCCTCCGCAGATCTTTATTTTTTGTAAAGGCCTAAAAGGGTGAGCGGGGAAAGCCTCTATATTTTTTAATTATCAGAAGCGCGGGGGGCTGTCAAACAAAAAGGAAAAGAAAAGAAAAAAATCTCTTAGCCGTACCTGAGCTTAAGAAGAACGATGATCATGGCCAGGATGAAAGAAACGATGTTGGTTACGATCACCGGCAGGGAGCTTATGGAAAAACCGTAGACCGTCCAGCACAGCAGCCCGGCGCACAAAGTGGCAAACATGCCCATCGAGACGTCCTTTGTGTGCCTTGACCTCCATGCCTTGACCACCTGGGGGACAAGCGAAAAGGTCGTAAGCGCGCCCGCGGCAAAACCCAGGATATTCCCGTCGTCCATGGCCTATATTGTAACTAACATTAGCGCGGGCAGACAATGTTTTTTGCCCTGGGGCGCGCGGGCGGAATTTTACGGTGTTTCCCTCGTGGTTATAAGAAGTATACCCTGCCCTGGCCTGAGGTCGTACTCGAAGGGAGCGGGGACATAGTCCAGCCTGTATTCGGGAGAGATGTCCGCAACCGGAGCTCCCGCCTGGAGGAACCTCTGCACAGCCTCCGTCTGAAAGCGCTGTTTCCCCCTGATGTCCTTATTGAGGATGAGCAGGCTTTCCTCGCTGGCGCTTGAGGAGGCCTTCCACATCACAAGCACGTTGGGGTTTTCATAGGGGAGCATGGCGGTCGGGGCCTCCTCGGAAAACAGGGGATGCAGATCCTTTATCCCGTTGACCTTCTTTATGAACTCCGTCAGGTCTATGCCCGTTTCCTCCCAGTCCGCAGGGGTGGTGCGGACCACATGCAGCCGCTTCCTGAAGCCGAACTCAAAACCTATGGGGACCATCACGCCGGAGGAAAAAAGCGCGGAAAAAAGATAGCGCTGCTTAAGGCCGTCGATATTGCCGTCAAGCTCCTGGGCCAGCCTTTCGGTGTCGTGGCTTTCGGGGAAGCTTATGGAGGGGGATATCTCCCTTGTGAGCGAATACTGCTCAATCAGCCAGTGGCCCTTCATGTCCCACCATTTCGAGCTGTTGAAGATATAATCGAAACCGGCGCCGGCCGTCTTCCTCGTCAGGTCCGGAGGGCAGCCGAGCGTTTCCGCAAGGAAAAGCACATGGGGATGCTTCTGTTTTGTTTCCCGTATCAGCCTCTCCCAGAACCGGTTTGGCACCTGGTAGGCCGCGTCGCAGCGGAAGGCCTCAAAACCCATTTCGATCAGGTTCTCCACTACGCTTTTAAAGAACATGAAGAGGTCTTCCCTGCCCTTTGCGCCCTTTTTTTTGTCTTTTGTGTCTCCATGATCGAACTTGGCCAGGTCCTTCCAGACCACCTTTTTGCCGTCCTCAAACGCAAACGGGTGTGCGACCTTGCCGCCTGCTTCCCACTGGAACCATTCCGGGTGGGTCTTTAAAAGCGCGGAGCCGGTGGAGCAATGATTGACGACGAGGTCCGTCATCATCCTGAGCCCGAGGCCTCGCGCCTCCTCCACGACCGCCTTTACCTGCTCTTCGGCGGGGCTATCCCCGTCTTTGCCGTCCAGGAAGACGGGGTTTATGGAGAAATAGTCCGAGATGGAATAGAGGCTGCCGGAGGGGCCGGGCTCCTGTATGGGGTTTACAAATATCCAGTTGAAGCCCATGCCTGCCGCCCTTTTCATGTGCCCGCCCCAGTTGCTGAACTTCCCGGCAAGCAGGGGGAAGAGGTTGTATATGTGCATCTTTTGTTTTTGCGAGGGGTTCATAAAAAGAGGGCTCCTTTTTTAGCGGTGACTTTTTGTTTTATTTTGTTTTTCAAAAGACCTGCGGGCGCGCCTGGACGACGTATATCCTGCCGCCCGAAAAGGCGCCTTCTATGTCCTGTGGCGCTCCCGCCGCCTTTTGCACCGCCGCTCCGGCGCGGGCCACCATGGAGGTGAAATCCTTCAAGAACTTTTCATCCCACACAAGGGGGGTCCCGGAATAATCGAGGGCGGCCTTTTGGTGCTCCGGAAGGATGAAGCTGTCATAGAGGCCCGCGCCCGCGTATCCCTCCAGGTCCTCACCGTTTGAGTCCGAGCGGAAAATAAGCCCGCCACTGGGGGCATAAAAGCCCGTGCTTTTGCCCGGCATGGATATGATGCGGGCCGCGGGCGCGCCTTTTTTGAAGGTAAAACCAAGCGGCATCCCCGGGTAGTTGCCCGCCAGGGATTCCCCGAGCCCAAGCACCGCCTCGGCGTATATCTCGTCCATATCTCCTGTTATCGGGTTGGCCGTATGGATGACGAAGCTGAAATCCGCGTTTACCACTTCCTGGATGAGCACGGACATGAAAAGCTCATCGTCATCGATCCCGTTTGCCTTCCTGCTGAAATATGCCCTGTCGTTCCACTTGGACGCCCAGACGCGCTTTATGCAGGACCATGCGCCGTCCGGGTCCTGCGGCCAGGGCAGGCCGGCCTTCTCCATGACCTCCTTGAGGGAACTCATGAGCCCGTCCGGGGCCTTAAGCTCCAGCACGGCATTTCTCAGCCCGGCGAGCGTCTGCGGGGTGTCCCCCGCTCCGGTTTTCAATTTTTCCTCTAGTCCGCGATACGTTTTTTCCGTACGGCTGTTTTCCCCCGCTTCAAGCGTCTTATCAAAAACGCCAAAGGGAATGGCCACGGACGTGGGAAGGTTGATCCAGTCCGGGAGTTCCTTGCCGGCCAGCCGCTTGAGGTTTATTGATTTATAGCCGACCGTCTGCTCCGTGAAACCGGCAACGGGAATGGCCCACCCGCTCCAGCCTGGCGCGGCATGGGCCAGTTTCTGTCTTTTTTGTTTTTTCGGTTTTTTTGCAGCTTCAGCTTCGCCCTTTTTGGCGGCCGGTTCTTTTGTCTTGCCCGCTTCCGCAAACTGCACCTCTCCGGCCGCGGAGGTATCAAGTTTTATGTATCTGCCTTGCATGGACTTTATTTTTTCGATCGTGTCCGGGTCCAGGCAGGTCGCGAAAAAGACCCCCGCATTCCTTGCGCGTATGGCCAGATGGGAGAGCCTGTCCGTCGTCACTGGCGTTATGATGACCGGGACCCCGCGGGGTATCTCCTCGTCTCCGGATATCATATCGGCCACAAGGACGATTGGGTCTTTAGAAAAATCCTGCCCCTGCAGTTCCTTGAGGGCCGCCGCAAGCCGCACCTTTCCCTGCGCAGCCGGATTTTTTTGCGCCCCGGCCTTTTGCGCAGCCGCCCCGCGGCTTATTATCAGCCAGTTGCCCATCACCGCACTTTTTCTCAGAATGGGGTCCAGGAGGCGAAGCAGCGCCGACAAAGCGAATGCCGGCCTGCCGCGGAGCGCTTCCTCGCTGAAGAGCCCGACGGCCCATTCTTCCGCATGAAAGGCCCCGCCAAGGCGTCCGGCGACGGGCTGAAGGAGAGAATGGAGGCGCATTGCGTAGGCCTCGATGGCGCGTCCGATACGTTCGCGGTCCGCTTCCGCCCGTATGGCCCATGCTTTTTTGAACTTCGGGAGCTTCTGCTTTTTCTCTTCCGCCTCAAGACGTTGCCAAAACGTGAAGGAAAGATGCATCTCCTCGTCGCAGGGCGAAAGGCAGACGTTTTCAAACGCCAGCCCGAAAAGGTCCGCCAGGTCCTCGGCTTTGAATTTCCGTGCGCCGGGGCCTGCCTCAAGCGCCATTTCCACAAGCCCCCTGAGCGAGTCCTCAAGCGCGATATCCAGGAAAAGCAGGTCTCGCGTCTCCTGCGCGTCGAAGCGGCCGCTTGCCCCCAGACGGCCCGAAAGCAGCCTCCTGGCCTCGATCGTCTTTTGCGCCAGCGGTAGCGCCCGGTCTGCAGCAAAAGCGTCTTTGCGGCCCGCCCGGACCCGGTCCACAAGGCCTTTTGCCTCGTCGTCAAGAAGGCGCCAGGCGCCCCTGGCCGCGGAGTCCAGGTCCGTGCCGGAATGGACCTCCTTCAGGATGCCAAGGAAGTTCTCAAAATCATGGACAAGCGGTCCTTTAAGGTCCGGGACAAAATCCGGCCGGGACCTGATGGGCCTCTCATAGCTTTCGAGCCTTTCTTTTGTCACCCCGCCGTCGGCGAGCTTTTTGTAAAAGACCTCCGCATTTCCGTCGCTTTTCAGAAAATCCAGATAGGCCTCGCAGATCACTATATCGTCGGGGGTGGAGTTGTTGTGCAGTTTCTGGTGCCACTCCTCCATGAAATGCCCGGACACCTCTTTTATGTGGTGCCGGTGCATGATATTGAGGACCTCGTCGCGGACCCGCTGGGCGTCGCTGCCCCGGCCAAGGGTTGTCATTATGAGCCTTATCATCTCGCGCTCCCCCGGTGCTCCCATGTACCTTGCGGCAAGCTTCGCGGACAGCCTGTCCAGCGCGTGGCCCAGTTCCCTCGGTTTAGTGTTGTAGTTGCGCTGCCAGTCAAGCTGCCTCAGGGCCGAGAACCTGAGCCATACGTAAATTAGGACAAGCCCCGCGATGTCGTTTTGTCTGATCTTGTCCAGCAGGTCGTAGCACAGGTTGAACCTGTGCATGAGCGTCCAGGAATTCTGCCCGGTCTCTTTTGAGACGATTTCCCGCTCCACCGCCTCAAGACTTTCCGAAGGCCCGTCTGTCTCTTTTTCCGGTCCGCGTCCCGCTTCAGGAGGGGCAGACTGCGGCTTTTCGGGCGGAGGCAGCTCCACACGGTAGTTCCTGCCGAGGTTGTTGTCCCAGTTGCCTTCGCCCGGGAAAAAGAGGACGAAGTCCATGAAACCAAATCCGCTGTCGCGCTCCACTTTTATCACGACCTGTCCCACCCCGGGCTCCATGAGGTTTTGGAGCGCGGCATGGTCGAACGGATGGCTTCCCGCGGGCCAGTCCCGCTGGGGGGGCACATGCCAGGGGCCGTCCGGCTCTTTCCTGAGCCCCCAGTGGATAATGAAAGGCTCCTTTATGTCCTCCGCCTTTATGATGACCTCAATGGAATCTTCCCAGACGCGCCTTTCCACAAAAAGCACTATCCCGCTTTCCGTGCTGATCTTGTTGACCGGAGACATTTGACGGTTGTTTTTCCCTCAGAGTTTTTTGTTTGTTTGTTTTGTTCCTTTGGTTAATACGCTCTGCTTAAAATCCCAGGCCGGAGGCCTTATTAAAGACTATCGGATTTATGAGTGATGGTCAATCCATTGCCCTTTGACTGTAGTGGTGCAGTTTGGCAAAAAAATTAGTAAAATTGCATCACTGCCTTCTTTGCCGGTCTGCGGCAGACATTTCTCTTTTTATGTTAAAATCCATGACTCATGGCCGAGGAAAAAGAAAAAACCGTAAACGAGCTTGTAGAGCAAAGGCTCAAAAAAATGAAGGAGCTCAGGGAGGCGGGAGTCGAGCCTTACGCCGCCCCATGGCCGGCCAAGGACCACGCGCAGAAGCTCCTTGATGAATACGGAGAAAGACCCAAGGAAGAGCTGGAGGCCTCCCAGGTGCGCGTCTCCCTTTCGGGCAGGCTGATGGCCATAAGGGATTTTGGCAAGGCCAGCTTCGCGCACATCCAGGACGCCACGGGGAAGATGCAGCTCTATTTCAAAAAGGACGTGACCGGGGAGGAAAAATATTCACTCTTAAAAAAGTTCGTTGACATCGGGGACATCATAGGCGTCTCGGGGCTTCTTTTCAAGACCCGCACCGGTGAGCTCACGGTGGAGGTTGAGGACTTTCGCCTGCTTTCAAAGGCCCTTCATCCCCTGCCGGAAAAGTGGCATGGGCTTCAGGACGTGGAGACCCGGTACCGCCAGAGGTACCTGGACCTGATTGCCAACCCGCAGGTGAAGGAGACCTTCAGGTTAAGGAGCACGATAATAAAGGCCGTAAGGGACTTTTTTGAAAAAGAGGGGTTCATCGAGGTTGAGACCCCCATGATGCACCAGGTGGCCGGGGGGGCCGCCGCAAGACCCTTCAGGACCTATCATAACGCCCTGGATATAGACCTTTACCTGCGCATAGCTCCCGAGCTTTATCTTAAAAGGCTCCTGGTCGGCGGATATGAGCGTGTATTTGAGCTTAACAAGAATTTCAGGAACGAGGGCATCTCCACAAAGCACAACCCGGAGTTCACGATGCTCGAGTTCTATATCGCCAACAGGGACTATGTGTTCCTGATGCAATTTACCGAGCGTATGTTTGGCGAGCTGGCTATGAAGACCCTGGGGAAACTGGAATTCCCCTACCAGGACATCGAGATAGACCTTACACCCCCATGGCCTCGTTACCCGATGCTTGAGATAATGAAGGAAAAGGGCGTGCCGGAGGAGGCGCTCTGGGACAGGGAAAAGGCGGTCTTGTGGGCCGATTCCCAGAACATCCCGACCGAAAAAGGGGCCTCTCTCGGCAAGGTGCTGGATGAGATATTCAAGGAAAAAGTGGAGCCTTTCCTGGTGCAGCCCACGTTCATCACCGACTATCCTGTGGAGCTTTCGCCCCTGGCAAAGAAGAAGCCGTCCGACCCCAGGCTTGTCGAGCGGTTTGAGCTGTTCATCTCGGGCCGCGAGATAGCTAACGCCTTCTCGGAGCTGAACGACCCGATAGACCAGAGGGAGAGGTTTTTAAAGCAGCTGGAGGCCAAAGCCCGCGGCGACGAGGAGACGCACCCCATGGATGAGGACTATGTGAGGGCGCTTGAGCACGGGATGCCGCCCGCGGCGGGAGAGGGAGTTGGCATAGACAGGCTCGTGATGCTCCTGACAAACTCCGCATCCATAAGGGACGTGATACTTTTCCCGCAGATGAAGCCGGAGCAAGGCGCGCAGTCCTAGGACCTGTCTCAAAATTCCTTTAGGCTGCCTCTCTCTTTCGCTTCAAAATCAATTTTGAGATAGGTCCCGGCTAAAAAAATCTTATCAAAACTATCTCCGGCGCCGTGCCGAAGCGCATCGGTGGGCCCCAAGTCCCTGTGCCGGACGAGGTATATGCTGTGAGCCCTCCCTGCCTTCTTAGTCCGCTGTCAAACCCCTTGTAAACCAGATGGGTAACGAGGCTTGCCGGGAATATCTGTCCTCCGTGGGTGTGCCCCGACAGCTGAAGCGCCACGCCGTCTTCCCTGGCAACCTCCGGGTACATGGGCGAGTGCTTGAGCAGGATGACCGGCCCGCGCCCGCCAAGCACCATCTTTTCCAGGACCGCCCGGTATTTTGCGGCCGTAAAAGTGTCCGTGTAATCCACTCCCGCCAGTTGCAGCCCGTCTATTTCCACCCACTCGTTTTCAAGGACATGTATACCGGCCTCTCTTACGGCGCGGATGTATGTCTGTTTTGCACCGGCGGAGAACTCCTCGTGGTTTCCGGTTATGAACCATGCCCCAAGCGGCGGTTTTATTTCCGCGAAGGGCGCCGCAAGACGCGCCGGGTCCCCGGAGGTGCCGTCATAGAGGTCTCCGGCTATGAAAAGTATGTCCGGGTGCAGTCTTTTTATTTTCCGTGCGATCCGGATGGCAAAGCCGCGGCCCCTTACTGGGCCAAGGTGCAGATCGCTTGTCAACACGGCCGTTCTGCCCCTCCATTCCGCTGGAAGCCCTGGCAGCGCCAGGTCTATCTCCTTCGTGCGGACGGTTGAGGCGTTCACCAGCGAACAGACCGAGAGGGCCAGACCGATAGCGTAAAAGGCCGCCGCCCACGGCATGGGCCTGAAATGAAATCCCAGCGCCCTGTGCGCCCATAGAGCCATCCAGCACAAAAATGAGCACCACAGGAGGAAGTGGAAGACGCCAAGCCATATGGCCGCAAGCGTGTAGAAGAGGTCCACGAGCGCCTTGTTGTACCTGAAAACAAGCACCGAGGCGCAGATGAAGCTCACGGAGAGGAGGGCAAATGCCGCCACAAGCGGGGCCGAGCCGCGGAGGCCAAAAAACCTGATAACCGTCTTGTAAAGGAACCAGTGCCCAAGGAATACGATGGCCTGGAAGACGATAATTATGAGGGCGAAAAGCGGCATAATGTATTTATATCACCTTGTTGCCCTGTGGTAAAACGCCACGGGATTTATTATCATAAAACAATGCGCTTGCCTTACACCCTGTTCATCGCCTTCAGGTATCTGAAGTCAAAGAAAAAGCAGAAGGGGATATCCTTCAACACCATGGTGTCAGTGGGCGGTGTGGCCCTGGGCGTCATGACGCTCCTCGTTGTGCTTTCCGTGATGAGCGGGTTCCGCGAGGACCTGCAGAAAAAGATCCTTGGCGTAAACGCCAATGTGGTCGTGCTTTCGGCGGATGGCACCATCCATAAATACGGCGGGCTCCTCCAAAAGCTTGAAAAATGGCCGCATGTGACGGCCGCTTCGCCCTTTGTCATGGGACAGGTGATGGTGTCCGCAGGCAAGGCGGCGCAGGGCGTGTATATAAGGGGCATAGACCCGCGCCTGGAGCAGAAGGTCACGGACATCGCCAGCCATATGAAAACCGGCTCCTTCATGGCGCTGGCCGGGGGCCCGCCCGGCCTTGTGATCGGCTCCGAACTTGCGGACAGGCTTGGCGTAATGGTGGGCGACACGGTCACGGTTCTTTCCCCGATGGGGGAGCTGGGCCCGTTCGGCATGCTGCCCAGGATACGCCGTTTCCAGGTGGACGGCATATTCGAGATGGGGATGTATGAGTACGACAACAACCTGGCCATCACGGGGATTAAGCCGGCCGCCCAGTTTTTTGGCATGGGAAACGGCATCTCGGGGGTAGAGCTCAAGCTCCATGACATCTACAAGGCCCCGGAGGTGAGGAAGGCGCTTAACAGCGGTCTGGGTTTCCCCTATTATGCGAGGGACTGGATCCAGATGAACAAGAACCTTTTTGCGGCCCTCACGCTGGAGAAGATAACAATGTTCATCATACTGACGTTCATCATACTTGTGGCCTCCTTCAACATAGTGAGCACCCTGATGATGAACGTCGTAGAGAAGCAGAGGGAGATCGCGATCTTAAAGGCGATGGGCGCAACCAAACGCGGGATAATGACCATCTTTGTGGTCCAGGGGCTGCTTATAGGCATTGTCGGGACGGTCATAGGCGTGACCGGAGGATATCTGATCGGCTACCTGGTGAACACATACCACATAATAAGCCTTCCCGCTGACGTGTACTATCTGAGCCATCTGCCGATGAAGATGAACCCAAGGGATTTTGTCCTTGTCGCGGTAGCGGCCATGGCCATCTCGTTTTCCGCCACGATATACCCGGCATGGCAGGCCGCGAGACTTGACCCGATAGAACCCCTCAGATACGAATAGGGACCGCCGGCATCAGGAGCGCAAAGCCTGAGGCCGAAATCCCCGGGGCCCGCCCGAAGGAATTCCCGGAGAGCGGATTTTTCTTTTTAGATCAAAAAAGGTTCAGTAGATGGAGCGGATCTTCCCTGTTCGCATGTCCAGGATGACGGTGTCCACGTAACTTTTGCCCCTGAAGATGTCCGCCTTGATGAAATGATGGCCTATCTGCCCTTTGATGACGGCCGTATAGCCGTACTTTGCGAAATAGTTGGACAGGGCGCGTTCGGCCTGCCGCTCGTTCATTACGTTTTTACAGACGCCGTAGGCAGCCCCGCAGCAGTTGCCGTAATAAAAAATAAAAAAATGGCTCCTGACCTGTATTTCCTGGGCATATGCTGCGCTTGAAAGGCTAATGAAGATC
>JAJYJB010000026.1 GCA_021789735.1 Nitrospirota bacterium
CCGCTTGTACCTCGATGCGCTTGCGCTGGTAATGGTGCTCGTGGTGACGGTGGTCGGCTTTTTCATACACCTGTATTCGGCCCAGTTCATGGAGGACAGCGAGGGATACAGCCGGTTTTTTGCCTACATGAACCTGTTCGTGGGCTCCATGCTGGTCCTTGTGCTCTCGGGCAATCTGCTTCTTTTGTACCTGGGATGGGAAGGGGTGGGCCTTTGCAGCTATCTGCTTATAGGCTTTTGGTACAAGGAGCCGGCAAACGGGCGAGCAGCGATGAAGGCGTTCGTGGTGACGCGCGTGGGCGATACGGCGCTTGCCATCGGCCTTTTCCTTCTTTTTGTGAAACTTGGTTCCCTGGACATACAGTCCGTGATGGACCTGGCCGCGCTCAAATGGCAGACCGGGGGCGCGCTGCCCACCCTGGCCGCGGCCCTCATACTTGGCGGCGCGGTGGGCAAGTCCGCACAGCTGCCGCTCCAGACATGGCTTCCGGACGCGATGGCCGGCCCCACGCCAGTCAGCGCCCTGATACACGCGGCCACAATGGTGACGGCGGGCGTGTACCTCATAGCTAGGACCCATGTGCTTTTCAGCATGGCCCCGGCCGTGGAGCTCGCTGTGGGCATAATAGGCGCGGCTACGCTGCTCATCTCCTCAACGAGCGCCCTCGTCCAGCACGACATAAAAAGGGTGCTGGCCTATTCGACGATAAGCCAGATCGGGTACATGTTCCTGGCGCTTGGGGTGGGCGCATGGTCAGCCGCGATCTTCCATTTGGTGACCCACGCCTTTTTCAAGGCGCTTTTGTTCCTCGGGGCGGGCGCGGTCATATCCGGGCTCGGAGGGGAGCACGACATGTTCAAGATGGGGGGTCTGAAGAAGCAGTCGCCTTTTGTCTTCTGGACCTTTCTGGCCGGTGCCTGTTCGCTTTCCGCCCTGCCGCTTGTGACGGCGGGTTTTTACAGCAAGGGGATGATCCTGTTTGGCGCATGGCAGTCCAGGCAGGCGGGGTTTTGGCTCTGGGCGGCCGGGCTGACCGGGGCCTTTCTGACCTCGATATATACATTCAGGATGGTGTTCCTTACCTTTTTCGGAGAGCTCAAATCGCCCATGAAGAAAAAGCCCGGCCTCAGGGAGGCCGTGCCGCTTGTTGTGCTTGCCTTCCTCTCGATAGTGGGCGGTTTTATCGGGTTGCCCAGTTTCCTGGGGATAAGATCCTGGTCCATAACCGGGTTCCTGTCCTCCGTCCTGCCTCCATCTCTCCAGGCGGGAGGCCAGAAAGAAACGGAACTGCTCCTTGAGACGGTGGCTTCCATAATCTCCCTTGCGGGCATCTACGTGGCCTATTTTTTTTGGCTTGCCGCCCGCGAGTATTCGCTGGAAATAGCCCAGAGCCGGGCCGGCAAGGCCATAGGCAGGTTCCTTTTTTCCGGCTGGGGGTTTGACTGGCTTTACGGGAAGCTCTTCGTGGCCCCCTACAAATGGGCGGCAAGCGCAAACAGGAACGACGTCATCGACCTGGTTTACTCTTTCATTGCCGGAGTGAACAGGTTTTTCCATTTCGGCCTTAGCCTTACGCAGACAGGGAAGGTAAGACTGTATGCGGCCGCCATTGCGCTTGGGGCCGCCATCACGATAACCATTGCGGTGGTCTTCAGATGATGCTCGTATGGCTCATAGTGGTCCCTTTTGCGGGAGGCGTCCTTGCCTGGGCACTTTCGCGCGCCGGGGGGCGGGATCTTGCCCCAAGATGGGCATCGCTCATCGCGCTTGCCGCTGACCTGTCCCTGGTGGCCGGCCTCTGGGTGGGCTACGCCGCAAGGCTTGGGACAGGGAGGGGAAATCTTTCCATGCCGGTGGTCTCCCTGCCATACGGTAAGTGGTTCAAGGAGTTTGAAGTGCCGTGGATACCCCAGGCAGGCATATCGTTCCATCTTGCGATGGACGGCCTCAGCCTGCTGCTGGTCACCCTTACCCTGGTGCTTGGCGTGGTTGCGGTTGCGGCCTCGTGGAGCGAGATAAAGGACAGGCCCGGTTTTTTTCACTTCAATCTGCTTTGGACGCTGTCCGGGATCATCGGGGTTTTCCTGGCCATGGACCTTTTCCTTTTCTATTTTTTCTGGGAGATGATGCTTGTCCCGATGTATTTCCTCATTGCCATATGGGGGCACGAAAGAAGGTTATATGCTTCGGTGAAATTTTTCATCTTCACCCAGTTGGGCGGCCTTTTCATGCTTCTGTCCATACTTGGGCTTTACTTTATCCATGGCAGGCAGACCGGGGTCTATACCTTCGATTACACGGCCCTCCTTGGCACCGCCCTGCCTCCGGCAACCGCCTTCTGGCTTATGCTTGGTTTTTTTATTGCCTTTGCCGTGAAGCTTCCGGCGGTGCCCGTGCACAGCTGGCTGCCGGACGCGCACACGGAGGCGCCCACGGCCGGAAGCGTCATTCTGGCGGGGCTGCTTCTGAAGACGGGCGCCTACGGGCTTTTGCGCTTTACGGTGCCTCTTTTCCCCGGGGCCTCGGCAAGCTTTGCGCCTGTGGCGATGGCGCTTGGCGTCGTCAGCATCCTTTATGGCGCATTTTTGGCCTTCGGGCAGACGGACTTTAAAAGGCTTGTGGCCGACACGAGCATAAGCCATATGGGTTTCGTGCTCCTGGGCATCTATTCCTGGAACAGCATAGCGCTGCAGGGGACGGTCATGCAGATGCTCTGCCACGGCATAAGCACGGGCATGCTGTTTGTCCTCGCGGGGGCGGTGCAGGAGCGGATACATACGCGCGACATGCGCCGGATGGGCCGGTTCTGGGAAAAGGCCCCGGTCATGGGCGGGGTGGGCATGCTCTTTGCCCTTGCTTCGCTTGGCCTTCCGGGGCTTGGGAATTTCGTAGGGGAATTCCTTGTGCTCCTGGGGGCGTTCAGGGCCAGCCGCGCCATGGCCGTTGCCGCCTCGCTCGGGCTTATTGTGTCCACCGTCTATGCCCTCTGGATGGTGCAGCAGGTCTTTCACGGGGAGACGCGTGAGGAATGGTCGTTTCCGGACTTCCATCCAAGGGAAAAGGGCATCTCGGCGGCGATGATCGCCCTTATCGTGTGGCTTGGCCTCTATCCCCAGCCTGTGATAAACGCGGCAAGGCCGGCGCTTGAAAACCTCCGGAAGGTCAGCACGGAGGTCTTAAAACAGATGCGGGGGCCCGGTATCGCTTCGGGTATCGCTTCGGAGAAAGGCGGCCCAAATGAGCTCCGCTGAAATATTGTCCGCTCTTCCGCTTATTGTCGTGGCGGCCTCCTCGGTGGCCGTCATGCTTGTCATCGCGTTTTACAGGGACCACGGGCTTGCCGCCCTGGCGACCCTTGCCGGGCTGGCGGTCTCCTTTGCCTCCATCTTCGTGGCCGCCCCTTACGCGCCGGAAAATGTCACAGGCCTGCTGGTCATTGACGGCTATGCCCTTTTTTTCATGGGGCTGATATTTGCGGGCGCCTTTGTGGTGGCGATGCTTTCCTTTGGTTATCTGAAGATGAAGCCCCAGGCCGAACGCGAGGAGTTTTATCTTCTCCTGCTGCTTTCAGCCACCGGCGCCGGGGTCCTTGCGGCAAGCACGCACTTTGCGTCCTTTTTCCTGGGGCTGGAGACCATGAGCGTATCGCTCTACGCCCTTATCTCCTATCCCAAGAGCGAGCGGGCGGTCGAGGCCGGGGTGAAGTACCTGGTGCTTGCCGCCGTGTCCTCTGCGTTCCTTCTTTTCGGGATGGCGCTTGTATATGCCCGTCTGGGGACATTGGGGTTTTCAGGCATAGCTTCTGCGGGCATCGGGGCGTACGCGGGGAAAGACCCGGTTTTCCTTGGCGCGCTGGCGCTCATTGCCGCGGGGGTGGGGTTCAAGC
This sequence comes from Nitrospirota bacterium, assembly GCA_021789735.1. Next base: position 3,888 of record JAJYJB010000026.1, read on the forward strand.
TTGCGGTGGCGCCTTTTCATATGTGGACGCCCGATGTCTACGAGGGTGCGCCGGCCCCGGTTGCGGCCTACGTGGCCACCGTTTCCAAGGGGGCCGTATTTGCGCTTTTCCTCAGATATTTTAACAGCGTGGATATACACCAAAGCAGCTCCCTCGTGCTGGCAATTGCCGTTATCTCCATTGGCTCGATGTTCATTGGCAACCTGCTGGCCCTCCTCCAGGACAACGTGAAGCGGATCCTGGCGTATTCCTCCATCGCCCATCTCGGATACCTGCTGGTGGCCTTCCTTGCGGCCGGAGCGTTGAGGGTGACGGCCGTTGCCTATTACCTGGTGTCCTATTTCATTACAATGCTGGGTGCCTTCGGTGTTATTTCGGTTTTGGCCGGTGGAGGCTCCGGCGAGCACATGGAGATGGAAGACCTTGAGGACTACAGGGGGCTTTCCTTACGGCATCCGGTAATTGCGGCGGTCTTCTCCGCGATGCTTTTTTCCCTGGCCGGCATACCGCTTACCGCGGGTTTTGTCGGCAAGTTCTACGTGATGGCAGCCGGGGCGGGCTCCGCCCTCTGGACACTGCTTGTCGCCCTTGCCGTAAACAGCGCGATAGGGCTTTTCTATTATGTGCGGGTCATCGTGAGGATGTATTCAGGCGCGGAGGCGGGACGTGAATACGGGGGGGAAGCCCAGGCCGTGGATGTGCAAAGCGCCGGAGGCCCAGCCCTTGCGAAGGCAGCCATCCCTTTGGGCGGAGCGCTTGCCCTGACGGGGCTCACCCTGGGGCTCGTATGGTTCGGGGTTTATCCGCCCACACTCCTCTACATCATCCGGAGCGCGGTCCACAGCCTGATGTGAGGCCTCAGGCAGGCCTTTTTTGTCAATAAAAGCCCCTTTAAACCGCTTTTTTTCAGCGGTCAATAGACAAGCATGCCAAGCAGGATCAGGACGAGAAGGGACAGCCCGGTTACGACCAGCAGCGCGCCGTACGGCACGGACAGGCACAATAGCCAGTTCGGGGGCGGCCCGGTCTCCAGACGCCCAAGCCTTCCTTCCCGCTCCAGCCGGCTGAATTCAAGCGGCCTCTCCCTCCGGAACTCATCAAGGGGGACCCGGCCTGTGAAGATGACCGTGTCCATCGGGAATTTTTCCGGTCTCATGTGGGTGTTGAAAAAATGGATCATGAATATGAAACCGGCGGCCAGGAGCGCCTCGTCGCTATGCACGATGGTGGCCACGTTAAAGACCCAGCCCGGCAGGAACCCGCCAAAGAACGCCGGGAACCAGAGGCAAAGCCCAGAAAGCCCTATCACGCCCACTCCCCAGAAGACCGCCCAGTAATCGAACTTTTCCCAATAGGTCCACCTGTCGAACTCCGGGCGCGGGCCGAGGCCCAGGAACCACCTGAAGCTGCCGTAGACGTCCTTGAGGTCTTTAAGTCTCGGGACCATGGACTCCGGTCCAAAAACCCTGAAGCGGAACTTTTTTACGAAGGCGATGTAATAAGCCGCAAAAAGCAGGTGCGCAAAGAAATAGCCGAAGGTGACGGCCGCGCATATCCTGTGTATATATCCGGCCTGCTCGTAGCCGCCAAGCGCCCTCATGAGCCATGGCGCCCACGGCGTGTTCGAATACCTGAGCGGCATCCCGGTGATGACGGAGCCAAGAAAGCTTGTTGCCATTATTATGTGGAGCACACGGTGGTACGGGTTGAACCTGCGTACATAGGCCGCCTCAGCCATTTATCGCTATTCTCCTTTCCTCTTTAATCGCTCCCTCAGGGTCCTGTAGGCCCAGAGAAACGTATGCACCACGAAGAACGCGAACACCGATACGATCAGCGCTGTCATGGCAAGCCATGTGTAATAAAGCTGTGGGTAGCGCCTCCTGTCCCGGTCGTCCGGGTGGGCGAAATACGTCGTAAAACCCATGGATGCGTCAGGGTGGCATTTGCGGCAGGTATGCAGCCTGTTTCCATATGAAAGCGTTGAGGCCGGGTCCGACGGCGGCAGGATATCATGGGCGCCGTGGCAGTCAGAGCACTTGGCCACGGTCGCATAGCCAAGACGGGTGACCTGTCCGTGGTAGGTCTGTCTGTACGTGGCAAGCTCCCTTTCGTGGCAGGAGCCGCATTTGCCGACGAGCCAGAGCATCCACTTGGGGGAAGTTACATTCGGCACCCGGTGTTCCTCATGGCAGTCATAGCAGACGGCCGACCGCTCCATCCCCATATCAAAGAGCGCCCTGGCATGTATGCTCTTTTTGTAGCGCTCGTATTGGGCCATGTGGCACCGTGAACAGAGGCGGGGGATGTTCTTTCTGTATGTCCTGGAGCGCGGGTCGTTTGGAGGCAGGATGTCATGGGCCCCATGGCATGTCTGGCACCTTGGAGCCCCGGCGATCCCTTCCCGCACCGCCTTTCCATGGACGCTCATCTCGTACTGGATGGCGGGTGTTTTTGGCGCGCCGCCTATGCCGGGCAGGTGGCAGACCAGGCAGTTTACCTTCCGGGGCTTCCCATGCGGATATGTGGTTATGTTCGCATGGCAGGCGCTGCAGGAAAATTGCCCGTGTACGGACCCGCTGTACGCGGCCGCATCCACATATCCGCCTGGAAAATCCTTTTTCCCATGGCAGGCATAGCAGGCGGAGTTCAGGCCGGCATTTGCCAGGGTGGGAAGAAAAAGGACAAGCACTGCGGCCGCCAACATATCCCTCATCATCAAAATAGCCCCTTTACGCTGTTTCGACGTCCGGGTATATCTTACAGTCCGCTTTTTTCCCAAAAAAAAGAAGGAGCGCTCAACGAGGACCGCCAATTACAGGTTAGCTCAAATATGGGACAGGTCAAGACGGTGTACCGGCTATCAAGCCCGGCGGGACGGCCCCCGCCTCCGGGTTAACCGGCAAGGCCGGACTTTTTCATGCGCAAAAAACAAAGAAACAAAAAAGCAAAAAAGCAACAAACGTCATAAAATAAGATGGGATAGGTCCCATGGAGAGGATTTGAAAAATGGCTGGACAGACGGGCATGATATGCAGCCTGGATTACCTCGTTGGCACTCTTGCCACCGCCTACAAGGGGGTCATAACCTCGCTGGTGGTGAAGGATTTCTGCATCTGCCAGCGGGACGGCTCCACCCAGCTCAAAGGCGCCGTACTCTCCATGCCGGCGGGCGATTATCACGCCTCGCTCATAAAGGATGGCGTGCAGCTTGCCCGCTGCCCCATCGCGGGCAACGGAGAGTTCGAGATGCTGGCTGGCAGCGGGTCCGTTATGGAGGCCCGGGACCTGCAAATAGACATCCTTCAAAACGGCAGGCATATAGGCACCTTCCTTCTTAAAAAGGAAAGGTCGGGCGTTTTTTATACCCCGGCGGTCGAGCTCTCGGAAGAGGTCAAGGACATTGATTTCAAGCTCCTTACTCTTCCTCTTCGGGAGAAGCCTGGGCTCCTTAAGAAGGCCGAAGACGTGATCTATGAGATACTTTCCGCAAAAAAAGACTGGGGAAAACTATCGGACAAGCTCCAGGGTTTTGCGACAGACCTCTTTTGGGGACAGAGGGACACCTTTTATGCCGGCTTTGGCATACTGGCAAGATTTTCTTTCCTCGCGCTTGAAAAAACGGGGATGGGCAGGGACTCTGAGAAAGCGGCTGAAAACTGCCTGGACCTGATAGGTCTTCCGCTTTCGAAGGAGACCGTGGCGGAAAAGCTGGGAGGGCCGGTGCGCATATGGCTTGAGGCGCTTAAGGGGGCTGCCGCAAGGGGCCTTGCAGGCTTGCCCGGGCGGTCTGCAAGGATATTTTCCATGATAAGTGAAAAAGTCCCGGAGGCGGATGTCAGGCCCCACCTTCTGGCGCTCGTTTCTTCCTTCATCGGGCGTGTCGAAGGGGCCCCGGCATTCTCAGAAGCAGCCCTGGGGGGCATCAGGGGTTTTTTTCCGCAGCAAACGGCATTTGAGTCTATGGAAAAATGGGGAAGCAGAGGGCGTGACAGGCTTCTTTCCCGGCTCGCTGAGGTCCGCAGCCTGGCTGAAAAGGGCCTGGTCAGGGAATCTTTGCTTGAAATGGAGGGGGCGAAAGCGGAACTCGAGTCTTTCCTTGACGGCGTCGCGATGGCAAGGGCCTTTTTTGATGCCGCAAAAATGCATCTTTCCAGGGACGGCGCGCCTGGTTTTGTGCAGGCATTTTTTGAACTGCTGGACATTGCGCAGGATGATGTCCTTGGAGCAGGAAAAGAAATACTGGCAGGCGCGGAGGGTTTCATGAGAAGGCTTATCGTGGCCGGCAGGGCGGACCTGTGCGCGGACCTTCTTTCCAAGGCGGCAGCGCATGGGGGCATGAAAAACGGGGTGGTGCTCAATAAGGATATAGCATCCCTCGTCCTTGATTCGGGCGATAACGGGTTGATATCGTTTTATCGCGAACTGTTAAAGGGGACACTGGTGCCCCCTCCCGGCATACGCGGCTATTCCCCGGAATCATGGGCCGAGACCGCGGACCCCCTGCACCTGGATGTCCTGTCGCGTTTTCTGGATGTCCTTTCGGTTTCAGGCGGCGGCCTGGAGGACGTAAAGGCGCACCTGGTATGCAACTTCTATGTGAGCGGCGTCTTCATTCCTGACGACAGGCTTTTCCAGCGGCGGGTCTCCGCATATCTCAACTCACCCGCCATGCTCGGGGACTTTCTCCTTAACTATATGCTTCTAAGAAAGCTCCCCGTCTATTTCAGCGAGATAGGCGCGGCCAGCCTGATCAGGGACTATACGACCCAGGTGGACTCCTGGGGTAATGACACGGTCCTCTATTTTTTAAGGAAGCAGGTCCACGTCAACGCGAGCAACTATAATATCCGCCTGGCGGAGGGCATCATAAGGGCGTGGGTGGACAGTGACCGGGGTCTGCTGGAGGCGCTTGTGCCACCTGACGTCTTCCGCAGTTTCAACAAAGGCCTGCTTGGCATTTATCACCGGGCCATGACCCCTTTTTTTGAGGCCCTGGGTGTGCTCGGCGGCGGGGACAGGCGGGAGCACAGAGAGGTACTGTTTGGCAGGCTCCTTGAGGCGCCGGAGGAGCTGATGGCCCGTGAGATCGAAAAAATAGACGCGCCCCGGGAGATACGCTCCAAGGTTTTTCTGCTCTGCAGGATATACCAGGAGATAGTGAAGAAATATTCCATGCCTTTCAGCGGCGCGCCGGCAGAAGGACAGGAAATGTATTCCGCCCTCGGGGAATGCCTGCAGAAGATGGGGAAGCTTAAAGAAACCTTCCTTTCTCCGGCAAAGACCGAGCCGGTTGAGAACCTTTATTTCAAAAGGCACATAGCCTTTGGCATCCCTTCGGTGATCGGCACCTACCGTGAGGAGAAATTCGATGCCCTGGGGGACTTTTTTAGGACTGGCGAAAAGGCAAGGGTGCTGATGGAGGGGATCATCACCGGCATATCGAACGGGGAAAAGGCAAATAGGAAAGAAAAAGAAAAAAAGACGGATGCGCCCATCCCCCTGGGAGAAGAGATCAAGGAATGGGAAGTGCCCGCCCGGTGGGCCAGCGCCCTCACGCAGACAAACGGCATTCTGGGGCTCCACGGCATCCGGAATTTCCAGGTGGATGAGCTTTCCGTTATATTCAGTGCGGACAGGCTTTTTATCAGCCAGGCCCTGGACATGCTGAGGATGTGGCAGAAGGAGTTGAAGTGGGAGGTTGAGTCTTTTGGCAGGCAGCTCCTCGCTCCGCTCGCTCGCGTCCTCAATGCCATTCCCCAGGACGGGCTGCCTGATTATCTTTCGAACCTGTCCCGGGACGACCCGGATTTCGTTGACAAGGCAGCCGATATCATAATCCGGGACATGATGTCGGGCCTTCCGGGCTTTACCGAGACCGACAGGCTTATAGACGCCATGGCTGGCAGCCTGTCTGCGCGCCTGGAGGGCCATGGGGACGCGGTTTTCAATCTCCATATGCCTGAGGAGAAGGCGGATTTTTTTGAGCTGGACGGGCTTGGAGATGACGCCGCGATGAGGCTTTCTCCCATTATCGGGGGCAAGGCAAAAAACCTTGTTTACCTTAAGAACAGGGGCTTTGACGTGCCGCCGGGTGTTGTGTTCCCCTCCGGGCGCACCGGGGATTACATGGCGTATACGGAGAGCGAAGACTTCGCCCGGACGCTTAAAGAGGCGGTCCGCAAGGTGGAGGAAAGGTCGGGGAAAATTTTTGGTGGAGCGGAAAAACCGCTTTTCCTATCGGTCAGGAGCGGCTCCTATATATCGATGCCGGGCATTCTCACCACGATCCTCTACTGCGGGATGAACGATGAGACCCTGAAAGGGTTCATCCGGGAGACGGGTGATGCATGGCTTGCCTGGGATTCATACAGGAGGTTCCTGGAACACTACGGGGTGGCGGTCCTCGGTCTGAACCCGAAGGTCTTTGAGGGCATAAAGGAAGACGCCAGGAAAACTGCGGGGGCGGCCTCCCTTAAGGAGATGGGCGGGGAGCAGATAGGCGGCATTGCGAGGGCATATCTGGAGGCGGTCTCCCGTATGGGCCTTTCCGTCCCGGATGATGTATACGGGCAGCTCAAAAATTCCGTTCGTGCGGTCTACGCGTCCTGGAACAAAGAGAAGTCCGCGCAGTTTGCCAGGTTCACCGGGATGTCACGCCGCTGGGGCACGGCAGTTTCGCTGATGCAGATGATATACGGCAACCAGCCCGGCGCGGGCGCGGCCGTTTTTTTCACGAGAGACCCTGCCACCATGGAGAAGCGCATATATGGCGAGATAAGGGAGACGGCCACGGGCGACGACCTTGTTTACGGGGCGCGCAACAATATGCCGGTCTCAAGAAAACAGAACGAGAGGTTCGGTGACGGTGGGAACACAAGCCTTGAGGAAAGCGACCCGGAGCTCTTTGACATGCTTGGCGGCCTGGCCCGAAAGATAGAAGACGCCTTTGGCGGCCTCCCGGAGGAAGTCGAGACCACGTACTGCAAAACGGACGGGCAGAGGAAGGTCTATGTGCTTCAGGCCAGGCGGATGGAGTTCTATGATTCCGGGTTCATCCCCAGGTTCGAAGAGATATGCCTGATGGAGCCAAGGATGATAGGCAAGGGGATAGGGGTGTACGGCGGCGCGTTGAGCGGGGTGGCTTCTTTTTCCTTTTCGGCCGAGGCCGTAAGGGAGCTCGGGCGGAGTGCGGGCCTGCCTGTGATCATCCTGCGCCATTCGGCCAGCACAAATGACGTATCTCTCATGATGGACATAGGAGGGATAATAACGGCCGCGGGCGGCGCTACCTCGCATGCCTCCGTTCTGGCCCAGAAGTTCGGCCTTACAGCCATAGTGGGCTGCAAGGACCTTGCCTTCGAGGCCTCACGCGAAGGACGGCCTTATGCCCGCATAGGGAAGGCCGTTATTTCCGAGGGCACCCCCATAAGCATCGATGGGGCCACGGGGCTCATATTTTCAGGCACATGTCTGCACACCACAAAAGGACGGTAGACCAAAAATGGCCCTTCCGCTTTTCCCGTCACGCCGTTTCCTGCCGCGGGAGAAGGCATCAAATCAAAAAACGGCGGCTTATGGACTTTAGACGGCGCGATTTAGTATCATCGAACGTGGTTTATCGCAGGGCGATAGACTGTTTTTTCAGGAGGTCCGGCCCGGGGTCTTAGATGGGATCATGATAAGGAGCCGGTTTTTTTTGATTTTTTTAGCGGCAATTGGTCATCGGAACGGCAGGGTCCGGCTGTCGCGCTCCCTTTCATTCGCCTGCCTGCCGCTTCTGCTTGTATTGTGCTTCGGGCAAAAAACCTACGCCAGGACACTTGTTTTAAACACCTTCGATATCTATCCTTACTCAACGCCTGATGGGAACGGATACATGGACAGGGTGGTCAAGGAGGCCTTCAGGAGGATCGGGAAGGACGTGAAGATAGTCTGGCTGCCTTCTGAAAGGGCACTGGTCAATGCGGACCGTGGCATCGATGACGGGGACTTCGTGCGTGTTGCCGGGATCGAAAAAAAGTATCATGACCTTGTTCGCGTGCCCGAGGAACTGTGTGATTTCGAGTTTGCCGCCTTCGCAAAGGCTGAAAAACCCGTCAGGATAACCGGGTGGAGGAGCCTTAAGCCTTACAATGTGGCCATACCGAGGGGCGCCCAGGTCCTTGAGAAAAAAATTTCAGGCGTCCGTTCACTCGAGGAGGTGAACGACCAGAAGGCCCTTTTCAGCATGCTCATGGACGGGCGGGTAGATGTGGTAATTTACGACAGGATGCAGGCAAAGGGGTTTTTGAGGAAATCCGGCATGAAGGGCATCAGGCAGTACGGCCCCATTCTTGAGAAATGCCCGATGTACCTGTACATGAACAGCCGCTATTTGGCGCTGGTGCCCCGCCTGGCAAAGGCCATCGTGCAGATGAAAAAGGACGGGGCTTTCAGGCGGATAATGGCTGCTGCCCCGAGATGATGGCGCGGGACAAAAAAACAATGTCCGGCAAATAAGGAATGGTTAAGGGGAATTCCAAAAACGGCATCGGCCATTACCTGTGCAAGCGCACCTTTTTTTTCAGCCTGTTCCTTGTTTCCCTCTTTACCCTTTTCCAGGCCGGGCTGGATTACCGCAGCAGAATGGCCAGCATTCCCAGGATTCTCCGCCGGATCAACATAAGACAGGTGGAAGAGTCCCTTTGGGACGTAGACAGCCAGGACCTCCGCATCCAGACCGAAGGGATAATCCATTTTCCATATATAAACTATTCCGCCGTTGTGGAGGACCACGGCAGCGTTCTGGCCCAGGCGGGGGAAAAGAAGAAAAGCGGGGTGATGACCAGGATAATACCCCTTACCCGGAGGTACAACGGCAGAGAGATAGCGCTTGGCAGTCTTTACCTGCAGGTGGACACGCGCAGCGTCCTTCACGACGTCCTGAACGACATAGCTCTTATATTCGTCTCCCAGTCGGTGATGGTCTCCATGGTTGCGTTTCTTATATTCGGCCTTTTCGAGTTTACGGTCACCCGCCACCTCTCTTCCGCAGCGGGTTATTTCCGCGCCTTTGACGCGGGTGTGAACCTGCCCCTGAAGCTGGAGAAGGAGGGCCGGGGAGACGAGTTGGATGCCATGGTGGACGCCTTCAACGATATGCGCAGAAAGCTGGATTCGGCATACCGGAAACAGCTGAACGCTGAAAAGAAGTTCCGTGACCTCCTGGAGACCGTCAGGCTTGCCGCGGTCATGCTGGACCAGAACGGCAACATAACATTCTGCAACGATTACTTTCTGAGTCTGACCGGATGGGGAAGGGAAGAGGCCCTTGGCATGAACTGGTTTTCCACGTTCCTTCCCGAGGAGGCCGGACAGAGGGTAAAGGAGGTTTTCAGGTCAGTTGCGGCCGGGGAGTCCTCGCATTATGAGAACCCGATAATGACGCGTGACGGCAGGGTCAGGCAGATCGCATGGGACAATTCGGTCTTGAGGGACCACAACGGGGAGGTCCTAGGGACCGCGAGCATCGGAATGGACGTTACGGAGCACAGGAAACTTGAGGAGCAGCTCCGGCAGGCGCAGAAGATGGAGGCGGTAGGCCAGCTGGCCGGAGGGGTCGCCCATGATTTCAACAACATACTTTCGGCCATCGTTGGCTATGCCCATCTGGGCCTGATGAAGCTTGCCCAGAGAGACCCGATGAAAGACAACCTGGAGCAGATCCTGGCGGCTTCAGAGAGGGCCTCCGCCCTCACACAAAGCCTTCTTTCGTTCAGCAGAAAACAGGTCATAAGCCCCAGGCCCGTGGACCTGAACGAGATCGTGAAAGGGCTTGACAAGTTTCTGGCCAGGCTGATAAGGGAGGACATAGAGATAAGGATGAGGTGCTCCGGGGGCTGCCTGTCCATCTTTGCCGACAAGGGCCAGATAGAGCAGATGATAATAAACCTGATCACCAACGCCAGGGACGCCATGCCCGGCGGCGGCCGCATCATGATAGACACCGGCATGCTTTTCATGGACGGCAGCTTCATAGATTCGCACGGGTTTGGCAAGGAGGGCAGATATGCCTTCATCTATGTTTCCGATACGGGCCAGGGTATGGATGAAAAGACGAAACGCAGGATATTCGAGCCGTTCTTTACGACCAAGGAGTTGGGTAAAGGCACAGGCCTCGGGCTCTCTATGGCCTACGGGGCAATAAAACAGCACAACGGATATATAGACATCTACAGCGAACCTGGGATGGGCTCCACATTCAAGATATACCTCCCGCTTCTGGATGGGTGCGCAGTGCCGGAGGACCAGACAGCGGAAAAAACCCTGCAGGGGCCGATGGAAAAGGGTTCCGGGACGATACTCGTCGCGGAGGACGACGAGCAGATAAGACGGCTCAACGCCACCGTGCTAAGGGGAAACGGATATGACGTCATCGAAGCGGTTGACGGAGAGGACGCCGTGCGGAAATTCGAAAAAAACGCCGGAGACGTCCGGCTTTTAATAACGGACTGCATCATGCCGAGGAAGAACGGGAAAGAGGCATATGACGAGATCCGCAGCAAGGCCCCCGGCATCAAGGCCATTTTCCTGAGCGGCTACGCGCAGGACGTCATCAGCAATGAAGGGCTGCTTGATGACGGGATAAACTTTATCGTAAAGCCGGTCACCCCCTTCTCCCTGCTAAAGAAAGTAAAGGAGCTGCTTTCTTAAAGCCTGACTCGTTTCTTAATTAAATCTTTACGCCCCGGGTCCCCTTTTTTGCACCTATTTTATGCCGGTTATTGATACGATTTAATCAGGGGCCGGCATTTTAGTTGGCGCAGGCCGTTTCGTATTTTCCCGGATAAAAGGGGGTCTTTAATGGATATCGTATTTGTTTTGCTGATTGCCGGATTGTTTGGCATCTCGTGGCTTCTGGTTGAACTTTTCGAAAGGATATAGGGGAGCGGGAAAATGCATGTTTTTTACTGGATAGGCGGCATTGTGACGGCGGGCCTCCTGGTTTACCTTGTGATAGCCTTATTGAAACCGGAGATGTTCTCATGAGCGAGAATGACATTTTACAGATAGCCGCCTATTTCGTGGTCCTTGTTGTGCTCGCAAGACCGCTTGGGCTCTTCATGGCCGGGGTGTACGAAGGCCGGCCGGCCGTCATCGGCCGCGTCCTTGGCCCCGCGGAGGGGCTGTTTTACAGGATTTGCGGCATCAGCCCTGAGGAGGAGATGGGCTGGAAGCAGTACGCGCTTGCGGTACTGCTGTTCAGCGCGGCCGGGGTGTTCGTGACCTATCTGCTGCAGAGGACACAGGGCGCTTTGCCGCTTGACCCCCAGGGGTTTCCTGCCGTGCCCCCGGACCTGTCCTTCAACACCGCCATAAGCTTCGTTACCAATACCAACTGGCAGAACTACGGCGGGGAGTCGACAATGAGCTATCTCACCCAGATGGCCGCGCTTGCGGTGCAGAACTTTGTATCGGCCGCCACTGGGATGGCGGTGCTCGTGGCCCTCATACGGGGGTTCAAGAGGCATTCCGCAAGCACCATCGGCAATTTCTGGGTGGACATGACCCGGAGCGTTTTGTATATCCTCCTGCCGCTGTCCATCCTGTATTCGTTCCTCCTTGTGTCCCAGGGGGTTGTGCAGAGCTTTGATAAGTATAAGACGGTGGCCCTTATCCAGCCGGTAACTTATGAGACCCCCAGGCTCGATGCCCGGGGCAATCCCCTCAGGGACGCAAAAGGCAACCCGGTCATGGAAAAGGCGCAGGTAAGGCATCAGACGGTCCCGCTTGGCCCGGCTGCCTCCCAGATAGCAATAAAGCAGCTTGGCACGAACGGCGGCGGGTTTTTCAACACCAATTCGGCCCATCCCCTGGAAAACCCGACCCCGTTTTCGAATTTCCTTGAGTGCCTTGCGCTGCTTCTGATTCCTGCCTCGCTCTGCCTCACCTTCGGACAGATGGTGGGAGACAGGAGGCAGGGCTGGGCGCTGCTTATAGCCATGCTTCTGGTGCTGGTGCCGCTTACGTTCGTTTGCACTCACGCCGAACAGGCGGGCAATCCCCGTTTTGCCTCCATGGGGATAGACCAGGCGGCCGGCGCCCTTCAGCCCGGAGGCAACATGGAAGGCAAGGAGGTGCGAAACGGCATCGCAAGCTCCACGATATGGGCCACCTGGACAACCGCGGCCTCAAACGGCTCGGTCAACTCCATGCATGACTCCTATACCGCGCTTGGCGGGATGGTCCCGATGCTGCTCATGCAGTTTGGCGAGGTGATATTCGGAGGTGTGGGCTCCGGCCTTTACGGCATGCTCATATTCGCGATACTTACCGTGTTCATTGCGGGCCTGATGGTGGGCCGGACGCCTGAGTACCTGGGCAAGAAAATAGAGATATTCGAGATGAAGATGGCCGCCTTTGCGGTGCTCATCGTAAATGCGCTGATAAAAATAGGCACGGCCCTTGGCGTCTCGACGAAGGCCGGCGTAGCGGGCATATTCAACCCCGGCCCGCATGGGTTTTCCGAGGTGCTCTACGCCTTTACTTCCTTTGCTGAAAACAACGGCAGCGCGTTTGCGGGCCTTAACGGCAACTCGCTCTTCTACAACAGCATAGGCGGCATCATCATGTTCCTGGGGCGTTTCTGGGTGATGGTCCCGGTGCTGGCAATCGCGGGCTCCCTGGCCAAAAAGAAGCAGGTGCCCGCGGGGCTTGGGACACTGCCCACCCATACCCCCCTGTTCGTTGTTTTTCTGATAGGGGTAATAGTGATAGTGGGCGCGCTTGCGTTCATGCCCAGTCTTGCGCTGGGGCCCATAGCTGAAATGATGATGCACCATTTGTAGGAAATGAAAAAACCCGGAGAAACCCAGAAAGCAGGATTTGGAGATAATGAGCAAGAAAAAGGAAAAGAAATCGCTCTTTGAGCCAAAGATAGTGCGCAGGGCGCTTTGGGATTCCGTAAGGAAGCTCAACCCCGTGTACCAGATAAAAAACCCCGTGATGTTCGTGGTGGAAGTGGGCAGCGTCCTTACCACCGCGCTTTTCCTGCACGCGGTCATCACGGGCAGGGGGGAAGCCTCACCTGGTTTCATCCTTCAGATATCCATCTGGTTGTGGGTAACGGTGCTTTTTGCCAATTTTGCCGAATCCATGGCGGAGGGGCGCGGCAAGGCCCAGGCGGACGCGCTGAGAAAGACAAGGCAGGACGTCATGGCCAAACGGCTTGTGAAACCGCAAAGGGATTCCGGCGTCACGCAGGTGTCCTCCTCACAGCTTAAGAAAGGGGACGTTGTGCTTGTGGAGGCCGGCGGCATCATCCCCATGGACGGGGAGGTCATAGAGGGCGTGGCCTCAGTGAACGAAAGCGCCATAACGGGCGAAAGCGCACCCGTCATAAGGGAGTCCGGCGGCGACAGGAGCGCCGTTACCGGCGGCACTATGGTGCTTTCCGACTGGCTGGTCGTAAGGATCACCTCCAACCCCGGAGAGACTTTCCTGGACAGGATGATAGGCATGGTGGAGGGCGCAAAGCGCCAGAAGACGCCAAACGAGATAGCGCTGGACATACTGCTGGCCGGCCTTACCATTGTTTTTCTGCTTGTGACCGCTACGCTGCTGCCCTTTTCGATATTCAGCGTGAAGGCCGCGGGGCAGGGAAGCCCCGTTACCATGACGGTGCTTATTTCACTTCTCGTATGTCTCATCCCGACTACGATCGGCGGGCTGCTTTCCGCCATAGGCATTGCCGGAATGGACCGCATGATCCAGGCAAACGTGATAGCCATGTCCGGGCGCGCGGTGGAGGCTGCCGGTGACGTGGACGTGCTCCTCCTGGACAAGACGGGGACGATAACCCTTGGCGACCGCCAGGCGACCATGTTCATTCCGGCCCCCGGCGTGGACACCCATGTCCTAGCGGATGCCGCCCAGCTTTCCTCCCTTGCGGACGAGACCCCGGAGGGCAGGAGCATCGTTGTCCTTGCCAAAGAGAAATACGGCCTGCGCGAGCGAGACATACACGCCCTGGGAGCGCATTTCGTGGAGTTTTCCGCGCAGACGAGGATGAGCGGCGTGAACATGGACGGAAGGGAGATACGCAAGGGAGCTTCCGACGCGGTGGAAAAATATATCCAGAAAGAAGGCGGCTCGTTCCCCGCCGAGGTGCGCCAGATCGTGGATGATGTCGCGAGGCAGGGGGCCACGCCGCTTGTTGTGGCGGAGGGCAAAAAGGTCCTGGGCGTGATCCGCCTGAACGACATAGTGAAAGGCGGAATAAAGGAACGGTTCGCCGAGATGAGGCGGATGGGCATAAAGACCGTCATGATCACCGGAGACAACCCGCTTACCGCCGCGGCCGTCGCGGCGGAGGCCGGGGTGGACGATTTCCTTGCACAGGCGACCCCGGAAACCAAGCTGAAGCTCATACGGGAGCACCAGGCAGGCGGCAGGCTTGTGGCCATGACCGGCGACGGCACAAACGACGCCCCCGCGCTGGCCCAGGCGGACGTGGCGGTCGCCATGAACACGGGCACCCAGGCCGCAAAGGAGGCCGGCAACCTGGTGGACCTGGACTCCAACCCCACAAAGCTCATAGAGATAGTGGAGATAGGCAAGCAGCTTCTCATGACAAGGGGCACGCTCACCACATTCAGCATAGCCAACGATGTGGCAAAGTATTTCGCCATCCTGCCGGCGGCGTTCATCTCCATCTATCCGGCCCTTGGCGCCCTCAACATAATGCACCTTGCCACACCTCAGAGCGCCGTTTTGTCAGCGGTAATCTTCAATGCCCTGATAATCATCTTCCTGATCCCGCTGGCGCTGCGCGGCGTCAAGTACAAACCGCTTGGCGCCCAGGTCGTTCTGCGCAATAACGCACTCGTATACGGCATCGGCGGCCTCGCCGTTCCGTTCATAGGCATAAAGCTCATAGACATGCTCATAACGGCCTTGCACCTGGTCTGAAAGGGAGGGTAAAAGAAAAATGTTCATGAAAACGTTAAAAAACGCGGTGATGTCGCTGGCAGTTCTCACGGTGCTCACCGGGATAATCTATCCGCTGGCCGTTACGGAGATATCGCAGGCCGTTTTCCCTGCCCGGGCAAACGGCAGCATAATAATGAAAGACGGCAAGCCGGTGGGCTCCGCCCTTTTGGGGCAACAGTTTGACGGCCCAGAATATTTCTGGGGGAGGCCCTCGGCCACGGCGCCTTATCCGTACAATGGGGGGGCGTCGTCCGGGTCCAACCTGGGGCCCAACAACCCGGTCCTCTTTGAGGAGGTGCAGTCCCGCGTAAACGCTCTGCATGCCGCGGACCCGGGCAACCATGCCCCGATACCGGTGGACCTCGTGACCTCCTCCGGAAGCGGACTTGACCCGGACATAAGCCCGGCAGCCGCCCTCTATCAGGCTGGGAGGGTGGCCAGGGCCCGCGGCCTGTCCCGGGCTCAGGTCGTGTCTCTTATCCGGGCCAATACCACGGGAAGGTTCCTGGGACTTTTCGGCGAGCCCGCCGTGAACGTGCTTAAGCTGAACCTGGCGCTGGACGGGCTCAAAAAATAGAAATGGAAAAGCGTGTCTGGTAAAAAAGCATCAAAAGCGGCCTCGTGGCCGCTTCTGATGCCGGAAACTGTCCCGTGGCATTTGCTCTCCGTGGCATGTGATTTTGTTAAAATGAGGAATATGCAGCTTGGGGTGAATACAGAGGATGGATGAACGAAGGCCAAGTCCCGAAGATATGCTTGAGAGGGTGCGCAGGGACGAGGAGCGCAGCCGCGAAGGGCAGTTAAAGATATTTTTTGGCTCCGCCCCCGGAGTAGGGAAGACCTATGCCATGCTCGATGCGGCCAGGCAGAAAAAGACGGAGGGCATGGATGTGGTTGTGGGCATTGCGGAGACCCACGGGCGCAAAGAGACGGAGGCGCTGCTTGAAGGCCTGGATATCCTGCCCCGCCGTGAGTTCGAGTATCACGGCACTAAATTAAGGGAGTTCGACCTGGACGCGGCCCTGGCACGCAGGCCCGCCATAATCCTTGTGGATGAGCTTGCCCATACGAACTCCCCCGGCTCCCGGCATAAAAAACGCTGGCAGGACATTTACGAGCTCCTTGGGGCCGGCATCAATGTGTACACCACGCTAAACGTGCAGCACCTTGAAAGTCTGAATGACGTCGTTGCCCAGATAACAGGTGTTATCGTGCGGGAAACGGTCCCGGATTTCCTGCTGGACCGCGCCGATGATATAGAGCTTATAGACCTGCCGCCGGAAGACCTTTTGAAACGGCTGCGGGAAGGGAAAGTGTACGTGCCGGAGCTGGCGGCCCGGGCCATAGAGAACTTCTTCCGCAAGGGCAACCTTCTTGCGCTCAGGGAACTCGCGTTGCGCCGGACGGCTGAAAGCGTTGATGAGCAGATGCGCAGTTACAGGCTTGGCAAAGGGGTCCGGGAAGTATGGCCCGCTGGCGACAGGATACTGGTTTGCGTGGGTCCCAACCCCCGTTCCATCCGGCTGATACGGGCGGCCAAGCGCATGGCCGCGGGCCTGAGGGCGGGGCTGATAGCGGTCTATGTGGAGGCGCCCCACAAGGTAAAACCCTCCGAGAACGACCTCAGGCAGCTTGCTGAGCACATGCGCCTGGCGGAGAGCCTTGGGGCTGAGACGGTGACGCTTTCCGGGCATAAGGCCAGCGATGAGATACTGAATTATGCCCGGCAGATGAATGTTACCAAGATACTTATCGGAAAGCCAACGCATCCGCGGTGGAAAGACAAGGTCTTTGGCTCCATGCTGGATGAGGTCGTGCGGGGCAGCGGCGAGATAGATGTTTATGTTATCACAGGGGACACCGGCGAGCCGGTGGCAAGGCACATAGCAAGACCCGCCGCTGCTCCCCCTCCTTCGTGGAAAGACTGGACCACCAGCCTCGCGGGCGTCGCGGTCACCTCCGGGATCGCCTTCCTGCTTTCCTCCTATTTCACCCCCATAGACATCGCGATGGTCTACCTGCTGGGCATCGTCGTAATCTCAAGCATTACGGGCCAGTGGCCGTCGCTGGTGGCCACCTTTTTGAGCGTGTCGGCCTTTGACTATCTTTTTGTACCGCCCAGGTTTACCTTTGCGATAAGCGACGTGAAATATTTTTTTACTTTTGTCGTGATGTTCGTTGTCGCGCTTGCCCTTAGCCGGATGACCCTGCGGGTCCGGAGGCAGTCGGACGCCTCCAGGGCGAGGGAGCGCAGGACCGCCGCGCTTTACAGCCTGAGCCGGGAGCTGGTGCACGAGCGCGGGATAGAGAGGACATGCATCGTCGCCATAAAACGCCTGAGCGAACTTTTCTCCAGCCGTGTCGTAATACTGGTCCCCGAAGAGCACGGAAAGCTGGCCGCGCCGGTCACCGGGCCGGAGACCTTTGCCATTGACCAGAACGAAATGGGTGTGGCCCAGTGGGTTTTTGACCACCGCAGCGAAGCGGGGCTGGGCACCGATACCCTCTCGGGGGCTGAGGCGCTCTATATCCCGCTTGCCACTTCCTCGAGGACCGTGGGAGTGCTGGGCGTCATGCCTTCCGCCGGGACGGGCCCGTTCGATCATGACCAGATACATGTGCTTGAAAGCTTCGCCAACCAGATAGCAATGGCGGTTGACAGGACGCTGCTGGCCCGGGAGGCGCAGCAGGCGCTCATCAGGGCGGAGGCGGAAGCCCTGAGGAGCACCCTTCTGAGTTCGGTGTCACACGACCTGCGCACACCGCTCGCCGCCATCACCGGGGCGGCCACCGCGCTGATGGGAAAGGACATCGCACTCTCCGCGTATGGAAGGCAGGAGCTTGTGCGCACCATACAGGAGGAGGCCGAGCGGCTGAACCAGATCATAAAGAATGTCCTTGACATGACGCGCCTCGAGGCGAAGGCCATAACCCTGAAAAAGGAATGGCAGTCCATCGAGGAAATCGTCGGGGTGGTGCTCAACCGTCTTTCAGAGCGGCTCAAGGGCCGCCAGGTGAATGTGAACGTGCCCGATGGCCTGCCTCTGGTACCCTTCGATCCCCTGCTGATAGAGCAGGCGCTCATGAACCTGATGGACAACGCCATCAAGTACACGCCGGCAGGCACCCCTATCGGCCTTCAGGCGAGGATAGACGGAGATTCCCTGCTTTTTGAGCTCGAAGATTATGGCCCCGGCATACCGGCAGGTGAGGAAGAGAAGATATTTGAAAAATTCGTGCACGGCGCAGGCGGTGGCATTGGGCTTGGCCTTGCGATCTGTCAGGCCATCATTCAGGCCCATGGGGGGCGGATATGGGCCGAAAACCGTACCGGCGGCGGGGCCGTTTTCAGGTTTACCCTCCCTGTAGGGCAGCAGCCGCCGATGCCTGAGCCGGAAAAAGTAGTCCCCCTTCCCGATGGGGCATCCGGTACGGGAGAGGCGCAAGATGCCGGGGCCGGAGGGGCCAGCTGAGTGGCCGAGCATAAAGAGTCGATCCTGCTTATAGAAGACGAACCTCAAATGAGACGCTTCATCGGTCTCATACTCCGGGGCCGGGGTTACCAGGTAACAGAGGCCGGGACCGGAGGGGAAGGGCTGCGCGAGGCCGCCGTCCGCAACCCCGACGTCATATTGCTTGACCTGGGGCTTCCCGACATGGACGGCCTTGAGGTAACAAAAAGGCTCAGGGAATGGAGCAGCGTGCCTGTCATTGTCATATCCGCCAGGGAGAAGGAGATGGACAAGGTCACCGCCCTGGATGAAGGCGCAGATGACTACCTCATAAAGCCCTTCGGGGCGGACGAACTGCTGGCCAGGATCAGGGTTGCGATGCGGCACAGGGCCATGCAGAGGTCAGGACAGAAGGAATCGGCGCTGACGGCCGGCAACCTGAGGATAGACTTTTCAAAAAGGCAGGTATTCATTGGGGAGGATGAGGTGCATCTCACCCCCATCGAATACAGGCTCCTTTCCCTCCTTGCCGGGAACGCAGGGAAGGTCCTTACTCACAGCTACCTGCTAAAAGAGGTGTGGGGGGCCAATTACGTCCAGCAGACACAATACCTCAGGGTCTACATGACCCAGCTCAGGCACAAGCTTGAGGCCGACCCCGCCAGACCCCGGTTCCTTATAAACGAGCCGGGCATAGGATACAGGTTCAAGGCGGACATCGAGAAGCAAGGGTAGGGGTTTTAAAAATTTACTAGAACTGTTCGTCCTTCCACATCTCTGCGGTAAACCTGAGGCTTTTGTTCCTGCCGTTGTTCTTGGCCTCGTAGAGGGCAACGTCCGCAAACTTGATGCATTGCCAGAAGCTTTCGGCGTCCAGCGGGAATTCGCTGATGCCCAGGCTTATCGTCTTTTTGATGGTCCCTTCCTTGACCCTGAAGCTGTTCTCCTCTACTTCCCGCCTTATCTTTTCGGCTACGGTCAAAGACTCGCCCTTTGCTGCGTCCACCAGTACAATAAGGAACTCTTCGCCGCCAAACCTTATGACGAGGTCCGCAGCCCGGACGCTCTTTTTCAGGATCTGCGCCGTTTCCTTAAGGACCACATCGCCCGCATTGTGTCCGTGGATGTCGTTGACCTGTTTGAAAAAATCCAGGTCGCCCATGATAAGGCCGATGTTTTTGCCCCTGCGCATGGCGCCGGCGACCAGGTTTTCAGCGCATTCCTGGAGGAAGCGTCTGTTATGGAGTCCGGTCAGGGCGTCTTTCATCGCGGAGTCTTTGAGCGAGGCCATCAGCCTCTTGGTCTCGATGACGGGGACGGATTCCTCTATGTATCTGCGGGCGGCAATCACCCAGCCTTCAACAGCTTCCTTGCGAAGGGCGCTGATAGCGGTTTTTTCGGCCAAAAACTGAACTACCCCGCCGGCGGTCCCGCCCAGCATCATGGGTATGCATATATGCTCCATTTCGTGCCCTCTCAAGAAATACTTGCAGATGCCGGGATACTCAATGGAGGACACGGTGTGCCCCGTCCTCTTTGCCCTGCACAGAAAACAGCTTTCAAGTATTTCCTGGTTGCAGGAGGTCCCTGGCTTGGCAGCAACGGGATAGACCGGTTTCATCCTGTTCTGGCTGTTGGCAACCTCGAAAATGGTGAACTCGTCAAAGCCGTAATATTTGAATTCCCCTCCCAGGCGGGAGTAAACGTCCGCCAGGTCCTCGTCTTCCTCGATAGCCTTTTTGTACCTGGCCAGGCTGTCCATGGTTTCCATAAGGGCGTTGAAGTCGATGGCCAGCCTGCCGATCTCATCTCCGGGAGATGCTTTTATGAGGTTGTAGCCGCAGGTGGTCTGGCCTTTGCCCAGGCCCTTTATCTGCCTGCTTATGGCAGTTACCGGCTTTATGACCGAGTTTGAAATCCTGACCGTAAAAACGATCAGGAGTAAAGTCGCCATCAGCAGGGCCGTAGACAAAACCAGGAGGCCAACGGTAAGATACGCATGGATTTTTTGAGGGTCGGCATCATAAGCCGCGGATATCCGGTATGCATATTCGTCAGAGAGGGCAATGGCCCTGGAGATGAGTCCGTTGTATTGCGAAAGCGTCCCCTTGATTCCTGCGCTCTTTCCTGCCAGCGCCTCCGCTTTTATGTTTGACATTTTGCCTTCCACAGCCTCAATACTGCCCATAAGGGCGTACAGGCCCTTTACGAACGTCTTTCCTCCACCCCGGGCCGGCTCAACGCGGAAGACGGCTTGCCCTCCGCCCGTGTCCTGATCGCTCAACTCGCCGCCTTGCTCCATGGCATAGAGAGACCGGCGTATGTCCGATATCTTCATATGGGCTTCCTCTGATATCCTCATTAACGCATCCGTGCCGGAGGCCGTTTCCATCCTGTAGCCGTCGGCCCTGAGGCTTTCGAGGTCTCTTGCTATTTTTTGGGTGGCACGGTACTGTGGGATGAGGTACTGAAGGGTCGTGCCGGATTCGCGGCTCAACCATATGAGCGCCGAACCGCCGATTGCGGAGATGACAAGGAGCCAGAAAAGGACACCGGCGGCAAACGTGATGAACTTTTTCCTCAACGGTTGCCGGGCAAAGGTCAGGTACTCCATGCACTCCAGGGACTTCCTGGTCAGACCATGGAAAAATCCATGGATCCCCCCATTAGCCGGTCCGCGGCCAAAAAGAGGGAAAGGTTCTTTTTCCACCCGTGTATTCTACAGACAGTCCCGCTTAAAATGCAATTTTTTTTGACCACGCCCGCAAGAAGATCATGTTTTATGATCCCCTTGAAAATAAACGAAAAATCCCATCAGCGGCTTGACACGCCCGGGATGCATGGTACAATGTGCAGGATAGGTTTTTTGGTTTTTGCGTATGAGTTTCAGGGAGGTGTTTTTGAAACTGGCGATAGGCGCGGACCACGGAGGTTTTGCTCTTAAAAAAATAATGATCGGGTTTGCCGCCGGGATGGGCCACGAGGTAACTGACTGCGGTGCCTACAGCCTTGAGCCTGGCGACGATTACCCGGATTTCGCGGGCGCCGTTGCCAGGGCTGTCCAGAGCGGGCAGGTGGAAAGGGGCATCCTTATCTGCGGCAGCGGGGTGGGCGCCGGGGTTGCGGCAAACAAGTTCGAAGGCATCAGGGCGGCCGTCTGCCACGACGTCTTTTCAGCCAGGCAGGGGGTCGAGGACGACGACATGAACGTGCTTTGCCTTGGGGAGCGCGTCATAGGGGCCGGCGCGGCGATGGAGGCCGTCAGGGCGTTTCTTGGTGCCCGGTTCTCCGGGGCGGAGAGGCATCTGCGCAGGTTGAACAAGGTGAAGTCAATGGAGCGGGCATTTTTTAAATAATGGCCCGGTAAAAAGGGCGGCGCCGGTCTTGACAAAAAGGACAAAGAGGTTTTTAAGATGATAAAAACTGGTACGGAGATAGAAAGAGACCTCCTGAAAAAGTGCGTGGTGGACCTGAAGGAGGTCAGGGCAGAGCCTTTTACAATGTGCATCTTCGGCGGGGCCGGGGACCTGAGCAAGCGGAAGCTGATGCCGGGCCTGCTGCACCTTTTTGGGTCTGGAGAGCTTGAAAACGGCTTTTCCGTTATTTCCTTCGGGATGCCGGAGATGGACGACGCCCAATACCGGGCACTGATCGTGGACAGCATCAAGCAGTTTGACGGGGCCCCGCCGGATGAACAGAAGATACAGGACTTCGGCAGCCACCTCTATTATCTGCCCGCCCGTTTTGAGGAGGACCTTAAATACAGGGAGCTGTGCCAAAAGATCGAGAAAGTGGGGGTGCCCGATTCACAGGGGAGCATTAACGTCATATTCTACATGGCAGTCCCTCCGGCGGCGGTGCCCGGAATTATCGGCAAGCTCAAAAAATACAACCTTTGCAAGGGGCCGTTCAACGCAAAGATCATCGTGGAAAAGCCCTTCGGACGCGACCGCCAGAGCGCCAGGGAGCTGAACCGCATACTGATTGACGCCTTCGACGAGTGCCAGATATACCGCATCGACCACTATCTGAGCAAGGAGCCGGTGCAGAACATACTTTTTTTCAGGTTCTCCAATTTCATATTCGAGCAGATATGGAACAGGAATTACGTGGACAACGTCCAGATCACCGTCGCAGAGGACATCGGGATAGAGCACAGGGGGGGCTTCTACGAGCAGACCGGGGTCGTAAGGGACATTGTCCAGAACCATATGCTCCAGCTCCTTGGGCTCGTAGCCATGGAGCCTCCGGTGGGGTTCAGCGCGGACTACGTGAGGGACGAAAAGACCAAGGTCTTTAATTCCGTCCGCATCATGGACGCCTATCACGTGGACAGGTTCACGGTCAGGGGCCAGTACGGGCCGGGCTACATAAACGGCCAGCTGGTGCCGGGGTACAGGCAGGAAAAGGACGTGGCGCCCATCTCCCTTCAGCCCACTTTTTTTGCCGCCAGGTTCCACGTGGACAATCTGAGGTGGGCGGGTGTGCCGTTTTATGTGCGAACGGGCAAGCGCCTGGCCAAGCGAATTACGGAGATATGCATCCAGTTCAAGCATCTGCCCCTCAGGATGTTCGGGAAGCCAAGCGATGCTCTTGAGCCAAACATCCTGGTTTTCACCGTCCAGCCGGAGGAGAAGATATCGCTCCGCTTCTGCGTAAAATATCCATATTCTGTTGACCAGCTTTACCTGGTGAACATGGTCTTCGACTACAGGGACATGTTCAAAATGAAGGTGCCGGACCCTTACGAACGCCTTCTTCTTGATTGCGTGAAGGGGGACCTTTCCCTGTTCGTGAGGCAGGATTCGGTTGAGGCCATGTGGGAGATCGTGGATCCGATAATCAAAAGATGGGAGAGCATCCCTCCGAAGGACTTTCCAAATTATGTTGCCGGAACGTGGGGCCCGCTTGAGGCCCAGGCGCTTGTGGAATCGGAGGAGCGCTACTGGATAACCGGCTGAACAGGATGGTCCCGGCCGCAAGGAAAAAGAAAAAGCCCGTTTTTCTTAAAGGGGACATTTCATCATGGGTCCTTTGATAAAAAACGCCCAGGTATTGGTTTTTGATGACGCTTCGGCCCTGGAGGATTTCCTTCTTGGCAAATGGACGGAAATGGCCGGGGAGGCGGTGGCCCGAAGGGGCTTCTTTGCCGCAGCGCTCTCAGGCGGAGGGACACCGGTCGGCTTCTACCGCAAGCTTGCCCGCCTGTCCGGTAAATATGGACCCGTCTGGAAAAAGACCCACATATTCATGGTAGATGAGCGGATGGTGCCGCAGGACAGCAAGGACAGCAACTTTGGAATGATTAACGAGACCCTCTTAAGCGGCTCCCCCGTCCCGCGAGAAAATATCCACCCCATCCGCACGGACGAACTGCCTGAGATCTGCGCAGAAAGATATGCGTTCGAGCTTTCCGGTTTCTTCAGGCTTCAGAAAGGGGAGGCCCCGGTCTTCGACCTCGTGCTCCTTGGGCTTGGAGAGGACGGCCATACGGCATCCCTTTTCCCCGGAGCCGGGGCATTAAAGGAAAAAGAGCGCCTGGCTGCGGCCGTCCATGATGAGCAAAGGCACGACAGGGTTACGCTGACCTATTCGGTCTTAAACAGCGCCCGGAATGTCATTTTTCTTGTGACGGGGGAAAAGAAGGCCGCGGTGCTTGAGCGGGTCATTGAAAAGAATGACCCTGCGCTGCCCGCCTCGGCTGTAAACCCCGAAAACGGGATGCTGCTTTTTCTTGCCGATGCCGTGGCGGCCCGAAGGCTGCCACCCGGGCGCTGCAGGAAGATGCAAATGTAAAGCATCCGGTAAAGGGCCAGGGCAAAAAGTAAAGCAATTGTAAAAATTTCCCGGGAAGGTGAAAAAATGCAGATAGGCATGATAGGTCTTGGAAAAATGGGCCAGAACATGGCAAGGCGTCTTCTGAAGGGGCGGCACAAGGTTGTGGCCTATGACAGGAGCCCGGAGAAGGTAGAGGAAACGGCGGCCTTTGGGGCAAAGGGCGCGTCCTCTCTTGAAGAGTTCGCCGGATTGCTTGCTCCGCCCAGGGTTGTATGGATAATGGTGCCTGCTGGAAAGCCGGTGGACGATACAATACAGGCCCTTAAAGGCCTGCTTAAAAAAGGCGACACCATAATAGACGGCGGGAACTCCCATTACAAGGACGATCAACGACGGGAAAGCGAGCTTAAGTCCTCGGGAATAAACTACATGGACGCCGGGGTAAGCGGCGGGGTCTGGGGGCTCAAGGAGGGGTATTGCCTGATGGTAGGCGGGGACAGAAAGACATTCCGGCTTCTGGAGCCGATCTTCAAAACGCTTGCCCCGCCGGAAGGATACCTGCACTGCGGCAAGGTTTCGGCAGGCCATTTTGTAAAGATGGTGCACAACGGGATAGAGTACGGCATGATGCAGGCCTATGGCGAGGGGTTTGCGCTCATCAATGCATCGGAATACGGGGAGGGGTTAGATTTTTCAAAACTGGCACACCTCTGGAACCGGGGCAGCGTAATAAGGTCCTGGCTGCTGGAGCTTGCCGAGGACGCCTTTAAGAAGGACAGGGACCTCTCGCTTATAGAAGGCTACGTGGAGGACTCCGGTGAGGGGCGCTGGACAGTAGAGGCAGCGATAGAGACGGGGGTGCCCATGCCTGTGATAGCGTCCTCTCTTTTTCAAAGGTTCGGCTCAAGAGGGCTTTCGAGCTTCTCAGACAGGCTTCTGGCCGCCCTCCGGCAGGAGTTCGGCGGCCACGCGGTGAAGAAGAAAGCCTCCGCTGTAAAACGCGGGAAAGGGGAAAGGAGCCGCTAAATCAAGGCTTTTCGCCGGCAGCAAGGAGCAGCTGTTTTCGGACGAGGCGGTCCTGGCAGCCAATACCGAGGGCTTCTTCTCTTTATATGGAGATGCTTGATTCCTTCAGGGCAATCGCGTGGCATTCAAAGGAGATAGCGCAGGAGCTGCGGGACTGAAATTTTAACGGAGATCCCGGGCCGCTGCAGGGGCTGCGGCCTTCCGGGGATAATAGTTGAACAGCTGGCTTATTCTGTCCCTGACCCATGAAGGGTATTCATCATATATCTGCCGGGCCTGCCGGTCGTAGCCCAGGGCTTCGAGCGCGTCGGCCTTGTTTATATCGTAAATGGGGTTTGAGCCCGCGTAGCCAAGTATGTTTTCGATCTCCACGATCTCCTTGAAAATATCCTTTTTGTCCATCCCGTATTTCTGTATTATCTTCTGGTTATTGGCGGTATTCCTTACGAATATAGCCTGATTGTTTTTCAGGAAAACGAGCTTCCACCCGGGGTAGGTTACAAGAGAAACAGGAAGGGGCACTATGTAGCCGGATTCCCTGAAGACCACGGGGACCAGTATGAAGTTTATGTTGTATGCGTCAAGGTCCTGCTCCCAGCCCGGATAGCTTTTCAAAATCGTGTCTGCCATGGTGTTCACTGTATTGTTCAGTGCCCGGCCGTCGATGAAGACCTTGTAATCCGGGTAAAGGTCC
>JAJYJB010000027.1 GCA_021789735.1 Nitrospirota bacterium
TGCATTGTTTATCTTCGAAATAAACTCAAAATGGTTCTCTGAAAAGCCCACACCTGCAAGCTTTGTAAGATAAAGCAGGTTATGCGTCCTTGGGGGAGTTTTGTCGGCGGCTTCGGCTGCCACGGCCTTTAGCATCTTTTCAATGGAAAGGTGACACATGAAAACAACGTACAGATAGCGGCCGGTCGTTAACATATGCGTGGCTGTATCGAGGTCGTATAAAGCAGACTGGATGAGATTCGCCGAGTCCTTTCTCATGAACTATACAGTAGAATATAGCCGCGCAAAAGTAAAGGATGTCTCGCTGTTTTGGGCGTAGCACCAGAACCCGGTTTTGCCAGGCTACCGTGACTGCCCGAGCACATGGCTTTTTGGCCTTGCAACTGTGAGGCTTGGAGCGCCCCTTACATTTAGAGGCCCAAAATGGCTCTGGTAGCTGCAAACTGGCCGCTATCGTATACGGGTCAATCTTCCCTGATAGGTCGAATGATATATTGCTCATGGATCATCCTGGCGGCCTCCAGGTTCCTCTCGTTGCCGGTTGTCATGAGGTCGGCATAGACAAGAATCGGATGCACGAGGTCGTCGTTCTGCTGGACTTCGCCCGGAATCCAGAACCTTTCGAGCACCTCAATGTTTCCGTCCGGGTCTTTTTTCAGCCTGTTTTCAAGCAGGAGTTCATTGATATGCCGGTCCGCCGTATAGATCGTTATCACCTCAGGTTGAAGATATTGGGTCAGCCTGGCTGCCGCGACCTCTCCCCCCCATTGGGCCTTAACGGGGTCAAGCCGCTTATTTTGCCACCAGCCATATTCACCCCTGTAGCACCCAATCACCTGCTTTGGCCTTAACTGCTCCGGATACGCGGCCACCCATCGTTGCAAGAGGAGTTCTTTCTGTGTCAGTTTATGGCCGCGTTTCCCCATGTCCAGGAGAAATCCCGTTTCTTTAAGCTCTCTCAGCAGCAAGCCAACGGCCCCGAGCGCCACGTCCGCCGCGGCGGCTATTTCGCGGTAATTCCTGTTTTCCAGGCCGGTATTACATAGAAAGGCATAAATTATCCTCAGTCCGGCGGCCCTGTAAATCCTTTTTGGAGGGGTCGGCATGAGGCCTTCCGGAGGTTTGTTCCCCTTCACAAAAATATATAGCGGCGGCTGATTAATAAAGGCATTGCCGGCAGCGTCGATAAACTCCACCCCATTTTGTCTTAACTGCTCCGCCATTTGTGGATTCACATGCCTTGCGACAAGCAGGAGAGGATGCTCAAGTTCACCGTATCCGCCCGCCCGAAGCAGAAACGGTTCAGCTTTCGTAAGGGCGGTCTTTGTCTCGGCATAGTATTTAATCTCTCGGCCCTGTGCTGTTATGCGCAGCATTCGGTCCGGCCGCAGGCCGGCACGAACGACACGCTCAGTCGCGATCTGCGCTTGGCCAGGCAAATTCTTTTTAAGCGCCTCGATGGCGAGGGCAAGAATTTGTTCCTCAGTATCTCGGGCTCGTTTCATTTCGTTCACTTTTAAATTAAGTTCATCAATAATGAACACTAACAAAATATGAACAAAAAATCAAATATCCGGCCTCTTGCTTCCTTCCTGTGCATCATAAGTCACCCTGTAGCGAGGGGGTACAGATTATCCTTTAAGGACTTCGGCTTTAGCATTTCTTACAATCCGCGCGATGTCTTCAGGAGTCAACCTGGAAGACGATCTCGCATAATGCCGGTTTCTTCGGTCTTCAGCAGGCACTTCGGCACTTACTGATTTTCGCGCGATGTCTTCGGGAGTCAAACTGGAAGGCGGTCTCGCATAATGCCGGTTTCTTCGGTCTTCAGCAGGCACTTTGGCGCTTACTGATCTTTGCGCAAGCCAGTCCATGATCTCCTTCTCCCTGAACTTCAGGAGCCGCTTGGTGAGCTTTATATACGGGATCTTTTTGTGAGAGGTTCAGGAATAGATCGTCGCCTTGGTTACTCCCAGCAGTTCCGCCACCTCGTCAATATTCATTAATTTTTCCATACTTAACTCCTGTTAGGTTATGGGCCTGCCGTGATAAAAACGTGATAAACCACGTTCTTGGATGCTCCTTTTTTGTCCAGAGCCATACAAGCATAAAATATCACAACTGTTTGATTTTTAAAAATATTTAACTCAAAATCCGGTATTTTCAAGCACTTGCTTAGTCCCATTAAACCCCTACGAATCCGCAGGTCGGGGGTTCGAATCCCTCTGGGCGCGCTTTACTTCCCAAACAAAAGACCTTTCAAATTTCCGCTCGAATTTCCGCCGTCCGCGAAAATGTACGGCAGCGGTCTCTTTTTTGTGTTTTCCGTTCAAGGGGAAAACCTCAACCTCCGGTTTTTAAATGATTTTTAAAGCATTTATGTTCAAACGTGTTCAATACGGCCTTCAATTGCCTATCTCGCCCGCGCCCTCTCCCGCGCTGTCATAATTGGCCGGGAAGCCCGACTGAAAGGCCCTGCCGGGTCTCATCATAATCCGCCGGGCCATGAAACTGTCAATGTAAAGAGTTTAATGCAAGCGTTTAAAGTTAATTCTGAAGTTAAAAGCCCCGAATTGTTCAGAGGGCGATCTTAAAACAGGCCCGGTCATGAAAATCCGGCCTGGTGGCCGGATGGGCCAGGGCCCAATATGATATGCCGCCGTCTTTCATTTTTATAACGGCGCTTACCGCGGCGTCGATGCCAAGGCGGGCCGGGATGATCGCGGCAAGATCGAACTCCAGGGAGAGCCTTAATGTGTGCGGCCCCGTCTGGCAGGCAAAAGGCAGTATTTCAAGCGAAGGCTCCTCCCGCATGCCTTTCCTGTAAGAGTCAAAACTGTAGGCATTCCAGTGCCCGACGGGCGAGAGATTGAACTCCCAGTAACGCGGGGAACCCACGGGGGCCAAAAAAAATTCCAGGCAGGTTTCCTCCCAAAGGGCATGCCTGCGCGCAGGGACATGCGGGCCTGGTAGCTCGACCGCGGACAAACTGCCTGTTATTTGATAACTGATCGAAAACAGGTCCGCCTCCCTTTCGGCAATTCCCGTGATCTTTATGTCCGCCGGTTTTTCGCCCGCATGAAAGGGGGCCAGGGTAAAAAAATTCCGGTGTTTCATCTGTGCTCCCTGATTATCGCGCGAATGTCCGGTTCCCGCGATTCGATGCTTTCAGTGAGCCTGAACTGGACAAGCGCCCTTTTTAAATTGTGCCCCGGATATCTGGTTTTGAAGTATACATCGCCCTCAAGGTGGTCAGTAAAGAACCTTAGGCCCAATTCAAACGCTATGAGACGAACGCAATCATAAATGTGCTCAAAATCATTTTCCGTGAGAAATCCCCTTGCGGACCCGAAATAGCCTTCCAGTATCGCCCTGCAAAATCCGGTGTCGAAATTCACATCCTCCCACGCCGCCGTTTCCTCTCCCAGCGGGTTGCATCCGGAGCGCAGGCAATCGCCTATATCGTAATGGACGAGGCCGGGTTTAACGGTGTCCAGGTCGATGATGCTTACGGCCTGGCCGGTCGAGGTGTCCATAAGGATATTGTTTATCTTCGGGTCCCCGTGGATAACGCGGTCGAAAAGCCGCCCTTGCCCCCTTGCGTCTTCAAGGACACATGCCAGCCCCTTTCGTTCTGAAACGAAGTCCCGGCAGTACGCCGCCTCCGGCGTTGGGCCTACGGCGGGACCCTTCGAGGCCGCCTCCTCATAGCGGGCAAGATAACCGGGCGTTACATGAAAGCCCGGCAATGTATCTTCAAGGCCCTTTGGCGGCAGATCGCTCAAAAGCGAATGGAAGAGACCAAGGGCATGGCCCGCCTCCTGGGCGTGTTTCATGCTCGTGATCACATTGAAAGATTCCGCCCCTTCAATCAGGCTTAGCGCCCGCCAGAATGACCCGTCCGGCGCGCTCCAATAGTCCATTCCGGCCCTGGTTGGGATCACATGGGGCACGGCCCAGCGCCTACCCCCATCAAATTCAAGGCCCTCGGTGCGCCCCCTTATATGCCCGGTACAGATGCGGACATTGCGCATCACGTCCTCGGGCCGCCGGAATACACGGGTATTGATGCGCTGAAGGACGAATTTCCCGTCTTCGGACTCCGCGAGGAAGGTGTTGTTTATGTTCCCGTCACCGAATTCACGGACACCGGTGATCCTGCTTTTCGTGAACTGGCCAGCGGCAATCAAAGGGGAAAAATTCAAAACAAGCCTCGCGTGTGAAATAATGTTAAAAAACTCTTCAAGCCATTCCCATGTCCGTATTATTGCCATATTCCCGCGCTCTTTCAAGAGGAAAGGTTTTTTCGCGGCGATCGGAACGGCATGGCAACAAACAAAAGGGGCATGAAAAGGTTGTTTGCAGCGTGGAAAAAAAGCAGCGCCGCGCCCGTTGCCCCGGGCCGGGAACGTTCATCCGTCAGGAAAAAAATGGTGAAAAAAGGAAAAAAAGGGTTGCCACGAACGAAGGCAAAAGCAGGACCACGGCAATGAGGCTTTTTTCGTCATCGGTCAGGTCATCAAGGCTTCTGATCTTCTTGTGGAAGTCCACCTTCATGGGCTTGCCCTCCTTTGTCTGTCTCCCTCCGGGCGCGGGCGGACCCGCGCGCGGAGGGGTTTTCTGCCAGGCTTTTATTGGCAGACGCAATAAAACAGGTCCTTCGGAGGCGCCCCCGGGGTGGCGCTTTGAGTCGTCACGGATGTGGCCTGGCAGCTTGCCTTGTTATTTTCGCGGGCCAGCCTGTCGCAGATCTGCTGCGCGCTGTCCATGGAGCCGGACTCGAAAGTCGATGAGTAATCGCCGGAAAGCGTGGGCATTCCGGTGGCATTGCTCATGCCCATCCCGCCCTGCGCGTACACCGGGCCTGCCGCCATGCCCTGGCGCTCGTAGCCGCCGTTAGGGGTATTGGACGTGCCGCCGCCATTAGGCGAATTGTCCATACCGCCGGAATCGTCCTGCGCGTACACCGGGCCTGCCGCCATGCCCTGGCGCTCGTAGCCGCCGTTAGGGGTGTTGGACATGCCACCGCCAGGCGAATTGTCCATGCCGCCGGAATTGTCCTGCGCAATGGCCGCAGCCACTCCAAAGAAAAGGGCCAACACAAAAGCGATCAAGGTAAGTACGGTCATTCTCTTCATAGTCTTCTCTCTCCTTTTTTGTTTTCGGTTTTTGGTTTGGTCTGGTCTGATTTGTTTTGTTTTGCTTCGGCTTAAAAACCTGGACTGATCTCGCGGGCTCTTTTTTTTAAACCGGGTTTTTGTTCTTTGCTTTTCGGGTCCAGTGGTATGCGAGCCGGCGGCTTCCGCAAAACAAAATTTTTTCTGCGAGGAAATCTTGTTTTTTGCCCTTTCCAAACTTTTAGCAAACGGGCGGAGAGGTGTCAAGCCCACGCATAAGCCCCCCGGCAAAAAAATAAAAAAATTCCGTGGCGGACCTGCGCAGTCCAAATAAATTATTCTGAGATCATGAGACATCCCTGCAGCAAAAAGGCTGTCTGGGAATTGCAAATTAAAAAGAAAAACCCCTGAAGGCCTGGGCCAATTTACTGTTTTATTTACTATCGTAATTTACTCGCAATCAATGGGCCGGCCGTATTTGACAACGCACCCACCCGTTGCTAGACTGCGTTTAGGAAAAAAAGAAGAGATGCCAGAAAAAAGCATTGGGTCCTTTGAGGTAAAGCGCCTGGAGGTCCTCGATGAAAAGGGCAACGCGGATGCCTCTCTCATGCCGGCCCTTTCAGGCGGCCAGATAAAAAACATATATGAGATGATGGTCCTGTCCAGGGCCTTCGATGAGCGCGCGCTGCGGCTGCAGAGGGAGGGCAGGCTTGGCACCTACGCATCGATACGGGGGCAGGAGGCTGCCCAGGTGGCAAGCGCCGCCGCCGCTGAAAAGTCAGACTGGATATTTCCCTCTTTCAGGGAAACAGGCGTTCATATAGCACTCGGGTATCCGATGCATATGCTATTTCAGTACTGGTCCGGCGATGAGCGGGGAATGAGATGTCCGGAGGGGCTTAATGTTTTTCCGGTGAGCGTGCCGGTGGGGACGCATCTTCCACATGCGGCCGGGGCGGCCATCGCAATGAAGATCAGGGGAGAGAAAAAAGCGGCCATTGCCTATTTTGGCGACGGCGCCACCTCAAAAGGGGATTTTCACGAGGCGTTCAATCTGGCGGGCGTGTTCAGGGCGCCGGCGGTTTTCATATGCCAGAACAACCAGTGGGCCATATCGGTGCCCATTTCCAGGCAGACGGCGGCAGGTACGCTTGCCCAGAAAGCGATGGCCTATGGGTTTACAGGCCTGCAGGTGGACGGCAACGATGTTTTTGCCGTTTACAGGGCCTCAAAGGAAGCGATAGAGCGGGCAAAACAGGGCGGTGGGCCTTCTTTTATAGAATGTGTCACCTACCGTGTGGAGGACCATACCACCGCCGACGACTCCACCCGCTACCGCCCGGCGCAGGAGGTCGAAGACTGGAGGGGGCGGGACCCTTTGAAAAGGCTGCGCCTTTACATGGAGAAAGAGGGCCTTTTCAGCGGAGAGCTGCAGGGGCAGCTTGAGCGGAAGGCGGAGAAGGCCGTAGACGAGGCGTTCCGCAAAATGGAGGAGACGGGCCCGCCGCCGGCATCAGACATGTTCGTCTACACGTTCAAGGAGCCCACCCCCAGGGAGTCCCGGCAGATGAGGGAATTTTTTTCAGATGAAGGCGGCTAATATGGTGCAGGCGCTCAATATGGCGCTGCGGCAGGAAATGGAAAAGGACCAGTCGGTCGTCGTGCTTGGCGAGGATGTGGGCAAGGACGGCGGCGTCTTCAGGGTCACCGAAGGCCTCCTGGACAAATTCGGGGAACAGCGGGTCATGGACACCCCTCTTTCAGAGGCGGGCATAACCGGCGCGGCCATAGGCATGGCAGCCTGCGGCCTCCTGCCGGTGGCCGAGATCCAGTTCATGGGTTTCATATATGGGGCCTTCGACCAGATAATCAACCATGCCGCCAGGCTGCGCTGCAGGAGCCGGGGGCGGTTCACCTGCCCCCTGGTAATAAGGACGCCCTATGGCGGAGGGGTAAAGGCGCTGGAGATCCATTCGGAGAGCACCGAGGCCCTTTTTGCGCATATACCGGGCATCAAGGTGGCCGTCCCGTCAGGCCCTTACACCGCCAAGGGGCTTTTGACCGCCGCCATACGGGACCCGGACCCGGTCGTTTTCCTTGAGCCAACCAGGCTTTACCGCATGATCAAGGAGGACGTCCCGGAAGAGGCGTATACCATTGCGCTTGGCAGGGCAAGAAAGGCAAGGGAAGGCAAGGCGGTAACGCTGGTCTCCTGGGGCAGCATGCTTCAGCGGACCCTCAAGGCCGCGGAAGGTTTTGACGCCGATGTGATAGACCTGATGAGCCTGGCCCCCTGGGACGCGGAGATGGTCCTTGGCTCTGTCAGGAAGACCGGCCGCGCGGTCATCGTCCAGGAAGCCCCGAAGACATGCGGGTTTGCCGCAGAGGTGGCGGCCACTATCGCGGAGGAAGCCATCGAGTACCTCAGGGGCCCCGTGCTAAGGGTAGCTGCCTGTGACGTGGTGCTGCCGCTGGCAAAACTTGAGGACTACTATCTGCCAGGCATCGAACGGATAAAAAACAAAATCGAAAAAGCAATGAGGTACTGAGATATGCCATATGAGTTCAGGATGCCCGACCTGGGAGAGGGCATAACGGAAGCGGAGATCAGGAAATGGCTTGTAAAGGAAGGCGATACCGTCTCCGAGCACCAGAACGTCCTTGAGGTGGAAACGGACAAGGCGGTGGTCGAGATGCCGTCTCCGCACGCGGGCAAAGTGGGCAGGCTTTTGAAGGAAGAGGGCGAAACGGCCAGGGTGGGCGAGGTCCTCATGACCATCTCCGCAGACGGAGAGACCACGGGCC
Organism: Nitrospirota bacterium; assembly: GCA_021789735.1. Next base: position 7,926 of record JAJYJB010000027.1, read on the forward strand.
CCGGAAACGGAGGGGCCGGGAGCAGGCCGGCCGGGACGGAAGAGGAGGCCGCTTCGGAGCTCCTCATGCCGGGGGAGATGCCGATGGAGGCCCCGGCGCCGGGAGGCGCGCAGCGGCAGCAAAAAGCCAAAAAAAGATCGGTCACCGTAGTGGGGGAGCTCCCGGAAAGCGAGGAGGAACCGATAGCCGCCGCCCCGGCGGCCAGAAAGCTTGCCAGGGAGATGGGCGTCAGCGAGTCCGCTCTGCGGAACATGAAAGGCAGCGGTCCCGGCGGCATCATCACAAAGGAAGACGTGCTCAAATTCTCTTCCAGGGAGATATACAAGCAGACGGGGGACGAGTTCGGCCCCGTGGAACGCGTGCCCCTGAGGGGGATAAGGAGGGCCATAGCCAGGAAACTCGTTTCCGCCCAGCGCAGCACCGTCTTTGTCACGGTCACAGAGGAGGCGGACGTGACGGAGCTTTGGGAGATACGGGAGAGGGAGAAACCCCTCCTGAAGGAGCGCGGCATCCATCTTACCTTCCTTCCCTTTTTTATCAAGTCCGCGCAGCACGCGCTCAGGGAGCACCCCACGCTTAACGCCTCGCTTTCGGGTCCCGAGGGACAGGAAGAGGTGGTGGTGAAGAAATACGTGAACATGGGCATTGCGGTCGATACCCCGGAGGGCCTGATGGTCCCCGTGATAAGGGACGTTGACAGAAAGACCGTCGTGGAGATATCCGCGGAGCTGGAAGAGCTGTCACGTATGGCAAGGGAAAGAAAAATAACGCTTGAGCGCCTGAGGGGCAACAGCTTCACCATCACGAACTTCGGCCATTACGGAGGCCTTTTCGCGACCCCTGTGATCAATTCGCCCGATGTGGCGATCCTGGGCACGGGGAGGATCACGGAGAGGCCCTGGGTGGTCGCGGGCAAGGTGGAGGCCAGAAAGGTCCTGCCGCTTTCCCTCACCTTCGACCACAGGGTGGCGGACGGGGCGGAGGCATCAAGGTTCCTGGCAAAGATCGTCCGGTTTCTGGAAGACCCGGCGCTCATATTCGTTGAGAGCGCTTGAACCTTTCACGTCTCTTCAACCCCGCAAGCATTGCCCTGGTGGGCGCCTCCCATTCCGAGCTGAAACTGGGAGGGGTGGTGCTCAAAAACCTCCTCAAGCTCAAGTGCAGGGCGAGCATTTTCCCTGTGAACCCGAAGTTCTCCAGCCTTATGGGGACAAGGGCTTATCCCTCGACGGACGCCATAAAGGGGCAGATCGACCTCGCGATAATAATAAGGCCCGCCTCCGAGGTAAATGGCATCCTTGAAGGTCTGGCCGGCAGGACTTTCTGCGCCCTTGTCGTAAGCGCGGGTTTCGCCGAGGCGGGCAGGCCCGACCTGCAGGACGAGATAGCAAGGACGGCGCGCAGGGGCGGAATAAGGCTGATGGGGCCAAACTGCATGGGGGTCTATAACGCCACTGCCGGGCTGGACACCTTCATTCTGCCCCCTGAAAGGCTCCCGCGGCCCAAGCCGGGGCCGGTCGCCATAGTCACCCAGAGCGGGGCCGTCCTTTCGCTGCTTTTTGAGGGCATGGTAAAAGCGGGCATGGGCGTTTCCGTTACCGCCCACTACGGAAACGCCGCGGACATCGACGAGTCCGAAATTTACGAATACCTGGAAAACGACCCGGCGACAAAGACCGTCATCTCCTACCTGGAATCCGTGAAGGACGGCAGGAGGTTCATAAGGCGGGCAAAAGCGCTCTCGGAGAAAAAGCCCCTGATCGTTCTGAAGGCCGGGAAAGGGGCCTCGGGGCAGCAGGCGGCCTTTTCCCATACCGGCAGGCTTGCGGGCGCCTACGAGGTCTTCCATTCCATCCTGGCCCAGTACGGGATCTGCGAGGCGCCGGACCTCGAGGACCTTATGGACGGGTCCCTTGCCCTCTCGACCCAAGTAAAAATTTCGACCCAGGTTAAAGGGGCCGCGGCAACAGGAAAGACAGGAAGAAAAAAGGCGGCGGCGCCCGGGAAAAAAGATGTGCTGGTCCTGACAAACGGAGGGGGTGCGGGCGTGCTGGCGTCGGATGAATGCGTGCGGCAGGGGTTTGAACAGCCCGGCATATCTGCCCAAAACTTAGCCAATCTCAAAAAGACCTTCCCGCCTTTTTACGGCATAGGCAACCCGCTTGACCTTACGGCCCAGGGAAGCGACGGGGACTACGTGACGGTGCTTGACGAGCTGGCTGGCAGCTACGCGGGCTTTGTGGTGATAGCGCTGTCCGCCGTTACCGGGATAACCCCCGCGCTGGCCGGAATGCTCGGGGACTTCAAAAAAAGGACAGGCAGGCCGCTGGTGCTCCACACGGGGCAGGATGAGGTGGGAAAAGAGCTTGTCCGGCTGGCGGGGAATGCCGGCATCCCATCTTTCGCCACGCCGGAGAGGGCGGTCCGTGCGCTGGGCAAACTGATGGAGAGGGCTTCATGGCAAAAGAAAAAATGAAAATAAAAATGAAAAAGCTGTTTGAGGAATTTTTGCGGGCGCTGCCCGGCCCGCAGCCCATGGAACACGAGGTCAAGCGGCTGCTCGCCAGGCTTGGCCTTTCGGTGCCCGAGGGCGTTTTCATCGAAAGGCCAAAGGCCAGGCTGTCAAAAGAAGACCTCTTTTCAAAGACAGGCCGTCTGGGGTCCCCGCTGGCGGTAAAGACGGTAAGCCCGTCCATCCGCTCAAAGAGCGAGGCGGGAGGGGTAAGGCTCCATATAAGGACGAAGCGGGAGACATTGGAGGCTGTCCGGGAGCTGATGGAGATGGAAGGCTCCAGGGGCGTCCTGGTCGAACGGATGGTCGAGGGCGGCACCGAGACGATAGTTGGCGGGCTGGTGGACGCGCAGTTCGGGCCGGTCGTGATGTTCGGCCTTGGCGGCGTCTTTACGGAGGTCTTCAGGGACGTATCTTTCGCCCTGGCCCCGGCAAGCGAAAACGAGGCGCGCAGGCTCGTGTCCAGGATAAAGGGGCAAAGCGTGCTTCAGGGCGTGCGCGGCCGCCCCCCGGTTGACACTGGCGCCCTGGCGGCGGCAATCGTGGCCGTCTCCAGGCTGATGGCCACCGGGCTTGTAAAGGAGATAGACCTTAACCCCATTTCGCTTTTTCCGAAGGGCGCCTTCGTGCTCGATGCCAAGGTCTTTGTCTGAACGGAAAGGCGCGAGTGTTTTTCATTTTTTATTTTATAGCCCGGGAGGGAAAAAACCGGACCTGCCGACGGCCGTCCCCTTCATTACCTTCAGACATTCGAACCAGAAAACCCCAAGGAGGCCCGCCACCAGGCAGACGGACAGGTCCTTGAGGTCCAGCCTGCCAAACCTGAATATCCCTCTCAGGGCGGGCACATAGAGCACCGCCGCCAGGAACGCGCACGCCCCTCCGATCACCCACCACAAAGAAGCGTTTTTCACACGCAGGGAGGCGGCAGCGGTCAGCCGCCAGGAGCGGTTCGTCAGTATGAGGCCCAGGTTGGCGACGATCAAGGTGGCAAAGCTCATGGCGCGCACCTGGCCCTCGCTGAGCCCGGAGAAAAAAGCCGCCAGGAAGACGGCCAGGACGAACACCAGCACGCTTGCCCCCTGCAAAAGGCCGGCGGCAACTATCCGGCCGGTGAAGACCGATTTTTTCTCCGGCCCCTCCGGAGGGCGCTCCATTATGTCCGCCTCTTCGGGCTCGGCCTCAAAGACCACGGAGCACGCGGGGTCTATTATGAGCTCCAGAAAGACTATATGCACGGGCAGCAGCACAAGCGGCATGCCGAGCAGGACAGGTATCAGGGACATGCCCGCAATAGGCACGTGCACCGCAAGCACGTAGACCGTCGCTTTCTTGAGGTTGTCCAGCACCCGCCGCCCCATCCTCACGCCCCTCACAATGGAGGAAAAGTCATCATCCAGTATCACTATGGAGGAGGCCTCGCGGGCCACGTCCGTGCCGCGCCCCCCCATGGCTATCCCTATGTCGGCCGCCTTCAGGGCCGGGGCGTCATTCACCCCGTCGCCCGTCATCGCCACTATCTCGCCCTTTGTCTTGAAGGCCTTTACGATCCTCAGCTTCTGTCCAGGGGTAACGCGGCAGAAAATGTCCGCGCCGCCGATCCTCTGCCCGAATTCCTCATCACCCATGGCCTCCAGTTCCGGCCCCGTGATGATGTTTTTCCCAAGGCCTATCCTGGAGGCGATCTCCCTGGCCGTGACCGGATAGTCCCCCGTGATCATCACAACCCTTATGCCCGCCCTCCGGCACTCGGCGATGGCTTCGGGCACGCCGGGGCGCACCGGGTCGGCTAGGCCCACAAGCCCCAGAAATTCAAAGGTGAATGCGTGCTGCTCATCCGGCAGGGCCCCGGCGCCCGGCCCGCCTGCCTCCACCACGGACCTGGCCACGCCTATAACGCGCAGTCCCTCCCCCGCCATCTTGTCTATCTGCGAGGACATCTGCCGGAATTCGCTTTCTCCCATATGGCAGATGTCCGCGACCGCCTCCGGCGAGCCCTTGGCAGCAACGATGTACCGGTTTTCGCCCACGGCCCTCCAGGCGCGCGACATCGCCATCAGCTCCGCCGAAAGCGGGTACTCCTGAAGCAGCTCCCAGTCCTCGTGGATATGCTCCGTATTGTGGAGCCAGAGGCTGCCAGCCCTTCTGAGCGCCTTTTCCATGGGGTCAAAAGGCTTCTCCCGGCTGGCAAGTATCGCGTATTCGATCACCTCGTGGAACTCCTCCGGCACGGGCCCGCCTCCGGAGTCGCAAAAACAGAAACTGCCCGCCCCCGCCCGGAGCATCTTTTTGACCTCCATCATGTTCATTGTCAGGGTGCCAGTCTTGTCGACACAGAGCACGGTGGCGTCCCCGAGGGTCTCAACGGCCGGGACCCTCCGGGTAAGCACTTTCTTGCCCGACATGCGCCAGGCCCCAAGGGCCAGAAAGACAGTGAGCACCATCGGGAACTCCTCCGGGAAGACGGCCATAGCCAGCGTGATCCCGGCCAGAAAACCGTTCAGCCAGTCCTTCCTCGTCACCCCGTATGCCACCACGACTAGCACGCACAAGGCCAGGCCCACCGCCAGCATGTAGCGCACCAGCCTGCCCGTTTCCTTCTGGAGCGGCGTGCGCTCCAGCTCTATTTTTTTGAGGGAGGTGCCTATTTTCCCTATCTCAGTGGAGGCCCCCGTCGCAAGCACGCGGGCTATCCCGGTGCCCGCCACGGCAAGCGTGCCCGAGTAGACGAAAGGCGCGGGGCCGCCCCCGGGCGGGGGCGGGACGGAAGGAAAGGCCCCAGTCTCAGGCAGTGGCACTTTGTTTACCGGGGCCGATTCTCCTGTCAGGAGGGACTCGTCGGCCATGAAGTTAAGGCCCGCCAGAAGCGCCCCGTCGGCCGGCACCCTGTCCCCCTCTGAAACAACCACGATGTCGCCGCGCACAACCTCACGCCCGGGGACCCTCCGGCTCATGCCCTCCCTGACAACAAGCGCCCTCGGGCTTGTCAGGTCCCTTAAGGCCTCAAGCGCCCGCTCCGTCTTGCTCTCCTGGTATAAGGTAATGCCGGCGACCACCGCAACGAACCCCAGGAGCATAAGCGCCTCCTGCCGGTCGCCGATAAGAAAATAGATGGTCCCGCCCGCAATAAGAAGCAGAAGCATCGGCTCCCTGAGGACGCTAAAGGCTATCTTGAGCAGGTTTCTCTTCCGGGACTGCGGAAGCTCGTTCGGGCCGTCTTCCTTCAACCTCAGGGCGGCCTCGCTCTCCGTGAGCCCCTTTACGCGCGCCAGGTCGAACTTGTTCGTTGTTTTTTCTGCCTGCATGGCAAGATTTTACAGGATTTTTGCGGAAGGCCAAAAGTGCCGTCCAAAAAGCAAAAAAGCAAAAAAGGCGGGAGGGGACCAGATGAAAATGAATATGGCGTTCTAAAAGGAAGATTTTTCCATTGCTTCCTTTATCCGTCCCAGGGCAAGCTCGGTGGCGGCCTTTACCGGCAGTTTGCCTTCCGCCTTCGCTTTCTGAAGGACCAGCCCGGTATTTTCCCTGATCTTTTGTGAGATGGTCTTGAACGCCTCGTCTTTTTCCTTCCTGGCGTATTCCATTGCCGCCATGATGACGCCCCCCGCGTTGGCGATGAAGTCCGGCACGGACAGTATGCCGCGCATATGGAGCGCCTCCTCGGCCTGCCTGGTCACGGGAAGGTTGGCGCCCTGGATGATGAGCTTTGCCTGGATGGAGCCGGCATTCTCCACATTGATGACGTCGGCGGTGGCTGCCGGTATGAGGATGTCACAGGGCGCGGTCAGGACCTCCCAGGGTCTTTTCCGCACCGCACCGGGGGCCTGATAGCCGTTAATGCTGCCGGTCTTCTCCTTGGCCCGGGCCAGGCCGTCCAGGTCAAGGCCGGCGGGGTCGTAGACCGTGCCGCCGATGTCGGCCGCGCCGACAATCAGAGCTCCCTTGAGGGCCATGAACCTTGCCGCAGCCTTCCCAACGCTCCCGAAACCGTGTATCGCCACCTTTGCCCCTTCAAGCCTGACGCCCGCATGCCTGCAGGCCACCTCCGCGCATTCGGCGAGCCCGTAGCCCGTGGCGCCAAGCCTGTCAAGCGGCAAGCCTCCCATCCTTTCCGGAAGCCCCACCGCCCTGCCCGTCTCTTCGTAGATCCAGGCCATGCACTCCTCGTCGCTTCCCATATCGGGGCCGGGGATGTACTCGCTCAGGCCCTCCGTGAGCGCGGCGAAGGCCTGGAAGACCTTTTTCTTTGCCGGGCTTGAAGGGTCAAGGGATATCCCGGCCTTGCCTCCGCCATGGGGCAGGCCGGCAATTGAATTCTTCAGAGTCATGGTGCGCGCAAGCCTTTGCACTTCCTCAACCCCTACCTGGAGCCTTACCCTCACGCCGCCCACAGCGGGGCCAAGCGCGGTGTTGTCCACAACTACTACCGCATCCAGCCCGGCCTTCGCGGAATGCAGATGGAGCACCTTGACCGGCCCCAGCTCGTCATATTTTATGTTGCACATATACTGTTTCTATACCAGAAAACGGGCTGCCGGTAAAGAAAGATATCAAAGTAAAATATCTTCAAATAGACAAATGACGGACAAGTGATAGACTATAGTCAAACAGAGCGGTCATGGCCGAAAAAGCCACGGGTGTCCTTTTCCAAACAGAAATGAAAAAAATCACATCTTCCGGTCTTTTTACGGAGGAACCCATGAACAGAGACCATCATAGCGACCGGCACGGAATTGGGAAAGAGGAGTCCGAAGGGTTGTGGAGGGAGTTTTACAGCTTCGAGCCCGTTGACGACGGCCTGGATTACTGCTGCCAGATATTCTTGGACGTGCCTTACATAGAAATAGAAGTAAAAACGGGGGCCTTCCTCAAGATTGAGGTCTTTCCGGTGGACAGGTGCCCCAAATGCGGACGATGGCTCAAGGACATGAGAAAGCTCAAGGGCCGCTGAAAAAAAGACAAAAATACCAGGCCCAAAAAACCAACCCGGAAAGGGCACACCCCCGTCAGCATTTTTTATTTTTTGCTTGACAGGCACCGCGGCTCAGTTTAGAATCTTTCCAGATTAGTAATAAATCCAAATTACAGCCATAGACTGTGAAAGGGCGCAGGCAGGAAAAACGGGCCAAACGCAAAGGAGGAAGATGAAAATGGAAGGATTCTGCGGGCTGAGGGTCGGCCAGAAGGTCCCCGATTTCATTATCGAGACGTTCGATCCGGAAATGGGCGGTTTTGGGCAGGTACGCCTTGAAGAGTTGAGGAAGCAGGGGAAATGGACGGTCCTTTTCTTCTACCCGGCTGACTTCACCTTCGTCTGAGCCACGGAGTTTGCTGACCTGGCAGGCCAGCACGCCAACTTCAGGGCCGCGGGCGCGGAGCTCATCACGGTAAGCACGGACACCAAATTCGTACATCTCGCATGGCAGATAGACGAGCCCATGCTGAAAAATGTGAAATACCAGATGGGGGCCGACCCGGCAGGGAAACTTTCCAGGACATTTGGCGTTTATGACGAGGAAAGCGGGCTTTCGCAAAGGGGCGCCTTCATAATAAACCCGGAAGGAGTGGTCGTAAGCTCCGAGGTAAACCATATGGATGTGGGCAGGAACGCCGAGGAGCTTCTGCGGAAACTTCAGGCCAACATCTACAAGTCCGGCCACCCCGAGGAGGTCTGTCCCGCCAACTGGCACCCCGGGGAAAAGACCATGAAGCCCGCGCCGGAGTTTGTCGGCAAGGCCGGAGGGGCGTACGTGCAGGAGGAAGCTTTGAGGCATTAGGACCTATCTCAAAATCGATTTTGACAATAGGCCCTGAAGGGGCCGCGTCCCGGCCGCGCCGGACCGACCCGGGTTTCCCCTCCCCAGGACGGGCAGAAGGCAATTTTTTTTAAAAAAAACCCTTCTGCCCGCCCTGCCCCAAAAGCAAAAAAATCAAAGCAGGAAAGAACCCCCCTGATTGCGCCAGGGATGCCGGCGCTACCCGGCTTTTTTATCGCCGGTATCCCTGGCGCCTTTTTTTTTGCTTTTTTTCTTTTTTTCACGCGCGCGGGCGGCGGGCAAACGGCCCCCGATTGACTGTGCCGCCAAAAGCATATAGATTCGCCTTATGGGCATTGTGGAGGTCGAAGGCCTGGGCAAGTCGTTCGAGCCCGGCACATATGCGCTCAGGGACGTGAGCTTCAGCCTTTCGCGCGGCCAGATACTAGGCATCCTCGGCCCGAACGGCGCCGGAAAGACAACCCTTATTCATCTCATGCTGGGGCTGATACTGCCGACCGAAGGGGAGATCCGGATATTCGGAAAGGTCCTGTCCCCGGGCACGCGGACGGACGTGCTCAGGAGCATGAACTTCGCTTCCAATTATGTTTTTCTTCCGCAGACGCTCACGCTCTGGGAAAACCTCATGGTCTACGCGATAATGTACGAGGTCCCCGAGCCGGCCCGGAGCTGCGGGGAGGCGCTGAGGATGTTCGAGCTTTATGACATGAGGCACAAGCGCGCAAGGACGCTGTCCTCGGGGCAGATGATGAGGCTCTGTCTTGCAAAGGCAATGATAAACAGCCCCGAAGTGCTCCTGCTTGACGAGCCGACCGGCGGCCTTGACCCCGAGATCGCCAGGAAGACAAGGCGGCTCCTGGTCGGGCTGAGCAGGGAAAAAGGGCTCTCCGTCATATACACCTCTCACAACCTGTGGGAGATGCAGGAAGTGTCCGACCGCGTGCTTTTCCTGAAAGGGGGCAAGGCGCTCCTTGAGGGCCCCTCCGGTGAGCTCATCGGCAGATACGACGTGAAAAACCTCGAAGAGCTCTTTTTCAAGGTCCTTGAAAGCGCAAGATGAGACCCCGCCATGTCGCCGCCCTCTGTCTAAGACAGATATACCTCTACAGAAGGAGCCTGACCAGGCTCCTTGAGACCTTCTACTGGCCCACAATGGACCTGCTGCTTTGGGGGTTCGTGACCCTCTACCTGCAGCGCTCCGCCTTTGGCCGGATGCCGGTTTTCGTCTCCTATTTCATAGGGGCCCTCATCCTCTGGGACGTCCTTTTCAGGGCGGAACAGGGCATATCGGTCTCTTTTCTGGAGGACATGTGGTCCAGGAACCTCATAAACGTCTTTGTCGCGCCGGTAACCGTAACGGAGTACCTTGCGGCGCTCATGGTGATAAGCGCCCTGAAGGTGGTCGCCGCCTTCGCCGTGACATCCTCACTGGGCTGGCTGCTCTACTCCTTCAGCATCTTCAAGCTGGGCATCTACCTGCTGCCGCTTGTCCTGAACCTGGTCGCGATGGGATGGTCCATAGGGATACTCACCACCGCCCTCATCCTGCGCTACGGACTGGAGGCTGAGATACTGGCCTGGGCTCTGGCCTTTCTGTTTCTGCCCTTTTCCGCAGTTTTCTACCCGGTAAAGATACTGCCCCGGGGCCTGCGGGTGGCAGCCATGTTCATACCGGCCTCGCACGCCTTCGAAGGCATGAGGGCGGTCATTTCGAGCGGGGTCTTCCCGCCGGCGCAGTTCGAATACGCGACCGGGCTCAATATTATCTACATCCTAGCCGCCATATGGTTTTTCATGAAGGTCTATAAAAAAGCACTTATCAGTGGCATAATACCTAAAATTGGAGAATGATGTTGAAATTTCGATTTTTATTGATTATCATGTTCGCATTATAAAAGAGAAAAAAGCCCCGTAGGGGACCAACAACCGATCAAGGAGGAGTAATGCAACCGGGGAATGTGATGATCGCTCTTAGCGCGCTGCTGATCGGGCTGGCTTTCGGCTACGTGCTGCAGCGCGGAAGGTACTGCATGAACACGGCTTTCAGGGACGTCATCTTCATCAACGACCTGACACTCTTCAGGGCGTACATACTTGCACTGATCATAGCGATGATAGGCGCCAATTTTCTTGAGGACATGCACTTGCTTGGCGGGGACGCATACGGCCCCTTCACCCTCGCAAGGGAGGTGTTCGCCCCGGTCGGCAACATTGTGGGAGGGTACATATTCGGACTGGGCATCGTGCTTGCCGGCGGGTGCGGCAGCGGCATCCTATACAGGGTGGGCGAGGGCCTCACGGCCGCGCTGGTGGCGGTGATGGGCTTTGGCCTTGGCATCATCACCACCACTCACGGCGTGCTGAAGCCGGTCTATGAATTCCTGAGGAGCTACAAGGTGACCATGACCGCCCCTGACGGCAGCACCATATACGGCATCAGCCTGCCGGACCTCTTTGGCGGCGGCCATCTTGCGAAATGGATAATAATAGCCATCTTCACCGTCCTTGGCGGGATATTCGTGCTCAAGGGGAAGCCCTTCGCCAAGAGCTCCTCCAAGGGCTACAAATGGGCGGTAACGGGGGTCCTGGTAGGCCTTCTGGTCGTGGCCGCATGGTGGGCCTCCGGCGTGTATGGCGGGATGCCCAGGGGCATTTCCTTCACCGGGCCTCTTGGGGAAGCGTTCCTGGCGGTGCTCCAGAGAAACAGCGCCTCGGCCTACCCGATGTTCAATTTCTTCGGGCTAAAGATAACATGGAGCGCCATCTACATCCTGATGGTCCCGCTGGGCGCCTTCCTCAGCTCCAGGGGCCTGAAGGAATTCAAGCTCAAGGTGCCCTCGGCGGCCGAGCTGATGACCGTCTTTGGCGGCAGCCTGATGATGGGCTTCGGCGCCGCAACGGCAGGCGGCTGAAACATCGGTCACGGGTTGACCGGTGTGTCGACCTTGGCGATATCAAGCATAGTGGCCACCCTCTTTATCGTGCTTGGCAACTGGACAATGGTGTACTTCAAGTTCATAAAGCCGATGAGGGATTAAAGGCAAAAAAACAGAAACCGGAAGGGTTTTTTCCATTCCGTCCTGCCAGGGGGGCTTTTGCCCCCCTTCAATTTTTCGCTTTTGTTTTTTTCAATCCACGATAAAAACATCCTCTCATAATTGTAATTTCAAGTTGAAAACCACGATTTTGCTGCCTTATATTTAGGCCGGGAAGTCCGTGACCGGCCTCACAGTTTTTTTTGGCCGCCCGTGGAAAGGGGGTGAACGACCGGGAAGGAAAAACAAAAAAATCTTTTTGCCACAAGAAGCGCTGTAGTTTTTGTTTTTTTCAAACGAGGGGAATTAGGGAAGGAAAAAAGTTTTTAAAGGGAGGAATTAAATGAAAAAGGTTTTACTGGTTATGGCGGCGCTCGCTTTGCTTGCCGGGGGCTATTATCTTTCGTCCTCTCACACGAACACAGTTCAGGCAGCCAGCATGCCAAACCTGACGGGCATCGCCTTTATCTCGGGCGAGGGCGGCCATATAGCCCTTGTCAACCTTGCCACCTGGAAATCGCCGGACAACCTGCAGAACGACAGGATAGCCATAACGGAGGCCGGCAGCGAAATGGAAGGCGTGGTCGCCGGTCTGCATATCGAAAACAGCAGGGGCGGCGGCGGGATGCACAGCTGCGCTATAATCCCGGGCGGCAAGCTGGTCGTCAGCATGCTTGACGGCAACGTCGTTGAATACGACCTGAAGACCGGCGTGAAGACCAGGCAGATGCATATCGGGCACAAGTTCTGCGACACGATCATAGGCCCAGACGGCAAGCATGTCTACTTCACTGACATGGCGGACGGGCATGTCTACGAATGGGACTGGAAGACGATGAAGCTCGTGGACAAAATACCCGTCGGCGCGGGCGTCTGCGGCATACAATGGACAAAGAACCAGAAATATGCGTACGTGTCCGATATGCCCGCAGGCGCGATAGACGTGCTGGACTGGAAGACCAAGAAGATCGTCAAAAGGATAACGGACCCCCATATGACGTTCCTCCACCAGATGCAGATGACGCCCGACGGCAGCCAGTTGTGGGTGACGGCCCCGAATGAGTTTGACCCGGGCCTGAAGCCCCCCACTCACAGGTCCCAGATCGTGGTCATCTCCACAAAGACCAACAAGGTGATAGACCGCATAATCATGCCGCCGCACCGCTATCCGCACGATGTCGAATTCACCCCTGACGGCAAATGGGTCCTGATACCCGCCAGGACGTACCAGAAGGACAGCAGGCTCATGCTGATGAACGTCAAGACGCACCAGATCGTCAGGGACATCTCGGTCTGCCAGAGCTGCCACAGCGCTTACGGCATCCAGATAAGGATGAACGAAGGCCACCCTAACCTCTGCGGCATAACCGTGGCCTGGGGGATGAAGCACAAACCCAGGACGTTCTAGGCGAAAAAAAGAAAACAAAAAAAGAAGGGGATTTTTTGCGGCACAGCGCGGGGCGGAAGGACAAAAAACAAAAAACAATAAATTCCGCCCCTCTTTTTTGATCGCAAGGCGTGGCCATCCGCCGTTTTTAAAAGCTGCGGCACGGCGCATGGCCTTTCAGGGACCGGAAATCAAAAAATAACAAATTAAAAATGGCACCCGGGGGAAACCGTTTTGGGACTGAATATCGTTTCTGTTGCCATCAAGAACATAAGAAGAAAAGTCATAAGGAGCATTCTTCTGCTGCTGGCGGTCACGGTGGTCACGGGCACCATCTTTTCCGCCACGCTTTTCATTTCAAGCATGAGAAACGCCCTGAGGATAGGCACTAACAGGCTCGGAGCGGACGTGCTGGTCGTCCCGAAGAAATACGAGAGCCAGGCCCGCTCCGCCCTGCTTTCGGGCAAGCCGGAGAGTTTTTACATGGACAGGTCGGTCCTCGGCAAGATCAAGGGCGTGCATGGGGTAAAAAGGGTCTCGGCGCAGCTTTTCATGAAACCGGCCAACTTTTCCTGCTGTTTCAACGTGAACACATTCCTCGTCGCCTTCAACCCTAAAACCGATTTCACGGTGGCCCCGTGGCTTGCCAATCATCTTAAAAAACCGCTCAAGGGAAACGAGATAATCGTCGGGCGCCTGGTGCCTGTTGCGGTAGGCGACACAATACCTTTTTACGGCACCTCCTTTAAGGTGATGGGGACCATGGAGGCCACGGGAATGAATTTCTTCGACCGCTCCGTTTTCATGACGATGGATGCGGCGTACGGCATGGCCGCGAATTCCAAGCAAAGGGCCATACAGCCAATATCCATAAACAGGGACCAGATATCCGCCGTACTGGTGAAGGACGAGGCGGGCTACAGCCCGGACAGGGTGGCCCTGAAGATAGAAAGCGCCATCCACGGCGTAAAGGCCATTCCGTCTGACAAAGTGGTAAGCACGGTCAGGAAGCAGCTCGCGGGCCTCCTCAAGGGGATCGTCGCGGCCAGCTTCATCATATGGGTGCTGGCGCTGCTGATGATGGGCTTCGCCTTCTACATGATAGTCAACGAAAGGCAGCGGGAGCTTGGGCTTATGATGGCCATGGGGGCAAAAAGGCGGCACATATTCGGCCTTATCATGAACGAGGCCGTCTGGATCTCCCTGCCCGGCGGCATGCTGGGCCTGGTGATAGGCTCCACGCTGCTTTATCTGTTCAGGGACGTCCTCAGGAACAGCCTGAAGCTGCCTTACCTGCTGCCGGGGGCCTCAACGATTGCGGAGCTTGTGGCCGGAGCGGTGGCCTTCTCCGTGCTCACGGGGATGCTTGCCTCCCTCATACCGGCGGCGATGGCAAGCAGGATGGAACCGTATGAAGCTGTAAGAAAAGGGGAATAAGAGGGGGAAAATGAAACAAAGAACTTTTTCTTTTTCGGGCTTTCTAAAGTCCGCCGGGGCGGCAGGCCTGGCGCTGGCCCTTGCCTGCGCCCTGCCGGCGTTGTGCTCCTGCGTCAAGAAAAAGCAGCCGGCAAAGGCGCTCGGGCCTTCCGAGGCGGACGCAGTGCTGCAGCAGTTCCATGACCTTCAAAAACATCTCCAGCAGGACCCCAAAGACGCCAGGGCATGGTACGACCTGGCGGACATATACGACCAGAACAACGTTTTTGACAAGGCGGCAGATGCCTACAGGAAGGCCGCGGAACTGAAACCCGCCGGCTATACATACCTCAGGCTGGGGATGTGCTACGATGCATTGAACAAGCCCAGGGAGGCGGTCGCCGCCTACCAGAGGGCCGTCAAACTGATGCCTTTCTACGCGGTGGCCTTTAACAACCTGGGAGTGGCGTACGGCAAGGCGGGAGAAAACGGCAATGCCATAGCCTCCTTCAAAAAGGCCGCTAAACTGGACCCCTACTATCCAATGGCAAAGTACGACCTTGGATACGCGTACATGAAAAAGGGAGACAGAAAGGGCGCAATGGAGCAGTACAGGGCCCTGGAGAACCTGGACCAGGGACTGGCCTATGACCTCATGAAAAAAATAAAATCAGGCACAAAGAGTTCCGGCCGGAAGGCCGGCGCATAAGGAGGGAATACCGGATGCCGCAGGTCGTTATGGAGAACATAAGCAAGGTCTTCAAAATAGGGGATTCCCAGTTTACGGCCGTCCAGGACGCCAACCTCACCCTGGAGAAAGGCGACTTCATATCCATCATGGGGCACTCCGGCTCGGGAAAGACGACCCTGCTATCGGTCCTTGGCGGAGTGCTGAACCCCACCGCCGGCCGCGTCCTCGTGGACGGGCAGGACGTGTACGGCATGGACGACGGAGAGCTGGCGGATTACAGGGCCTCCAAGATAGGCTTCGTCTTCCAGTTCTCCTCCCTCGTGCCCGTCCTGACCGCGAAGGAAAACCTGCTGTTGCCAACGATCTTTTCAAAGAACCGCAACGGCGACAGGGAGAAGCGGGCACTGGAGTATCTGGAGCTCGTGGGCCTGGCCGACAGGGTGAACTCCCGCCCGTTCCAGCTTTCAGGCGGGCAGCGCCGCAGGGTGGCCATAGCAAGGGCGATCATGAACAGGCCGGAGCTGCTTCTGGCCGATGAGCCCACCGGCGACCTGGACGAGGAGACCGAGGCGGAGGTGATGCAGTTCTTTGGCAGGATCAACCGCGACATGGGAATAACATTTGTCCTCGTTACGCATGACCGGGGCCTGGCGGAACAGGCCAGGAGAAGGTTCAGGATGCACGCGGGGCAACTGAGCGGCGATTCGCCGCAGACGGACAAGGCCGCCTAGGACGGCAGGGCCTGGACCCCCTGCAGGCCCTTTTTTCTTTTTCTTTTTTCTTTGCCTCAGGCGGTCCCGCCGTCGGATATCCTGCCGTCGGTCAGGGAGATGACCCTCTTGCATCTGCCTGACAGCTCCCTGTCGTGCGTTGCTATGACGAAGGTTATGCCCTTGCCGGCGTTCAGCCTGGAAAGAAGGTCGAAGAGCTCCTGCCCGGTCCCGGCGTCCAGGTTGCCGGTGGGCTCGTCCGCAAGGACAACGGCGGGGTCCTGAAAAAGCGCCCTGGCCACCGCCACTCTCTGCTGCTCGCCCCCCGAAAGCTCCCCCGGCCTGTGCTGGAGCCGCCCTTTGAGGCCAAGCTCCTCCAGGAGCGCACTGGCGCGCTCTTTCAGCTCCTGACGGCCTTCCTTCCGGGACAGAAGCCCCGGCATCATCACGTTTTCCACAGCGGTGAACTCCGGAAGGAGATGGTGGAACTGGAAGACAAACCCCACCTTCCTGTTCCTGAATTCCGTTATGGCCTTCTCCGGCAGACTGAACACGTCAGTGCCGTCATGGAGCACCTGCCCCGAGGTAGGCCTGTCAAGCGTGCCAAGGATATGAAGCAGCGTGCTCTTGCCAACGCCCGAGGCGCCCACAAGGGCGATCATCTCTCCGTCTTTTATGGTGAGGTCTATCCCCTTCAGTACCTTGAGCTCTCCGGCGGGATGCCTGAACGTCTTTTGAAGCCCCCTTGCCTCTATCAAATAAACCTCTCCATCAATTAAATCCCTCTATCGATTTCAGAAAATCTCTCCGTACTTTTTCCCCGCCTTACGGACTAGACCCGGTGGGACATCTCTTTTACCTGCTCAAGCTTCTTAAGCGCCCTTCCGGAATCCACCGCCTCCGCGGCCATTTCAAACCCTTCGACAAGGCTGGTGGCCGCGTTTGCGACCAGGAGCGCGGCAGCCGAGTTCATGAGCACGATGTCCCTTCCGGGGCCGGGCTCGCTCTTCAGCACGGAAAGGGCGATGGCCGCGTTCCTGTCCCTGTCGCCCCCCTGTATGTCCTTCAACTCCGCCCTTTTAAGGCCGAAATCCTCGGGGGAGATTATGAAGTCCTCCACGTTGTTGCCTCTATAGCGGGAGACCATCGTGCCGTCGCATATGGTTATCTCATCCAGGCCGTCCTCCCCGTGCACCACCATGGCGTCCTCGGCCCCGAGCTGGCCAAGCACATGGGCAAGAGGATTGGTGAGCTTGTCCGTGAAGACGCCCATCACCTGCCGCCTCGCGCCTGCCGGGTTGGTGAGCGGGCCCAGTATGTTGAATATGGTCCTGATGCCTATCTCCTTCCTCGGCTGAACGGCGTATTTCATTGCCGGATGGAAACGGGGGGCAAAAAGAAAGCCGAACCCGGTCTCGAAAAGGCACTTTTCCACTTTTTCAGGAGAGAGGTCTATCTTCACCCCCAGGGCCTCCAGCACGTCCGCGCTGCCCGTGGCGCTTGAAACCGAGCGGTTGCCGTGCTTTGCCACCGGCACGCCGCAGGCGCTAACGACTATTGCCGATACCGTCGAGACATTAAAGGAGCGGGACATGTCCCCTCCGGTGCCGCAGGTGTCCAGCGTGCCATGGGGCGATCTTATGGTGATGGCCCTCTTCCTCATGGCCATGGCCGCCCCGGTTATCTCCTCGACCGTTTCGCCCTTCATCCTGAGGGCGGTAAGGAACGCGCCTATCTGCGCGGGCGTTGCCTTGCCCTCCATTATTTCATCCACGCATTCGGCCATCTCGGCTTCGCTCAGATGCACATTCGTGGTGACCATGTTCAAGGCTTCTTTAATCATCAGGATAGCCCCCGTGAGAGTCCTCTTTTAGAAAGTTTGCAAGCAGGTCCTTCCCCCTGACGGTGAGAATGGATTCCGGATGGAACTGCACGCCCTCCACCTGGAATTCCCGGTGCCGCACGCCCATTATCTCCCCGGCCTCGGTCCACGCGGTGATCTCCAGGCAACCAGGCAGGGATTCCCTCCTGATTATGAGCGAATGGTACCTGGTTGCCTCAAACGGGCCGGGTATGCCCCTGAACAGACCCTTGCCGCTGTGATGGACAAGGGATGTCTTGCCGTGCATAAGCACCTGTGCCCTTATTATCTCCCCGCCGAAGGCCGCCCCTATGGACTGGTGCCCGAGACAGACCCCCAGGATGGGGACCTTTCCCGCGAACTCCCGGATGGCGTCCACAGAGATCCCGGCCTCCCTTGGCGTGCAGGGGCCCGGAGATATCACGATCTTGTCCGGCGCCATGTCCCTTATCTGCCCGATGGTTATCTTGTCGTTCCTGTAAACCTTCACGTCCTGCCCCAGTTCGCCAAGGTACTGCACCAGGTTATACGTGAAGGAATCGTAATTGTCTATCATCAGCAGCATTTTTATTTATTTTACCCTCTAAAAAAATATCTTTGTCTACGAAAAAAATACCCTTTCGGCCGTATCCACGGCCTCCATCATCGCCCTGGCCTTGTTGACGGTCTCGGCATATTCGAGCTCCGGCACGGAATCCGCCACAATGCCAGCCCCCGCCTGGACGTACACCATCCCTTCTTTCATTATAAGGGTTCTTATGGTTATACAGGTATCCATGTTGCCGGAATAGCCCAGATAGCCGACCGCCCCGGCATACGGGCCGCGCTTCACGGGCTCCAGCTCATCGATGATCTCCATGGCCCGGACCTTGGGGGCGCCGCTTACCGTGCCGGCCGGAAAACACGCCCTGAGCACATCAAAAGAGCCAAGCCCCCCTTTCAGCCTGCCCTCCACGTTGGAGACGATGTGCATCACGTGGCTGTAGCGCTCCACCACCATGAGCTCCGGCACCTTTACCGTGCCGGTCTCCGACACCCTCCCAACATCGTTTCTGCCCAGGTCCACCAGCATGATATGCTCCGCTATCTCCTTTTTGTCGGCCAGGAGCTCTTTCTCAAGCGCCTGGTCCTCTTCCGGGGTCGTCCCCCGCTTCCTTGTCCCGGCTATCGGCCTCAGGGTAACCCTGCCTTCCTCAAGCCGTACGAGTATCTCCGGCGAGGAGCCGACGATGTGGGCATCCCCCATGTCTATGTAATACATGTATGGGGAGGGGTTTATGGCCCTCAAGGCCCTGTACACGCTGAACGGATGGGCGGGGGTGGCCTTCTGGAAGCGCTGGGAAAGGACCACCTGCACCACGTCACCCGCCATGATGTACTTTTTCGCCTGCTCCACCGCGCGCATGAACTCTTCCCTGTCCCCGAAGGAGGAAACAAAGGACTGCGCGCCAGCCCCGGCCGCGCCGGACAGCCCCAGGTCGCTTTCCATGCGCGCCAGGCCGCCATCCGGCTTTGCCGCGGCAAGTCTGCCGGCTATGGAGTCGATCTTTTTCAGCGCCCCGTCATATGCCTCTTCAGGGCCCCCGTCCTCAGGGAGATGGACGTTGACGACTATCTTCACCTTCTGCCTCAGGTTGTCAAATATGAGTATCACATCGGTCAGCATCAAAAAAAGGTCCGGCATGCCAAGGCCCGGCCTGCCCTTTCCAGGCAGCTCTTCCATGAACCTCACCATGTCATAGCCCAGGTAGCCCACAAATCCCCCATAAAACCTGGGCAGAGTGGAGCCCCGGGCCAGAGCGGGCCTGAAGGCCGCAAGCAGTTCCCGCGCCTTCTCCAGTGGGTCGGAGGCCTCAAGCCGCTGGACTTCGCCCTGTCTGCTTATCTCTAGCTTGTTGCCCCATGACCGGATGGTTGCCCTGGGCGAGAGGCCCAGAAAGGAATACCTTGCCCATTTCTCCCCTCCCACGACGCTTTCCAGCAGGTATGAGGGCCGTTCGCCAAGCCGCAGGAAAGCCGAAACGGGCGTTATGGTGTCCGCAAACACCTCCCTGTAAACCGGCACCAGATTGCCTTTCCTGGCAAGCTCGATGAATTCCTGCCTGCCGGGTGTCACTCCCATGTCCGAAGCCCTCTGCATTTCCATTTTCATGTTCCCCTTAAAGCCCGAATCTGGATTATATCCCATCCGGGCGCCAAAGTCTTTTCTGAGTTTTCATCAAATAAAAAGCCACGGGGAAGAATTTTTGCTTCCCCGTGGCCCTGAAGTTCACCGTTTAAAAAACGGAAACTACACGAAAAACCTCCCTGGCCGCAGTCCCTGGAGACGCCAACCCCTGAGCGAAAGCCCATGACCCGGAAGCCGATGACCAGTGAGCATGATATAAAACATGCATTATTTATAGCAGCTTTGCCAGGCGGAGTCAAGCAGGCAGGGCCGGCGGTCTGTCCGTGCTGCGGGCCGCGGCTTAACAGGCCTCACCGGGATAAATCTTTTTCATGCTTGAGGCCATATGGACAAGGCGCAGCCGCAGGCGCTTCGAGGGCGGTCCTGCCGGGCAGGTTCCGCATCCAGTGCATGATGCCGATTGGCTACCCGGAAAAGGCCCTGCCCCCGCGCGATGTGTCCGCTTTTTTTGGCTGGACAAGGATGCATTTCGAAAGATATTGACCTTCATAATTGTTCCTTGATTTTTTGTCCCGGATTGTAAATAATATAGCTTCCAGCCCGCCGCGGACAGGGGTAAAGACGCACAAAGGCGCAAATGCGGGTGTAGCTCAGCTGGTAGAGCACAACCTTGCCAAGGTTGGGGTCGCGGGTTCGAATCCCGTCGCCCGCTCCATATAAAATGCCCCTGTCGTTACGGGCCTGAGTTTCTGGAATTCGGGCACAAAATAATACAAAACAAAAAGAACAAAAAGTTCACGGCGGCGTACCCAAGTGGTAAGGGAGAGGTCTGCAAAACCTCGATGCAGCGGTTCGAATCCGCTCGCCGCCTTTCTTGCCTTTTGGCGCCGGGCCCACGGACAGGATAAAAAAGGGCCAAACCGAAGCAAAAAAGCAAAATATCCCTTTTCGCCGTTCATTTTCAAAAAAGTTATTGCCTTAAAAAAGACGTTTTGGCTATGATATCTGGGACAGATTTCAGGCATGAAAAAGCTGTTTTATTTGGTCTCAATCCTGTTTTTCTTCATACCGGTTGCGATGGCGCGCCAGGCCGTGGCCTCCGGGACAACCGCTTTAACCAATAGCCCGGCACTAGCTCCAATAAAAGAACTGAAAAAACCCCTTCAGTACACCGCGCCCTCAAACGGCACCGCGCCGGCAAATGGCGGCAAGGGCAAAGAAGGGCTCGACCTGAAGGCGGCCGCTCACTTCAAAACGGCGGTCGCCCTCATGGATGCGGCCCGGTACAGACAGGCGCTCTCCGAGTTCCGGGCATCCCGCGCCGGCCTGCCTTTCCTTGGCGATTACATATGCTTTTATGAGGCCAGGTCTTGCTGGGAGCTCAAAGACCCCGGACGCGCAACGGCCTACCTCGACGAGCTCCTGAAAAACTACCCCCGGAGCCCTCTGTCTGAAAAGGCAAGGCTCATGGCCATAGGCATGGCCGCAGACAAAGACGGCCTGATAAAGCGTCTCGAAGACTTCACAAAGCGTTATCCCGGCCATGAAAGCCTGGAGCTTAAGCTCGCTCAGCTCCTTATGGAAA
Source organism: Nitrospirota bacterium (assembly GCA_021789735.1). Next base: position 29,028 of record JAJYJB010000027.1, read on the forward strand.
AAGGCAATGCGCACCAGGCCAGGGGCCTTTTGAAAAAGATATACGATGACGCCGGGGCCCTCTCCGGCAAGGCCCTCGCGGAGCTTGGCGGGACGCCGGGCCCGCAGGAGACGCTCACAAGGGCGGGAAACCTCCTGAGGCGGGCACACCCGGTCCGGGCGGCGCGTGAACTCCTCCAGTTGCCCGACGGCGCCGCCTACGCCCAGGAAAAGCTGGACCTGCTTGGCAGGGCCCTTTTCATGCAGAAAAGGTACAACGAGTCGGCCGCGGTCTATGTACAGGCGGGTGACCTGTATAACGCGGCGAGGTCATACTTCCGGGCAAACGACGAGGAAGACCTCGAAAAGGAGATAGACGCGCTCTCAGCCGCCGGCGACCGGAGGGCTTCCTACCTCATGCTGGACATGGCCTCTCTTGAAAGACGAAAAGACGATAATTTCGCCGGGGCCATCCAGGAGCTTAACGAGGCCCGTGAAAAATACCCGCGGGTGGCGGAGGACGCCATGTGGGAGACCGGGTGGCTTTATTACATACAAAAGGACTACAAGGACGCTGACGCCATTTTTTCGGACCTTGACAGCCTTTCCGATGACCCCCAATACCTCTACTGGACGGCAAGGAGTCTTGAGGGCATTGGGGGGAGCGCGAACGAAAAAACCGCCAGGGGCATATACAAAAAACTGGTCAGCGAGGATGAGGGCTATTACTCCGTCCTCGCCTAGATCGGAA
>JAJYJB010000107.1 GCA_021789735.1 Nitrospirota bacterium
AAATATCCGGATTGAAAAATTTTATTTTCCGGCTTTGTTGGCGTTCAGGCGAACAGGGGCGAAAGAAGAAAAAGCAGGGTCGCGATCAGTGAAGGGAAAAGCAGGGCCGCGGCAAGCAGGTTCTTTTCGTCCTCGGTCAAGTCACTAAGCTTTCCGACTTTCTTCCTGAGATCCACTTTCATGGGGACCCTCCAATACGTCTTCACATCTTTTTATTTGGGAGGCGCGGTACGGCAGGGCTTTCCTGTTTTGCCCGGGTTGATGATAATTTCTGCCCAGGTTAAAGAAAATGCCTTCCGTGCCGCGCCCTCCTCGTTCAAGGAAATTTTGTTTTGGATGTTTTTACTTTTTTACCGAAGCGGGCTTGGCTGCACTGCCTGACCCCGCTTTCCAGTGCCCGCAGCTACTGGCATATGCAGTAATATGTGCTTCCTGCCGCGGTTCCCGGGGTCATGGTGGCGTGGGCGTCACAACTTGCCTTGCTATTTGCGCGGGCAACCTCATCGCAAACCTGCTGGGCGGTGTCCTTGGATTCAGACTGGAAAGTCGAGGTATGGGTTCCCGAAAGCGTGGGCAGCCCGGTGGCGTTGCTCATGCCAGGGCTCTGCTGTCCCGTCTGGCTCATACCGTCCTGCGCGTAAAGCGTGCCTCCGGCCAGGCTGCTCTGATGCATATATCCGCCGCCAGGGGTGTTGGATGTGCCGCCGCCCGGCGTATTGTCCATCCCGCCCGAGTCGTCCTGCGCCATAGCCGCCGCCACACCAAAGAACAGGGCCAGCACGAATGCTAACAGCGTAATCAGGGTAATTCTTTTCATGGTTTTTCTTCTCTCCTTTGTTTTTTTGGGTTTCCGCGGCAAAAAATACCGCGGGGAAAACTGATGCCCTCGCATCTATTTTTTATTTACAGATGCAATAATACATATGCCTGGGCGGGACCCCGGGGGCAGTGCCCTGGGTGGTGACAGATGCCGCCGCGCAGTTTGCCTTGTTGTTGGCGCGCGCAACCTCATCACAAACCTGCTGGGCGCTTTCCATGGAGCCCGATTCGAAGGTAGAGGAGTAATCTCCCGAAAGGGTGGGCAACCCGGTGGCGTTGCTCATGCCAGGGTCCTGCTGTCCCGTCTGGCTCATACCGCCCTGCGCGTAAAGCGCGCCTCCGGCCAGGCTGCTCTGATGTTCATATCCGCCGCCTGGGGTGTTGGATGTGCCGCCGCCTGGCGTGTTGTCCATCCCGCCTGGATTATCCTGCGCCATAGCCGCCGCCACATCAAAGAACAGGGCCAGCACAAATGCTAACAGCGTAAACACGATAATTCTTTTCATGGTTTTTCTTCTCTCCTTTGCTTGTGTTTTGGACTTTGGTTTTTAAAACCGGGGCTTTTTGATTTGATTCTTTTGATTTTTGATTTTCAGGAACGTCTTTCCGGAACGCCGCCTGACAGAACTTTTTCCCGCGAGGTTTTTTGAGTTTTGAGTTTGTCTCTTATCCAACTTTTAGCAAACGGATGGGGAGGTGTCAAGTCAATTTTACCGGCTTGGGAACACGCCCGGGACAATCCAAACAACTTAAAACTTTCCCCGGCCCAAACAACTTAAAACTTCCCCGTTTACTGGGCGGGCAGGCCTGGCTGATGTAATGGCCAAATGCGTTGACAGCCAACCCTCCCCTTGCTAGACTGCGTTTAGGAAAAATGAGTAGCGAGTGCACCCCGAAGCGCAAGTGAGCGAATATGACAGATCAAGGAATCCTTACATTCGATGCCCGGAGGGCATAAAAAGACATGCCCGAAAAAAGCATTGCATCCTTCGACGTAAAACGTCTGGAAATCCTTGATGAAGAGGGCAACGCGGACAAGACCCTGATGCCCGGCCTTTCAGGCGGGGAGATAAAGCACATATACGAAATGATGCTCCTGTCCAGGGCCTTCGATGAGCGGGCGCTGCAGTTGCAGAGGGAAGGAAGACTTGGCACTTACGCCTCTATCAGGGGACAGGAGGCGGCCCAGGTGGCAAGCGCCTTTGCCGCGGAGAAAACAGACTGGATATTCCCTTCCTTCAGGGAGACAGGCGTTCAGATAACCATGGGGTACCCATTATATATGTTATTTCAATACTGGTCCGGCGATGAACGCGGGATGAAATGTCCGGGCGGTCTGAACGTGTTTCCCGTGTGCGTGCCCGTAGGCACCCATCTGCCTCATGCCGCGGGGGCGGCCATGGCCATGAAGATCAGGGGAGAAAAAAAAGCGGCCCTGGCCTACTTTGGCGACGGGGCCACTTCAAAGGGGGATTTCCACGAGGCGTTCAATCTTGCAGGGGTATTCAGGGCGCCGGCGGTTTTCATATGCCAGAACAACCAGTGGGCCATATCCGTGCCCCTTTCAAGACAGACCGCGGCCGGGACACTGGCCCAGAAGGCCCTGGCCTACGGGTTTACGGGCCTGCAGGTGGACGGCAACGATGTCTTTGCCGTCTACAAGGCCGCAAAGGAGGCCATAGAAAAGGCAAAAAGCGGCGGAGGGCCGTCTTTCATAGAATGTTTCACCTACCGCCTGTCGGACCACACCACTGCCGATGACTCCACGCGCTACCGCCCCGCGCAAGAGGTTGAAGAATGGAAGGGCCGGGACCCTGTTAAAAGACTGCGGCTTTACATGGAGAAAGAGGGTCTTTTAGGCGGCGAATTCCAGAAACAGACGGAGGAGCAGGCGGAAAAGGCCATAGACGAGGCATACCACAAAATGGAAGAGATCGGGCCGCCACCGGCCAACGATATGTTCGCCTATACATTCGAGAAGCCTTCCCCCGGAGAGGCGCAGCAGATGAGGGAATTTTTAGGCTGATGGCAGCGGTTAATATGGTCCAGGCCCTTAATATGGCCCTGCGCCAGGAAATGGAAAAGGACCCCTCGGTCGTCATCCTGGGCGAGGACGTAGGCAGGGACGGCGGGGTCTTCCGGGTCACGGAAGGTCTGTTCGAGAAGTTCGGGGGAGAGCGCATAATGGACACCCCCCTTTCGGAAACGGGGATAGTAGGCGCGGCCATAGGCATGTCCGCCTGCGGTCTTCTGCCGGTGGTGGAGATACAGTTCATGGGGTTCATATACGGGGCCTTCGACCAGATAGTAAATCATGCCGCACGGCTGCGCAGCAGAAGCAGAGGCCGGTTCACCTGCCCTCTGGTTATAAGGACCCCTTACGGCGCGGGAATAAAGGCCCTGGAGATCCATTCCGAAAGCACCGAAGCGCTTTTTGCGCACATCCAGGGTCTCAAGGTGGCCGTCCCGTCAGGCCCATACGTGGCCAAGGGGCTTTTGCTTTCGGCCATACGGGATCCGGACCCGGTTATCTTTCTTGAGCCGGCAAGGCTTTACCGCATGATCAAGGAGGACGTCCCGGAGGAGCAATACACGATCCCGCTTGGCAGGGCGAGAAAGGCAAGGGAGGGCAAGGCCGTTACACTCATCTCCTGGGGGAGCATGCTCCAGCGCACCATGAAGGCGGCAAACGGTTTCGATGCCGATGTTATAGACCTGATGAGCCTGAGCCCGTGGGACGCGGAGATGGTCCTGAGCTCGGTCAGGAAGACGGGCCGGGCCGTTATCGTGCAGGAAGCGCCAAAGACCTGCGGGTTTGCCTCTGAGGTGGCGGCCACCATAGCTGAAGACGCCATCGCGTATCTCAGGGGCCCTGTTCTGCGGGTTGCGGCCTATGACGTGGTGCTCCCCTTTTCAAAGCTTGAGGACTATTACATGCCAGGCATTGAAAGAATTAAAAACAAAATAGAAGAAGCGATGAGGTATTGAAATATGCCATATGAATTCAAACTGCCAGACCTGGGAGAGGGAATAGCGGAAGCGGAGATCAGGAAATGGCTTGTAAAGGAAGGCGATACCATCTCCGAACACCAGAACGTGCTCGAGGTGGAAACGGACAAGGCGGTCGTAGAAATGCCTTCCCCCCAGGGCGGGAAGGTTGGCAGACTTTTAAAAGGAGAGGGTGAAACCGTAAGGGTGGGCGATGTCCTCATGACCATCGCTGCCAATGGAGAGGCATCCGCAGGGGAAAAGAAAAAGGCCCTGGAGGAAGAAGGAAACGGCGGGCCGGAGTTCCTTATGCCGGGGCAGATATCCCTGGAGCCTCCAGTCTATGAAGTTCATCCTGAAAAATCCGCCGCCCCTGCCAAGGAAAATGGAAAAAGGAAAAAATCCGTTACAGTGATAGGGGAGCTTCCGGAAAGCGAAGAAGAACCGCTGGCTGCCGCCCCGGCAGCCAGGCAGCTTGCAAAGGAAATGGGCGTCAGCGAGGCGGCGCTGCGAAATCTGAGGGGGAGCGGCCCTGGCGGCATTATCACCAAGGATGACGTGCTCAAGTTCTCCTCCAGAGAGATCTTCAAACAAAACGGAGACGAGTTCGGCCCCGTGGAACGCGTGCCTTTGCGGGGCATCAGAAGGGCCATTGCAAAAAAGCTTGTTGCCGCCCAGAGGAACACCGTATCGGTCACGGTCACCGAAGAGGCGGACGTGACGGAGCTGTGGGAGATAAGGGAAAGGGAAAAAACGGTCTTGAGGGAGCGCGGCGTGCATCTTACCTTCCTTCCCTTTTTCATCAAGGCCGCCCAGCACGCCATGAAGGAGCATCCGGTGCTGAACGCCTCTCTCCAGGGGCCGGAGGGCGAGGAAGAGTTGGTGATCAAAAAATATGTGAACATGGGGATAGCCGTCGACACCACTGAGGGCCTGATGGTCCCCGTGATAAGAGACGTGGACAAAAAGACCATCGTTGAGCTCTCAACAGAACTGGAAGAGCTGTCCGGGATGGCGAGGGAACGGAAAATAACCCTGGAGAGACTGCGGGGCAACAGCTTCACCATCACGAATTTCGGCCATTACGGAGGGCTTTTCGCGACCCCTGTCATCAATTCCCCCGATGTGGCGATACTGGGCACGGGCAGAATAACGGACAAACCCTGGGTGGTTGCAGGCCAGATAGAGGCCAGAAAGGTCCTGCCGCTTTCTCTTACCTTCGACCACAGGGTGGCGGACGGGGCGGAAGCCTCAAAATTTCTGGCAAGGATCGTCCGGTTCCTGGAAGACCCGGCGCTAATATTTGTTGAAAGCACTTAAAAAAAAACAAAAAAGAAAAGAAAAAGACCTTTCCGGTCTTTTTAACCCGGAAAGCGTTGCCGTTATAGGCGCCTCCCACTCTGAGCTCAAGCTCGGAGGGGTTGTGCTAAAAAACCTTCTTAGGCTGAAGCGGCGGATCAGGATATTCCCGGTAAATCCAAAATTCCCGCGCCTCATGGGCATAAAGGCCTATCCCTCGGTTGAAGGGATAAAGGGAAAGATCGATCTGGCGATAATCATAAGGCCCGCCCCCGAGACGCCGTCGATCCTGGAAGCCCTTGCCGGTAAGGCTTCCTGTGCCCTTGTCGTTAGCGCCGGTTTTGCCGAGGCGGGACAAGCCGGGTTGCAGGATAAGGTATTAAGAACTGCGCGTAAAGGCGGCATAATACTTATGGGGCCTAACTGCATGGGAGTTTATAATGCCACCACGGGACTGGACACATTCATACTGCCTCCTGAAAGGCTGCCCCGCCCGCGTGCCGGGGGCACTGCCATAGTCACCCAAAGCGGGGCTGTCCTCTCCCTTCTGTTTGAGGGCATGGCAAAAACGGACATGGGTGTTTCCATCACCGCCCATTACGGAAACGCGGCGGACATCGATGAATCGGACATTTACGAGTACCTGGAAAACGATGCCGGGACAGAGGCGGTCATCTGCTACCTGGAATCGGTACGGGACGGCAGGAGATTCATAAAACGTGCAAAGGCCCTTTCAGAGAAAAAGCCCCTCATCATTTTGAAGGCTGGGAAAGGGGCCGCGGGGCAGGCCGCCGCCTTTTCCCATACGGGCAGACTCGCGGGCGCCTACGAGGTATTCCATTCCGTACTTGCCCAATACGGGATCTTCGAGGCATATGATTTTGAGGACCTAATGGATGGAGCGCTCGCCCTTTCGACACAGTGGAAAGACCTTAAACAAAAAAACAAACACTTCTTAAAAGGTAGCAGGGTGCTG
>JAJYJB010000108.1 GCA_021789735.1 Nitrospirota bacterium
TCTGCCAGTTCCGCCACTTCGGCTAGGCATTATATTATCATCTTTCGGTTAGGCACGTAAAGAGAGGCATTTCTTACCCCTTGTCTATATGGGGGCTGCGCCCCCATACCCCCTCAAAAAAGTCATTTAAGGAGCCAGCAAAGGGCCAATTCTTCCGTTTCGTGCGGCTGCTCCCAAAAGGATCAAAGGGGTGGAAGGGGGGGCAGTTGCCCCCCTTCTATTTTATCCGCCGTTCGTTTTGTCAGCCTGCGGCTTCCACGGCAGCCGTTTTTGCCGACTTTTTGGGCCTAAGCGTTATGCTTCCGCTCTTGTCGACATCCACTTCAACCAGATCGCCCTCTTTGAACGTCCGTTCAAGGAGTTTTGTCGCCAGGGGGTTCAACACCTCGCGCTGTATCGCCCTTTTGAGCGGCCTGGCGCCGTAGACCGGGTCAAAGCCGATCTCGGCCAGCTTCTTTTTTGCCCTGTCGGTGAGGACCAGATCCAGCCCCTTGCCCGTCAGGTAACGCTTCATCAGGTTTCCCTGTATTTCCACTATCTGCCTGAGCAGCTCTTCCGTAAGCGGGTTAAAGATTATGATCTCGTCGATCCTGTTTAAGAACTCGGGCTTGAAGTTGGCCTTCAAATCCTGGAGGATTTTGTTCTTAAGGTCCTCCTCGTTTTCGCCAGGGGGGCCCCAATAAACGCGCGGCCTCTTCCTGCGTTCCTCCAGCAGTTCCTGTATATGGACGCTGCCTATGTTGGAGGTGAGGATTATAACCGTGTTCCTGAAGTCAACCACGCGCCCGTGGCCATCGGTAAGCCGTCCGTCATCCAGTATCTGCAGAAGAAGGTTGAAGACCTCGGGATGGGCCTTTTCTATCTCGTCAAAAAGCAGCACTGAATAAGGTTTCCTGCGCACCGCTTCAGTTAGCTGCCCCCCTTCTTCATATCCCACATAGCCTGGCGGCGCCCCTATAAGACGTGACACCGTGTGCCGCTCCTGGTATTCGGACATGTCTATGCGCACCATGGAGCTTTCATCATCGAAGAGAAATTCGGCCAGCGCCTTGGCCAGCTCCGTTTTGCCTACGCCGGTGGGGCCAAGGAATATGAATGAGCCTATAGGCCGGTTGGGGTCCTGCACGCCGGCCCTTGCCCTTCTTACCGCGTTTGAGATAGCGGCAATGGCCTCGTCCTGCCCTACCACGCGCATGCGGAGGCGCTCCTCCATTTTGAGAAGTTTTTGCACCTCCGTCTCAAGCATCCTGGAGACCGGGATGCCAGTCCACTTGGAGATGACCTGTGCCACATCCTCCTCGTCCACCACTTCCTTGAGCATCTTCCTTTTGATCTGCACCTGGGCAAGTTTTTTAGTTTCGGAATCAAGCTGTTTCGCAAGTTCAAGCAGCGTGCCGTATTTGAGCTCCGCCGCCCGCCCCAGATTGCCCTCGCGTTCGGCCCGCTCGGCCTCGATGCGCCTTGTCTCCATCTCTTCCTTTATATCCCGTATCCTGGAGATGACCTCCTTTTCGCTCATCCACTGAGAGCGCAGGCTGTCCTTGCGTTCAGAAAGCTCGGCTATCTCGCGCTGTATGCCTTCCAGCCGCTTTATGGACTCATCCGAGCCGTCTTTGAGCATTCCCTGCTTCTCTATCTCCAGTTGCCTGATCTTGCGTTCCACCTCATCCAGTTCCACAGGCATGCTGTCTATCTCCATGCGGAGTTTAGAGGCGGCCTCGTCTATAAGGTCTATTGCCTTGTCAGGTAGGAATCTGTCCGTAATGTACCTGTCCGAGAGCACGGCTGCGGCAACCAGAGCCTGGTCCTTTATTTTCACGCCGTGGTGCACTTCATAGCGCTCCTTCAGGCCGCGCAGGATGGAAATGGTGTCCTCCGCGGTGGGCTCCTTGACCAGGATGGGCTGGAACCTCCTTTCAAGGGCGGGGTCTTTCTCTATGTATTTCCGGTATTCGTTTACCGTGGTGGCCCCTATGCACCGCAGCTCGCCCCTTGCAAGCGCCGGCTTTAACATGTTGGAGGCGTCCATCGCGCCCTCTGCCGCACCGGCCCCTACGATGGTGTGCATCTCATCTATAAAGAGGATGACCTTTCCGCTGGCTTGCTCTACCTCCTTGAGCACCGCCTTCAGCCTCTCCTCGAACTCCCCCCTGTACTTTGCCCCGGCGATAAGAGCGCCCATGTCCAGGGCCACCGTCTTTTTGTGCCTCAGCGTCTCGGGCACGTCACCCTGGACTATGCGCTGCGCCAGTCCGTCCACTATGGCGGTCTTGCCCACTCCGGGGTCGCCGATGAGCACCGGGTTGTTCTTGGTCCTCCTTGAAAGCACCTGTATCAGGCGGCGTATCTCCTCATCCCTTCCTATCACGGGGTCCAGTTTGCCTTTTTTTGCAAGCTCTGTGAGGTCCCTGCCGTAGCGGGCCAGCGCCTGGTATTTGTCTTCCGGGTTCTGGTCAGTCACCTTCTGGGTGCCCCTTATCTCCTGCATGGAGGCAAGTATCATGTCCGGGGTGGCGCCCCTGCCGGCCAGCGCCTGCGCCCCCGGGCCTCCTTCCGTGGCGATTGCGTACAGCAGGTGCTCCACGCTCACGAATTCATCCGTTAGATGGGTTGCCTGCTGCATGGCCTTCTCCATTACGTCTTTAAGCCTGGCCGAAGCGTAGAACTGCCCAAGCGGAGTGGAGCCGGAGGCCTTGGGGAACTTGTCGATTATCTTTTCGACATCTGCTTCGAGCCCCCCGGTTTCTACGCCCATCCGGCCCAGTATCTGAACTGCAAGGCCTTCGCCGTCCCTGAGCAGGGCCAGCAAGAGGTGCTCGGGCTGAAGTTCCTGGTTGCCTTTGCCCTCCGCAATCCTCTGGCTTTCGGCCATCGCCTCCTGTGATTTGTAAGTTAATTTGTCCAATCTCATGGTCCTCTTGCCTCCTGCCTTTTAAAAAATCCTGATCATGCTTTTTTTCTTTTCTTTTCTTTTACTTTTCATCGCGGGGGCTTTTTTCCCCCGAAAACATCTGCCTGATCCTTTTTTCAAAGTCGCCGCGGAACTCGTTTCCAAGGTGTTCCATCATCTGCAGCATCTCATTTTGCAGCCCTTCGATCCGCTCCCTCATCCGCAAAATGATCTCCACGCCAGCCTTGTTCACTCCCATTTCCCGCGTGAGCCTCAGGACCATTCCGATGCGCTCCACGTCGCTTTCCGAATAAAGCCTCTGCTTGTTGGTCCTGGTCGGGTGGACGAAGCCTTGCCGCTCATACATCCGCAGGGTCTGTGGATGCACATGGAGCATACGGGCCACGACGCTTATCATATAAAGAGGCTGTTCCTTCTCCCTTTTCATCTCAGTGCAAAATGTCCTTGCGGGGATTTTCTCCGTATGCCGCCTCAAGCTCGGACAGCGCCGCCTTTGCGCGCTCACCTATGTCTCTGGGCAAAACTATGTTGATGTCCACATAAAGATTGCCTCTGCCGCCCTTTGGAGAGGAAAACCCCTTGCCTTTTAATTTGAACCGCTGTCCGCCGCGCGTGCCTGCAGGCAGCTTCATGATCGCTTTTCCGTCCGGGGTGGGCACCTCTATCTTTGCTCCCAAGGCGGCCTCTCCTATGGTAACGGGCACCTCCAGGTAAACGTTGTCCGCCTCTCTTTTAAAAAAAGGATGGGGCTGCACCTTGATTTTTATCCGGAGGTCGCCTGCGGACCCGCCGTCAACACCAGCGTTGCCAAGCCCCCTTAACCGCAGCATGGAACCGTTGTCCACTCCGGCCGGTATCTTTACTGAAACCGTTTCCGTTGTTATCTTTTTGCCGGCGCCCCTGCAGGAAGGGCAGACCTTTACCGCCTTCTGGCCGGTGCCGCCGCAGTCCGGGCAAGCCTGCACAGTGCTGAAAAATCCCCTTTTTGACTGAAGTTTTCCGGTCCCTTTGCACCTGGGGCATTTGCTTACCTCGGAGGCCCCTACACCTCCGCACTGGGGGCAGACGGCCTCCCTGTTGATGGATACCTGCCTTGTCGTGCCGCCGAACGCCTCCTTAAAGGTCACATCCATTTCTGTATAGAGGTCCGCACCCTTCCGGGGAACGCCCCTCTGCCGCGCCGTGCCGCCAAAAAGCTCAGAAAATATGTCGCCGAAACCGAAATCGTACTCCGCGCCCCCTGTCCCGTAGCCGGGTTGCCCCGCACCAGCCCATTCGCCGGCCCCAGGCCATTCGAATTTCTCAGGCCCGCGGTCGTACTGCTCCTTTTTCTTCGGATCGCTCAGTACGGCATAGGCCTCGTTGATCTCCTTGAATTTCTCCTCAGAGGCCTTGTCGCCGGGGTTCAGGTCAGGGTGATACTTCCTGGCAAGTTTGCGGTATGCCGCTTTTATCTCATCGGCAGTGGCTTTTCTTTCTACTCCCAATATCCCGTAAAAATCCTTCGCAGCCGCCATTTCGATTTTTTTCTTTGCCTTTCTTTTCTTTGCCTGTCCTGTCTTTGCCTGTTTTGGTTCCGCCCGAATTTGCTTTCCCTGTTTTTTAATATATTATCTTTAGCCGAATCGTGTCAAGTATTATCATACCATAAAAGTAAACATACTTTATATGTGAATTGTAGCATCCCCGTAAGGGCTGTCAACAGGAATTAATGTTATCCTACTGTATGGATATATCATCAAGACAGGCGGGCGACATGTTGATCTACGGGGTAAACCCGGTGATGGAGGCGCTCCGTGCAGGGGCCGTTACAAAGATATTTGTTTCGGCAAAGAGGGAGGACATCCCGCACATCTTAAGCCTTGCCAGGGAACGCGGCGTTCCTGTGGACAGGGTGGCCCCTTCTTTTTTTGAGGCCCTTCCAAAGGGCCACCAGTCCGTAGCCGCTAAGGTGCGCGAAAAATCCTTTATGGGCACCGGGGAGATGCTTGAGGCCGCTGCCAAGGTTGGCGAGCCGCCGCTTCTGGTGGCGCTGGACGGCGTGGAGGACCCCAGGAACCTGGGCGCGATCATGCGAAGCGCGCTTGCGCTAGGCGCCCATGGTATAATAATAGGGAAACACCGCCAGTCCGGGCTTACCCCAGAGGCATTCAAGGCGTCAGCCGGTGCTGCCTGGAGCCTTCCAGTTTCGAGGGAGGCCAACATCAAGTACGCCCTTGATATGCTTAAGGAAAATGGGCTTGTGGTCGCCGGGACCGCCGCTGGCGTTGGCGTGGCCCCTTGGGAGGCAGACTTGAGGGTGCCGCTTGTATTGGTTCTTGGAGGCGAGGGGGCGGGGCTCAGGCGGGTGGTCACTGAGAGGTGTGATTACCTCTTAAGCGTACCGGTGCGGGGCGTTGAATCCCTGAATGTGTCCGTGAGCGCAGGGATATTCCTTTCAGAGGTTTTGCGGCAAAGAAGCAGCAAAAAGAAGTAAAAGACTTAAAAACCTGAAATTTTGTCCTAACCAAGAAAAATCACTTGAATTTAAAGATTGACAGGAATATAATATATTCCCTATATTAATAGGTTGATAAAAAAGGGGAGATTTGCGCTCCAAGGGCCAGGTAGCCACCGTAGCTCAGTAGGTAGAGCAGCTGATTTGTAATCAGCGGGTCGGGGGTTCGATTCCCTTCGGTGGCTCCAAGAAGGGCTGTATAGGAGAGGTTCCCGAGTGGCTAAAGGGGACGGGCTGTAAACCCGTTGGCGTAGCCTACGGAGGTTCGAATCCTCCCCTCTCCACTGGTTTCTTGGCGGTTATTTGGGTTGGTGTGCATGTGCCTGGAGGGTTTTTCTCAGGTGCCGGTCTCTTTTTTTGAAGCGGCTTTTTTATTTTTAACTTGAAGCGGGAGTAGCTCAGTGGTAGAGCGTCAGCCTTCCAAGCTGAGGGTCGCGGGTTCGAATCCCGTTTCCCGCTCCATTTCAAGGGCGAGTGGGCAGACATTTTCCATTTTTTGGGCAGGCGAAGGTCGGTGATGCCCATGTAGCTCAGTCGGCAGAGCACATCCTTGGTAAGGATGAGGTCACCGGTTCGATCCCGGTCATGGGCTTTTTGATGAATGGAAATTCGCATGGTGTTTTTTTTGATTTT
>JAJYJB010000109.1 GCA_021789735.1 Nitrospirota bacterium
GAGATGCTAAGGGCGCAGAGATATGCGCATAAAATGGCCCTTGTGATGATCGATATAGACGATTTCAAGAGGGTCAATGACACTCATGGCCATTTAGTTGGCGATATGGTATTGAAATCAGTGGCGGGCCTGATTTTGGGGGAAAGCCGCTCTGGCGATACGGTTGCCAGGTATGGCGGAGAGGAGTTTGCTGTCGTATTGCCTGAAACGGATTTGCAGCATGCCGCGGTCTTTGCGGAAAGGGTGCGGAAAACGATTGAAATGGTTACAATCAGTATCGACAAGCTAAAGATCTCCGTGACGGTAAGCCTGGGGGTTTGCGTCTTTGACCCCGGGGCGCACAGCTTGGGCAAAGACGATTTCATCAAGGCTGCTGACAAAGCCCTTTACAGCTCAAAAAAAACCGGTAAAAACAGGTTGAGCATCGCATCTTATTAACAAAAAATGCGAATACGCCGGTCGTAACATTCATTCGCAAGAAAGTTCCGTTATGTAAACTTTGTGTGAGGTCGTCAGGTTTGTTTAGACAGCAGGGTAGGTAGTAGGTTATTGTTTTCGCCTCAGCTTTTCGTCAAGGCGGGAGAGCAAGCCATGGAGCATTTTAAGCTCCCACTGGGCCACCTGGGCCCGGCCAAGCATGTGCCGCAGGTTTTTTATTATGGTTATCTCCATGTCCTTGTTGCCCCTGGGCACGTACTCAAGCAGGTCAAGTGTACCTTTCAGCCTGTCAAAAAAGAAGGAAAGCTCTTCGCGCGAGGCCGTTTTTCCGGCAGGCCCGGCCCCAGGCGCGCCTGAAACGCGGCCCTCCATGAAAAGCTCATAAGCGGTCAGCAGCACCGCCTGCGAAAGGTTGAATGAAGGCATCCGTCGGCCTGCCGGTATATTTATCAAAAAAGAGCACTCCTCCGTCTCCTTGTTTGAAAGCCCCCTGTCCTCCCTGCCGAAAAGTATCGAGACTGGTCCTGCATGCGCATATTTTTTTATCCTCTCTGCCCCGTCCCTCAGCGTGTAGACCGGCCCCCGCTGTTTCCCCATTCTCCTTGTCGTGCCCACCACCAGTTTCTTCCCCGCTATGGCGTCCTGGAACAGGGCATAAACCCTTGTTTTCTCCAGGGTATCCAGGGCGCCGTGGGCAAACCACACGGCCTCTTCCGAAGGGAATTTTTCCGGCTTTACAAGCTCAAGACGGGAAAAGCCGAAATTCTTAAGGGCCCTGGCCGATGCCCCGATATTGCCGCCCTCCCTCGGGCAGACAAGCAGAAATGATATGTTGTCCTTCCAGTCTTTTTCGTTGTCAGGCATTTTTTCCCTGCCGTTCCTTTTTCTTCCGGGAAAGATGCTCCTCTTTGTTTTGCAGTTTCCCATGATTTTAACTTAAAATCAGATGAGCATGTTTTTTGTTTGTTTTATCCCCCAGAAATGGCGGCCCGCCGGATTGAACCTTTTCGCGCATCCGTTGCCTATATGAATAAAGATCAAAAAATGGATGCGCCCATGGAAAGCGCTATACAAGAACTTGCCGCAGGCGCGCCAGGGCCGGATGGTGGCCGGCGGCGCGGGACGGCAGTGGTAAGGGAGGCAAAGGAGGTGGCAGGAATGAAAATTAGTCTAAGGAGGCCGGCGCTGGCCCTGGTTGCCGCGGCCATGATCTCAACAGGGGCTGCGGGGTGCGTTGCGGTTGTCCGCTCCGCTCCGCCCGCTACGCGCTATGAAGTGGTCGGCGCGGCGCCGTTCCCCGGTGCGGTATGGATCGAAGGGCATTGGGTCTGGCGCTTTTGCGGATGGAGATGGGTACGGGGCCACTGGGCGGCCAGACCATGGCGCGGGGCGGTATGGAACAGGGGCCACTGGAGAGAGACCAGGCGCGGATGGAGATGGATGCCCGGGCACTGGAGTTAGAGGGCCGGGGGTTGGAATGAGTTCTTCCACCCCGGCTTTTTCTGTGGGTTGCAAAAAATTTCAGCTCGCGGTCCTTATTTAAAAGCTGGGCACGTAAGAAAAATTAAATGGAGGCCGACAATGAGAAGAAGGAGGGTAACCTTATGTTGACATCCCCTCACCTTCCGCTTCGCTCCCGCTCTCCCAATGAGAGAGGGTTTTTTTGAGGTGAGTGAATCCTTGGCCTTGGTTTTTGTTGACTTCGATATCCTGCAGCTTGCCGCGGGATGATTCATTCAGCGAAAAAAATTTCTTAGCCGGGCCCCGCAGCCGGTCTTCAGGTTTTATGGCTGCGCGACCCGTTTGTGTGTTTTTTTTCTTTTTTGCCTACCGGTCCGGGCTGTTGAAGATGAAGATGTATTCGTTTTTCTTTGCCAGGCCAAGGTCCTCGCGGGCGAGCTTTTCCTGATAGAACTTATCGTCGCGATAATCCCTCATGGAGGTCCTCATCTGTGCGTCTTCCTGCCGGAGACCCGCCACCTGCGCCTGGAGCGCATGGCTTCTGGCCCTGAGGGTCCTTAGCTTCAGGTACCCCATGTCGCCAAAGACCAGGGCCCCTGCCAGGTACAGAAGGCTAAGGAGAACGACCGTCCAGAATACGTAACCGGACCTCTTCTTCTCGGCCCTTATCTGTCTCCAGAGGGCGTTTCCGCCGGTCCCAACGCCCGTGGCCGCGCCGCTGTAGACCATTTTATTTCTCTGTATCCGGCCCGCCGCCCTTCTGGTCAACCTCTTATCCATTCCAAGCGCTATTATATAACAGGCCGGTCTTAAAATTTTTTATTTTTTGATATGTCCCTGTCCGCTTTTTCCCACCCGCGCTTTGGCTAGCCGATGTTATAGAAGACGGACCTGCCTTTGAACAGGGCGGCGCTCCCAAGCTCCCCCTCTATCCTCAAAAGCCTGTTGTATTTGGCTATCCTTTCGCTCCTGGAAGCGGAGCCGGTCTTTATCTGGCCCGTGTTGCAGGCGACCGCCAGGTCGGCTATCGTCGTGTCCTCGGTCTCTCCGGAGCGGTGGGAGACGACCGCCGTGTAGCCCGCGGTCTTGGCCATCTCTATGGCCTGGACCGTCTCCGTGAGGGTGCCTATCTGGTTCAGTTTTATGAGGATGGAATTTGCGATGCCCTTCTTGATGCCATCGGAAAATATCCTGGTGTTCGTAACGAATATATCATCACCCACGATCTGCACCTTCCCGCCCAGCCTTTCGGTAAGGAGCGCCCAGCCCTTCCAGTCCTTTTCGCCCAGGCCGTCCTCAATGGAGATGATGGGATATTTCCCGCACAGCTCCTCGTAATAGCCGCACATCTGCTCCGCGCTCTTTTTGCCGCCCTCGAATTCGTATTTGCCTGCCGAATAAAACTCCGATGCGGCGGAGTCCAGGGCTATGAATATCTGCTTGCCCGGCGTGTAGCCTGCCTCGTCCGCGGCCTTTAAGATCAGCTTTATGGCGTCCTCGTTAGACCGCAGGTCCGGCGCAAATCCCCCCTCGTCACCAACGGCCGTGTTGAGCTTGTCTTTCTTGAGTATCTTTTTGAGCGTGTGGAAGATCTCCGCCCCCGCCCGGAGCGAATCGGCAAAAGAGGCAAAACCCGCGGGCATCACCATGAATTCCTGGATGTCCAGATTGTTGTCCGCGTGCGCCCCGCCGTTCAGTATGTTCATCATCGGCACCGGAAGGAGCCTTGCCTCAATTCCTCCTATGTACCTGTAAAGGGGCAGGCCGGACTCTCCAGCGGAGGCCTTCGCACAGGCCAGGGACACGCCGAGGATGGCGTTCGCCCCCAGCTTGCTCTTGTTTTCCGTGCCGTCAAGCTCTATCATCAGGCCGTCTATGCCGGCCTGGTTTGCCGCATCCATTCCGATGAGCTTTGGCGCTATCACCTTAAGGATGTTCTTTACCGCTTTTTGCACGCCCTTGCCAAGATAACGGCCCTTGTCTCCGTCCCTCAGCTCCAGGGCCTCTCTCTCCCCGGTGGAAGCCCCGGAGGGCACTATCGCGCTGCCGGATATGCATCCTTCAACCCATACCTCCACCTCCACGGTGGGGTTTCCCCTGGAATCGAGGACCTCTCTGGCCCTTACGTCCGTTATGCTCCCCATGCAAAAATCCCTCCTCCCGGCAAAGATTTTATTTTAAAAACAAAATAAAATAAAATAAAAAATCCCGCTTCCCTTTTAACCCGTTCCGCAGGGCGGAGGGGTGAAGGCCGGCCCGCTTAAAAAAAATTATTTTTCTTTTGGCGCGTGAATGGCTTCGCCGTGCACCGCCTCGCAGGCCTCCATTACGCCCTCGGACAGCGTGGGGTGCGTGTGGATGGTCTCCGCGACCTGCCTTACCGTAAGGCCGTGCCTGAGGGCCACTGTCATCTCGTGTATCATGTCGGAGGCGTGGGCCCCTATGATGTGCGCCCCCAGGACCCTGTCGGTCTCCGGGTCCGCAAGTATCTTTATGAAGCCGGCTATCTCGCCTATGGCGTGGGCCTTGCCCAGCGCGCGGTACTGGAACCTGCCCGCCTTGACCTTTATGCCCTTTGCCTCCGCCTGGAACTCCCTGAGGCCCACGGAGGCTATTTCCGGCACCGTGAAAACGGCGGCCGGCACAGCGGAGTAATCCATCGTCTCATTGCCTCCGCAGGCGTTGACGGCGGCAACGATCCCCTGCCTGGAGGCCACGTGCGCAAGCAGCATCTTCCCGGTGACGTCCCCCACCGCATAAACGCCTGGCACGTTCGTCTCCATCCTGTCGTTCACAAGTATCTCCGAGCGCTTGCCTTGCGCGACCCCGGTCTCCTCAAGGCCGATGTCCTCGACGTTCAGGGACCTGCCTATGGAAACCAGCATCTTCTGGGCGGTCAGCTCCAGGCCGTCGGCTGTGAAGGCGTGCACCCCGTCCTCCCTTACTTCCACCTTATCTATTTTCGTCTTTTTATGTGAGAGCTTTATTTTCCGTTTTTTGAACTCGCGCTCAAGCAGGTCCGAGACCTCCACGTCCTCGGTGGCAATGGCCCTGTCCATCATCTCGACCATCGTTATTTCCGTGCCAAGGGCCCCGAATATGCTGCCAAACTCGCAGCCTATGACGCCCGCCCCCACCACTATCATGCTTTTGGGAATGCTGTCCATATTGAGGGCGTCATCGCTTGAAAGGACGTTCTTGCCGTCAAAGGGGAAAGTGGGTATCCTGGCGGGCCTTGAGCCCGTGCATATGATTATCCTGTCCGCCTCTATTATTTCCGTGCCTTCGCTGCCTTTGGCTTCCACCTTGTTTGGGCCAAGCAGTTTTCCCCTGCCCTGCACCAGGCGGATGCCCCAGCTTTTAAAAAGGCCCTTGATGCCCTTGACCTGCGTTTCCACTACCTTGTTCTTGCGGTCCATCATGGCGGCGAAATCCGGCGTGGGCTCCCCGTTCAAGGCAATGCCAAACTTGTGGAGCTCCTTTGCCTTCATGAAGAGCTCGGCGCTTGCGGCAAGGGACTTTGTGGGGATGCATCCGCGGTTAAGGCAAACGCCCCCGACCTCCGAGGACTCCACCACGGTGACCTGGGCGCCAAGCTGCGCGGCCTTTATGGCCGCCACATAACCTCCGGGGCCTGCGCCTAATACCGTAATCCTCACATCTGCTCCTTAAGCATGGCCTCGTATTCGGAGGCGTCCATCAGCGCGTCCAGCTCGGAGGGGTCCGAAAGCTCCACAACCGCTATCCAGCCCTTCTCATAAGGGTCCTCGTTTATTATCTCGGGGTTGTCGGAGAGCTCATCGTTCACCTCTACCACCGATCCGCTTACCGGCGATATCACAGGGGATGTGGCCTTTGTGGACTCTATCTCAGACATCTCATGGTTTGCCTCAACGGCCGTGTCGGCCTCGGGCAGGTCGATGTAAACTATGTCCCCAAGGGCTTCCTGGGCATAATCGGTGATGCCGATCGTGGCCTTGCCGCCGGAGACTTTTACCCACGTGTGTTCCTTGTGGTAAGATCGGA
>JAJYJB010000110.1 GCA_021789735.1 Nitrospirota bacterium
CCCAAAAAAAGATTAAACAAGAACCAAAACATTTGAACGGGAAAAAGCTCTAAACAGTAATGCTGCGGATTTCCAGGACAGGACACTGGTTCCAGCCTTTTCTGTGAAGTTCAGCGGGGTTATAGGGGCGCAGCCCCTATTAAGATAGGAAAGGGTGGGAGGCGGGAACTCTATGCCCTTATCCCGGCGGCCAGTGCATGCGCCTGCCACCAAGCACATGAAGATGGATATGGTACACGCTCTGTCCCGCCTCCGGGTTGGTGTTCATCACCAGCCGGAACCCGCGCGCCGCTACGTCCTTTTCCGCCGCCAGGCGGCCGGCAACCCTGTACAGGCGCCCTATCAGGGCCTCATCCCCGTCTTTGAGCTCTAAAGTGGTGGCTATGTGCCTTTTGGGGACCACCAGGAAATGCACCGGGGCCTGCGGGGCGATGTCCTCAAAGGCAACGCATTCATCGTCCTCATATATTATCTTCGCGGCGGCCTTTTTTGAGGCTATCCGGCAGAAAAGGCAGTCCATGCCCACCCTCCCGCCCTTTAGGGCATAGGGGCTCCGCTCCTAAAACCCCAAAAGGCAAAAATTAAAAAAATCATGATCACTGGATCTTCCTGAAAAAGCACGTCCTCTCGCCTGTGTGGCAGGCCCCGGCCCCGGCCTGTTTTACCTTCACCAGGAGGGTGTCCGCGTCGCAGTCGTAGAGCACCTCACTCACCTGCTGGGTGCACCCGGAGGTCTCCCCTTTTTTCCAGTATTTTTGCCTGGAGCGGCTCCAGAAGTGCGTGTACCCGCTTTCAAGGGTCATCCTGAGCGAATCCTTGTTCATCCAGGCCATCATCAGCACCTCGCCAGTGTCCGCCTCCTGCACGATGGCCGGTATCAGGCCCTTTTCGTCATATTTCAGTTTAGGAAGCTCAAATTTTTCACTCATGATCTGGATTTTACCTTTTCCTTCTATTTTTCCGGGCCATGGCCGACGCCTTGCCTTGTTCCCTTTTCTTTAAATTAACTTTTCCGGATTATTATATTTTCTTGCCTTTTCGGGTGGCATGGGGGCCCAAGGGCAAAAGCCCGTTTAAATAATTCCCCTCCCAAAACCTTTAGGGGGGCGGGTGGGAATATCAATCATAACTTGTATCCTATCTTCCTTAAAAATTCCTTCCTGTCCGCCTTGTCCTGCGCGGTCTCGACCCCTTTGGGCGGAAAACCGTCTATCACGCCCAAAACCCCCCGGCCCTGCCCGGTCTCGGCCACCAGAACTTGCACCGGGTTGGCCGTTGCGCAGAATATGGAGCAGACCTCCGGGCACTCCTTTATCCGGTTAAGGACGTTTACGGGAAAGGCCTCTTTCAGGACGATGCAGAACACATGCCCGGCCCCGATGGCCTGAAGGTTCTTTACGCAGCAGTCCACCAGGGACTTTTCATTCCCCTCGCTCCTTATCAGGCACGGCCCGGAGGCCTCGGTGAAGGCCACACCGAACCTGGCCTGCGGAACGGATGTGACAAGCGCCTCGTAGAGGTCCTCGGCGGTCTTTATGAAATGCGTCTGCCCAAGGATGAGATTCGCGCCCTCGGGTATCTCCATGGCTGCTGTCTTTATTTCCATGGCGAAATTATAGCATAGAGAAAGGGTATTTCTTTGCCGCCCGCACCCCGCATTTCAGGGGAGGCGCGGGGCCAGCGGGTCCGTTGGCATGTGCCCGGAACCGCTAACAGGGTCCCCAAAAAACGACGCTTTTTGGGGCAGAGGAAACCGGTAAAAGGGGACCTGGCAGATATTGCCGTGTCCGCCGTTTTGTACTATGCTTTTTTGAAGCACAGGACGTTTTCTGTATTTTGTTCCCATTCACTCAAAGACCAAAGCAAAGACCAAACAAAGCAGAGAAAAAACTTTCCCCGGCTAAAAAATCTTTCCTATTAAAGGAGGACCATCTGAAATGGCGGAAGTCTATCATGCACTTGGCCTGAACATGCATCAGCCCCCCGGCAACCTGCTTGCCCTCCACAATTCGGAGGAGAGATGGGAGGCAAGGCAGATCCTTTGGTGCTACGACAGGCCCACCCGCATGCTCGAAGGTTACGAGGACATTGCCCGTCCGCACATGAGCTTCTCCGGGACGCTTTTGAAGCAGCTTGAGGACCCGGCCATCCGGGAGACTTTCCATGACGTGGTGGACGTGGAGGACTTTCTTTCCCGATACAGGCGCTCGCAGTGCATAGAATTCCTGGGGACCGGCCTCTACCACCCCGTCTATCCGCTCATCCCGCAGTCCGACTGGGACGCCCAGACCGCCTGGTGGAAGGGGCTTGGATGGAACATGCTTGGCAGGGCCTGGTACCAGTTGCAGGGCTTCTGGGCCCCGGAGATGGGCTTTTGCATGGAGATGATACCCATGCTCAAGCGGAACGGGTACAGGTACGTGATAATAGATTCCATATACATAAAGCCCAGGCGGCAGATGCGCTGGGAGGAGCAGCGCTACCGGCCTTATATCGCCCGCTGGGGCGGCGAGGAGATAGTCGTGATACCAAGGGACCGGGAGCTGTCAAACGCCCAGGAGTCCGGGCTGGACCCCGGCTGGTTCCAGCACGAGCTCTACGAAAGGACAAAGCACTGCGACTTTCCCGCCCTCGTCACCACATGGACTGACGGCGAGAACGGCGGGTGGTTCCGCACGGTGCACGTAAACAGCGGGTTCTGGGGGCATTTCTACAGGCCCATCCTGGACAGGTACAGGGCTGGGACCCTTGGCTTCATACCCATACACATAAGCCAATACCTGGACAGGTTCCCTCCAACCGAGGAGGTGGATATATACACCGGCGCCTGGAACACCGGGCACCACTGGGGAGGGGATTTTGGCCAGTGGACAGGCTCCCTGCTTCAAAAACGGGGGCTTGAGGAGCTTGGCAAGGCGAGCGCGTATTACCGGCAGGTGAAACAGACCTTTGACGGGCGCGGCCACATGGCCGGAAACCCGGAGGAGGTGCGCGGCCTGATAACGGCAGCCTACGATCATATTCTCAAGGCGGAGACAAGCTGCAACTTTTACTGGGGGAGCTGCTGGGTCAACCGCTCGTTCGACGGCATAGACCGGGCCTACCGGCTTCTGGATACGGCCCGCTCCCTCATGCCCTGAATTTTTATTTAATGGGTCTCCTAAAGTTTATCGGGCATTGTGCCGATTAAAAAACTGTAGCCTCTTTGATGTCTCCCCTCCCCAAAGGCGGCCGCGTTTGCGGCCGCCTTTACCCCTAAAAGCCATCCCCCAAAAAGACCACCCGGATGTTAGGATAGATGATGGAGTGGACAGAAGACCTGGCTGTCGGCAACGCAGTCATAGACACACAGCACCGGGAGCTTTTCCGCAGGATAAACGACCTTGTGCTGGCCGTGCACCACAGCGTCTGCAAGTACAAGATAAGCGACGTCATAAAGTTTCTGGAGGAGTACATCTCCTTCCATTTTGGCGAGGAAGAAGGCCTCATGCTGAGCCGCTCCTATCCGGGCTACAGGGCCCATAAGGAGCAGCACGAGAAATTCAAGAGAAACTTCATGAAGCTGAAAAAAGAGCTCATAAAACTGGACGGAGGCAAAAAGCCCGGCTCCTACGGCCTTTCGGTCCGCACAAACCAGGTGGTGGTGGACTGGATCGTGGAGCACATAGCCAGGGTGGACAAACTCCTCGGAGAATTCCTTAAAGAAAAAGAAAAATAAAAACCCCTTAATAACTGACGCCCTAAAAACTTTTTTCATCCTGGCCCTCCCGTCTTGCCCCCTTTTGTATGACAATTTTGTTCGACAATTTGGTTGATGTCTACACTTTTGTAGCAACGGCCGGCAGTGGTCCCATTTAAAATCAATGCCTTGTTTCCTGGCACAGGTTTTGAGTACACAAGATGGCTGTTTAAAGAACTTTTAAAATTTCCAAGGAGGTTTTCAGTCTTATGAAGATAGTGCAGGCTGTCATCAAGCACACGAAGCTTGATGCCGTGCAAAAGGCGCTCACCGCCATTGACGTGTGCGGCATCACCCTGACGGAGGCCAAGGGTTTCGGACGCCAGAAAGGGCATACCGAGGTGTACAGGGGGGTAGAGTACCAGGTGAGGTTCTTGCCTAAGGTGAAGATAGAGGTGGCGACCCCGGACGATAAGCTTGAGGCGGTCCTGGAGGCCATCCAGTCCGCCGCCAGGACGGGCGAGATAGGCGACGGGAAGATCTTTGTCTTCGACCTCAAGGACGTCATAAGAATAAGGACCGGCGAGCGCGGCGAGGAGGCCATATAGAATTGAAGAGGATGGCGAAGTACGTTTCAGTTGTGCTCCTCGTGGCCGCTCTTGCAGTATTCGCCTCCTGCCTGGCCGCATGCGCAGACCAGGGCGCAGGCGGCGCGCCCGCAGTGGCGGCCGCGGCTTCTGCGGCAGCCCCGGCCCCGGCACAGATAGATCCCGGCGACACCGCATGGCTCCTCCTTTGCTCCGCGCTTGTGCTCATAATGACCCCGGCCCTCGGGTTTTTCTACGGGGGGATGGTGCGGAAGAAAAACGTCCTTGGCACCATCATGCACAGCTTCTGGGCCATATGCATTGTGAGCATAGTGTGGGTGCTCTGGACGTACTCCATGGCCTTTGGCCCGAGCATCCACGGCATCATAGGCAACCTGAGCTGGTTCGGGCTGAACGGAGTGGGGGAGGGCCCGTCGCCACTGGGCTCCCCCAAGGTGCCGCACCTGGCCTTCATGGCCTTCCAGCTCATGTTCGCCATCATAACCCCCGCGCTCATCACCGGCGCCTTTGCCGAGAGGATGAAGTTTTCCGCCTACACACTGTTCATAATCCTCTGGGCGACCTTCGTATACGCGCCCATCGCCCACTGGGTTTGGAACCCCGGCGGATGGCTCTCCAAACTTGGCACGCTTGATTTCGCGGGCGGCACGGTCGTCCACGTGAACGCGGGAATAGCGGCGCTGGTTGCCGCCATGGTCATCGGGAAAAGGAAGGGTTACCTGGAGGTCCCGATGATGCCAAACAACATAGGCTACACCGTGCTTGGCGCATCTCTTCTGTGGTTTGGCTGGTTCGGCTTCAACGCGGGCAGCGCCATAACCTCCGGAGGGTTGGCCGCGCTGGCCTTCGTCACCACCAACACGGCAACCGCCGCGGCCGCGCTGGGCTGGTCCTTCACGGAATGGGCGCACAAGGGAAGGCCAACCGTCCTTGGAGCGGCCTCCGGAGCGGTGGCGGGACTTGTCGCCATAACCCCGGCGGCGGGCTTCGTTACCCCGCTTGGGGCCATAGCCATAGGCGTTGTGGCGGGCATAATCTGCTATACCGCCGTGAACCTGAGGCCCAGGCTTGGCTATGACGACTCACTGGACGTGGTGGGCGTTCACGGGCTTGGCGGCTTCTGGGGCGCGATAGCAACCGGCATCTTTGCCTCCCCTGCCGTAAACCCGGCCGGAAGGGGCCTGCTCTATGGCAACCCGCACCAGGTGGTCATACAGTTTCTGGCCTGCGGCGTCACGCTAGTGTGGTCCGGAGCGGTCACATACATCATACTTAAGGTGGTGGACGCGGTAGTGGGGCTCAGGGTCTCCGAACAGGAGGAAGAGCTTGGCCTGGACCTCTCCCAGCATGACGAGACGGGCTACAACCTTTTTTAGTTTTTCTGGTTTTTTGTTTTTTTGTCTGTCCTTAGGAGAAGAAGAGCAGAAGAAAAGGG
>JAJYJB010000028.1 GCA_021789735.1 Nitrospirota bacterium
CTTTTCAGCCTGGTCGCTCCCCGCACGGGAGCGTGGATTGAAACCAGATAGGGAATATTAGGATTTGTGTTCGGAAATCGTCGCTCCCCGCACGGGAGCGTGGATTGAAACGTTAAGCGTAAAGTCCCACTCGAAAGCGCTTTTTGGTCGCTCCCCGCACGGGAGCGTGGATTGAAACCGTCCAGGTCCTCAATGTCGACAAGCGAAAATTGGTCGCTCCCCGCACGGGAGCGTGGATTGAAACTCGGTCTATTATTTCTTCCCTCATGCTGGCTATTTCATGGTCGCTCCCCGCACGGGAGCGTGGATTGAAACACAAACGCAGTGGCAGTGATCACAGGGATAATTCTCGGTCGCTCCCCGCACGGGAGCGTGGATTGAAACGCGTTTTCTGTTTTGAGCGTGTCACGCTCGGAAGTGTCGCTCCCCGCACGGGAGCGTGGATTGAAACAGGGTAGAGGATGTAACAGACGACCTCATACTTAGGTCGCTCCCCGCACGGGAGCGTGGATTGAAACCTAAAGCTCCAAGCCGAACTTAAAAAGGTGAACGTCGCTCCCCGCACGGGAGCGTGGATTGAAACTTTTTATATCTTTCGCGGGCTTTGATCTTTTTGCAGGGTCGCTCCCCGCACGGGAGCGTGGATTGAAACATTGTTCGAGGGTCCAGCATGATCCCCGCTTTTGAAGGTCGCTCCCCGCACGGGAGCGTGGATTGAAACCCGTTGCTGATTGCGGGCCAGTAATTGGCCGGCCGGTCGCTCCCCGCACGGGAGCGTGGATTGAAACGTCTGTCGGACTGTCGTGCCATCCGGGTCATAGAAGTCGCTCCCCGCACGGGAGCGTGGATTGAAACACACCCTGGGCACCAGAAGTTGGCAAATTCATGACGGTCGCTCCCCGCACGGGAGCGTGGATTGAAACTTTTTCAAACAGAACAGCAATAAAACACAACTGCAGTCGCTCCCCGCACGGGAGCGTGGATTGAAACTACTCACTATGCCTCCGGTGACGCCGCCAACGCCAGTCGCTCCCCGCACGGGAGCGTGGATTGAAACGCATAATCACTTATGGGGGATGCACCGCTATATCGTCGCTCCCCGCACGGGAGCGTGGATTGAAACAAAAAACACGGGACAGACATTTGAACCGCCTCCTGGGTCGCTCCCCGCACGGGAGCGTGGATTGAAACGCAGTTCTCCGCACCTCCTATCACAGTGGCCAGTCGCTCCCCGCACGGGAGCGTGGATTGAAACCAGTCTGAAAACATGGAATTTTCAAAAAGACTGGGGTCGCTCCCCGCACGGGAGCGTGGATTGAAACTTGACCATTTCTATAAAATATTCCTGGTGCGTATAGGGTCGCTCCCCGCACGGGAGCGTGGATTGAAACATCTTCCGTTTAGACATCGAGCAGCCTCCCTAAACCTGTCGCTCCCCGCACGGGAGCGTGGATTGAAACTATAAAATTGACTTCAATTGACTGTCGGCTTTTGGTCGCTCCCCGCACGGGAGCGTGGATTGAAACGGTGGAGGCGGCAAAGTGATGTCCGATTGCGGGTTCGTCGCTCCCCGCACGGGAGCGTGGATTGAAACAAATTATCACTCGGTTGTAATGGCTGGAATTACTATAGTCGCTCCCCGCACGGGAGCGTGGATTGAAACTGAAACGTGGGTGTCTCAACGCGCCGGTCTTCTTGTCGTCGCTCCCCGCACGGGAGCGTGGATTGAAACTTTCAAGTCTTGCTACAATTACACCTTCGCAGGTCGCTCCCCGCACGGGAGCGTGGATTGAAACTTAATTGTTTTCCTCAAGTTGCATATTCTTAAATAGTCGCTCCCCGCACGGGAGCGTGGATTGAAACACATTGTCTCGCGGGTCTTCTTTTGGTCTTGGTTGTCGCTCCCCGCACGGGAGCGTGGATTGAAACTCGTATGGCTTTAAAACGGCGATATGGTGATCTTGTGTCGCTCCCCGCACGGGAGCGTGGATTGAAACTTGACAAGCCCCCTTATCACTTCGTCCTCTACAAAAGTCGCTCCCCGCACGGGAGCGTGGATTGAAACCTGTGTTTGCCAATAGAGGATAGGTGCGTAATGGGTCGCTCCCCGCACGGGAGCGTGGATTGAAACATAAGGAGTTCGTCCTGAAAGCCAACGGCAGAGCGGTCGCTCCCCGCACGGGAGCGTGGATTGAAACGCTGCGCTTGCTCACGGGGAGGATCGGCATGTTTCAACCCGCATTTCACACATTCGGCGAGATAGCCATGGTGAGGGTTGTCAGGTGCAATCCTGTGGAAGCTTTTCGGTTCGTGGATTGATCTTTGGTTCTTTAAAGGACAACCGCATACACTCCAAAATTTTCGCCCTGTAAGCCTTGCAAAATATATATCATTAATATATACTTATTGCAGGAGGTTTGTCATGAAAACTGCAAAATTGTTTCAAAATGGTCAAAGTCAGGCAGTCCGGCTGCCTAAGGAATTCAGGTTTGAGGATGACCATGTGTACGTCAAAAAATCCGGCAATGTCGTCATTTTAATCCCTGCAAGAGAGTCGTGGGATATCCTACTGAAGAGTCTGGATAAGTTCTCGTCCGATTTCATGTCAGAGCGGAAGCAGCCGAAAACGCAAAAGCGGGAAGCTTTTTGATGAAATATATGCTTGATACAAATATCTGTATCTATCTCATCAAGCAAAAGCCCGAAAAAGTACTCCAGCACTTCAAAGCCCATTCCGTGGGTGATATCGGCATTTCTTCTATCACACTTGCGGAACTCAGGTTCGGTGTAGAAAAGAGCCAGCGAATCGAAAAAAATCGTCAGGCTCTTGATGAATTCGTGCTGCCACTGGAAATAGCCAATTTCGATGAGAAGGCATCTGAAAGTTACGGGAAAATACGTTCAGCTCTCGAAAAAGAGGGCAAACCTGCCGGTTCCATGGACATGCTTATAGGCGCACATGCCTTGAGCCTTGGCGTTACACTGGTCACAAACAATACCAGTGAATTCAAGCAGATTAAACATCTCAAGATTGCGGATTGGAGCAGATAAACCGTAATGTGGAATTATAGGACCGGGCGGGGATCCTACAATAGGCCATGTTGCAACCGAAAATAAATACATTTAAAGAAATAACTCTGATGAAGGTTATCAGGTGGTCATCGCGGCGAGGATTGTTGCTCAGAAACCAATTCTTCTCTAGTCATGCCTTGGCGCTGAGTTACAGCCACCGGCGTACGCGTCTACAGTATTCCTCGTACTCGCTTCCAAATCTATCAGCAAGCGCTCTTTCTTCAGGCCCGATCTGGAACCGATTGAGATAGGCAACAAAAAACGGAATCGGTATAAAGGACACGATATTGGCCAGGTATATTGCCCAGGCTATCAGCACGAGCAGCAGTCCCAAGTACATAGGATTTCGCGTAATGGCGTTGGTGCCGATAACAATCAATTTCCGGGTTTCATGAGGTTTATGCGGATGTATCGTCGTCCTTGCGAGCCGGAAAGAGACTATAGCCGGTATCGCAAATACGCCACCCACTGCGGCTATAGCAAAAGCAATAACGGTATTCGCCGGTAATGAAAAATCTGCGGCTTGCACAAGCCGTGAAAGTGCCCACATGAGGCCTCCAAATACCGCAAAAACAACGGGTGGCGGAATTTTGAGTTCAAGGAATTTTTTCATGTTCATTTACGAAACACTTCACCGGGCTCTGCTTAACACACGGGTCACGTTTTGTTATACCTTTCCTGACGTCTTTGAGTCAACAGATAACTTTAGCTGGGAATGCGTTGACTTCCGTCCGTAAACTATGGCCGATGATAATTTCCAGAAAAGAAAGATTCAGCAAGAACATGAAGTAACTGCAGTCAGATCAAAGAAGCCTTATTTTTTTCGGGTAACCGCACAAGTTTCAGCTTGATGCAACTGCGGACTTTCAGCTGTAAATCCACCGCCAAAATAACCCGAAGTACGCGCGGACTCCCATCACTGTTTTATGAAAACTATGCCGCGCGAGGGTGGACCCGTTTCTCAACCTCAGGCCAGGTTGTGCGCTGCGCTATGCGGAGATCATAGTCCGCCTGGAGGCCCATCCAGACATCAGGCGAGGTGCCGAAGTACCGGCCAAGCCGGAGCGCCGTATCGGCGGTTATTGCACGTTTCCCGTTGACAATGGCGCTGACGCGGCCGGGCGGCACCGCGATCTCGCGGGCTAGCCCGTTGATACTGATCCCCATCGGCTTCATGAATTCCTCAAGAAGAATCTCACCGGGATGAATAGGCTCAAGAAGTTTTTCCTGTTTTGAAGTCATGGCGCACACCTCTAATGGTAATCTGTTATTTCAACATCATAGGCATCACCCTGATGCCACCGGAAACATATCCTCCACTGATCGTTGATCCTTATGCTGTATTGCCCTTTCCGGCCACCCCTCAGGGCTTCAAGCCGGTTGCCCGGCGGTACTCTGAGGTCTTCCAGATTCTTTGCCCGGTGGAGATACAGAAGCTTGCGCCGCGCAACCCGTTCGATCGAACGGAACCTTGGCACGGCAGAATCATTGAACAGCGCCTCGGTTTTTTCATCATGGAATGACCGGATCATTTTCTAATATGCTATTACGTGAAGCGTAATATGTCAAGCGACATAACTTCCTCTGAATTGAACGGGCAGGAACCCGCGGACTAATTCGAGGGCCAGATTACCCGTCCTGCCATGTTTCAACCGGCATTTCACACATTCGGCGAGATAGCCATGGTGAGGGTTATCAGGTGAAGTTCTCTTAAAGAGGCTTGCCGGGCGGGGTGGGGAATAAGTGTAAACCAGGTCGCGCAATTCAGAAAATTTGGTTTTCCCATTTTTGATGCCCAAAAAAGGCCGGGGGACCTTGCGGTCCCCCGGTAAGCAACGAGGGGGCAGGAATTCAACAAGAGGTCTTTGTCTTTTTAATCTAAAATCTGTACTGAAGCATCGCCGTGACGGTATTAAAGCTTTTCGACTGCGTGTTTACCTCCTGGCCGAAATCCGTCCTTGAGTACTGAACTGTCACTCTAAGGTTCTCGCCGTCTATCAGGTAGTTCACCCCGGCGCCCGTCCAGGTCAGGTCCTGATTAAATACGTTAAACAGGTCCGCGTACCTCCATTTCTCATAACGCACGAAAGGCTGCACCTGCCCGGGGCCTATTCTCTTGGGCAGCAGATAGGCGGCCTTGACATACCAGCCGTTCTTCTCGCCATCCTGGCCTATGCTGTTGGGGTCCGGATTGCTGCCCTCGTATGCGCCGTTGAAGTCCGTCTTGAGATATGCGCCGGAGAGGGTGACCGCGGAGGTCCCGCCGGTAAGAGGGTATTCCATGAAGGCGTCCGCTGTCCATGCGTAATAGCTTTTTGCCCCGGTGTGCGCGACGGTGTCCGAGTACACGGCATCCGGCTCGAACTGGCCGCCCACTCCGAAAGTCAGTACTTTTTTCTTCCCGAGGTATGTGCCTTTGTACCCATATGCATACTCGGGGTCCCAGAGGGAGACGTGGAACCTGGCCGTGTACATGAGGCTGCTTTGCGGCGCGCCATTGCCGTCATTTCCCTTTGAGACCTCAACGCGGTACTGGCTCTTGATGTTCGGCAGGTTCCCCCAGAACACTACGCCCGTGTCCCTGCTGTGTTTCAGAGTATAGATGAAAAGCGAGCGGTCCAGGGTAAGAGGCACAAAACAGTCCTCAAGGTTTTCCCTCGTGAACTGTATCTTCTGCTTGCCGGCATATATCCTGAACTCGTTGCTGAAGTCCGCCATGAAGTAGGCGTCCAGCACGGAGAACTCGGTGCCGGGACTGTCGCTCACTATAAGGTCGTTAACGTTTCTTTCCCCAACGTACTCAAGCTGCACTATCGCTCCGTACTTGTCCGTGCCGTGCACCTGGACCGTTAGCCTGTTTCTTCTGAAGAACAGGTCCGTGGAATCGGCCTGCCCGCTGGTGCCCGATCCGGTGTCTCTCCATACGCCATAAAGCTGGCCCTGCAGGGCGAACTTTACGAAAGCTCCCTGGTCGCCGATAACAATGGGGGGCAACGCGTAGGCGCTGCCGGCCGCAAGAAAGAGCGAGACTGCCAATAGCGCAATCAATAGCACTTTTTTTTGCGCTTTCTTCATGACCTTCCTCCTCCCCCTTTTAAAGACAGGGTTTTGTTTTTATTGGACGCAAGTTTTTCTTTTTCCTCTAGCATCCTATGTTTCCTCCACCGCCGCCGCTGCTGCCGCCGCTGCCGCCGGAGAAGTAGGCGCTGTCCTGCTCATTTATTTTGTTCAAGTCAGTATCGAAGGAGTTGACCGTATAGGCCCCGCCGTTTGTCGCATCTTCAATACCGGAGCAGTTGGGGGCGAGAGCGCTGTTAAAGGTCAGATTTGACGTGCGCTGGGGCGTGTCCGTCCTCCATGGAGAGTTGGGGTCCAGCGGGCCGCAATCCGCGGTCGAGGCCAGCATGCCCCACTGGCTCCATGAGCCGTCATAGTTTTCCACGTTCCAGCCCAGCACCGCGTCAATGGCCACAAAGCCCCCCGATGCGATGACCCCCGTGCGGCAGTGCACGATGACCGTTTCCGAGGAGTTGATCCCGTTTTTGGCCAGCATCGCAGCCATGTCCGAGGGGGAAAGGAAGACCTTGTAAGTCTGGCTGGCGCCGGTCACCGTTTTGTAGAACATATTGGAGTTCACGGCGATGGCTCCTTTGATGTGGCCCTCAAACGCCACCCATGTGCCTTTGGCCCATACGCCGGGGGTCTGCTTGGCGTCACCGCTGTAAGAGGACGTCGTATCGTATCCGTCGCCGTCCTGGCCCCTGGTGTCAATCACGGCGGTATTGGAGTCCTTGCCGTCCGCGAAGTTTATCATGTCCGCCAGGGACGCCCGGAGGTCGCCCCTGAAAGAGGCGTTGTCCTTGACGCTGTAGGTTGACGGTGTTATCGAAGGCGCGGCCGCGGTTGACAGTCCGTACTGGTCCGCGTAGGCGGCGTCCAGGCCGTTAAGGATCTTGAGCCTGTCCTTGGAAAATCCCCAGTAGCGGAAGGTCCAGTAAGCCCTGCCGACGGTCCAGTATGGGGAAACGCTCTTGGCTGTGGAATCCGAGCTTGTAAATACGATGGTGGTATTCTGGTCTATGCCGTATTTCTGGACAAGGGCGTCCATCGTTGGGCCATCAAGCACCATGTTGACGTCCGTAAGAACGCCTTCGTTGCGGTTTTCATAAAGGCTGCTTGGGTCCACCCAATGGGCGCCCGGAATGTGGCCTGCAGAGTAATCGGCCGCTGTGCCAAGGTCAAGGATCACAACCCTGTTGTAACCAGCCGCGTTCACCTCGCCGCCGTCAACCCAGCTCTTGACGGTCGCGGCGTCCACCACAACTCCCGAAGCGGCCGTTGACGGTGGGTCGTAGCTGGTTGTCCCGCCTCCTCCGCCGCAGCCCTGGAACGTAAGAGCAAAAGCGAAGGCCAGCGCAAGGCAAAGGAGCACTCCTGTCTTTCTCTCAAGTTTTCTTGTCATATTCATCTCCCCAAGCATCTGAATGGTTTCACGTTTTTTTATCTCCTCAGGACCTCCCCCCATGTCACTTCTGTATCAAAAATATGAATTCACCTCCTTCATCCCTCTGGGACAGGAGCTTGTATCCGGCTCTTTCGCACAGCGAGGGAATGGAGTGCTTGACGCTGCTGTCGTTGGCCCTCACCTCCAGCGTTTCCCCCGCGCACATGGTTTTAAGCATGCTCATCGTCATGACCATGGGCCTTGGGCATACAAGCCCCTTTACATCCAGTCTCTTGCAGACCGGGGCGGCATCCCCGCCTGTCTTCTCTGTGACGGCGCTCATATTTCCTCCTAAAAAGTATTTTCAGCGTTTTGAGATAACAACGGCTCAACCATCCATGTATTTCTTGAACGTCCTTCCGCTGAACCATGTCATCACCATGGCCCAGAGAACGATTACTCCTATCACCAGCGCCACTGCGAGAGGATAGCTGTGCAGGATATGGGGCAGGTACACGTCTCTTATGTTCTGGGACCCGTAAGGGGCAAAGTAGTGTTTAAACCACGGCTCATCCCTCATAGGGAATAACCACGAGGAAACACATATGAGGGTCAGAAGACCGATCCATATCTTCACCTGTCCCTCCGCGGTCCTCCACAGGCTGTCGCTGACGCAGGCGCCGTTCAGGGCCATGCCGATGCCGAAGAGGGCCCCCCCAAGCACCACGCCTATTCCCGCCGGGCTGATGGCGAAGATCTCTGCATATGCCAGGTCCGGGCTGGCTGCGGCAAGAAGCTTCATGGGCAGGAAACCCAGCACCAGCAAGATATACAAAAAAGCTATTGCCCTGGACATGTCCGCAAAACCGGAAAGAAAAGGCTCGCGATAGGCATGGGCAAAGCAGATGCCACCCCGCTGCATGGCAAACCCGGTAAGCGTGGCCGCGGCAAAAGAAAGGGCAAGGGCCGGATAGCCTATGTTGCCGAACCTGAAGAGGACCACCGCCATTACCAGCATGAGCCCAACGGCAAGGTGAGGCTGGTACTTGATGGCGCCGGTCTCGCCCCCGTCAGCCGTCTCCGGAAGCTTGGGCCATATGGTCCTGGTCTTTTCAAAGTGCATAAGCGGCCTGTAACCCGCCCCGTCAGTGAAGGCGAGGCTCATCGACATTCGCCTTTTTTCAAGCCAGACGATTATCTTCGCCCCGAAATAGGAGCCTATGCTCATCCCTAAAACCATGAGCAGGGCCTGAACACCCATTGCGCCTATGTTCGTGGTGCTGGCCAGCGGACAGCCGAACATGAAGATGGTCCCGAAACCCATCAGCACGCCGCCGCTGACGGCAAGGCCGTACTCGCTTTTGTCGAGCGGCACTTTCAGCGCGAACTCCTTTGCCAGAAGGGCGGCTATAAGCCCGCCAAACAGGATGCCCAGCATGGTGCCCACCGTGGGTTCAAGGATAGGGTTCGGGAGCTGCCTGAAAAAATTGATGGTGCCGTCTGGCCAGATATAGCCGCTGAACGGATAATGAGGCAGCCCTATCTTCCCAAGCAGATTGTTTATCAGTCCTCCCAGCTCCTTGAGCCCCAGGAAGGTGCCCAAAGGTTTTGCCTGGTCGTAAGGATTTGCGCCGCTTACGGTCCTTGCCAGCGACCATGTGGCTACCGCATAGGCCATGATGCCCGAGACCGCCATGAAAAGGGCGGCAAGCCAGAGCGGCCATTTTTCCCGGAAAAATTTCTTGTACCAGGCCTTAAACCATCCCATTATGCCAAATTCGAAATCATCCATTTTTTTGTCCTCCCCTCTAACAGCCGCCCACGCCGGCCGGAAGGAGCATGAACTGTATTATTCCTCTGCCCATTTCCTTCTTAGTCTTTGCGTCCACCATTACAACAAGCATGTCGAACTTCCCAAGGGGCATGCCCGGCGGGCATTGGAATTCGGCCTTTGCCTGGGCCATTCCATTTTTAATGGTGGCTTGCTTCGGGATGATGCTTATCCCCATCTGCACATATTCCCGCGGGATGCCGAATAGCACCTGCCTGCCTTCCGCGCCTTTCACGGCAAACTCGAAACGCAAAGTGGTTGCCCTGCCCAGGGCAATCTGGGCCCTTGTGACGCCCGGCCTGTTGGCGTGCCACGCAAATTGCGCCCCCTGCGTTACGTCGGCAAACGCCACCGAGGGGCTTTTCGGGATGCCATTGCCGGACATCGTCACCCCAAATGCAATGATCAGACATGAAGCCAGATACATAAAGACCCTGAAGCCGGGTTTTACCCGTTTACGCATTTTTGTACCTCCCAGTTTTTTTTTGCGCTAAGGCCCAATCCTTTGCCTGAACTGTTATTATTCCGGTTTTCCCTGCACATGCACGCCGCCCCCGGCAGGATGATGTACGGTATCGTGCCGGAGCAGATCTTTGCGCCTCCGCTTGCCTCTATCACCTGGATCACAAGAGCATGCCGCCCAAGGGGCATGCCGTCCAGTATGTTGAATGACAGGCGGGATGAGGCAACACCACCCTTGACCTTTGCTGTTTCCTCAAGCAGTGTTATGCCTTTTACCTTGTCCTTTTCTGAAATGAGGAACCTTACTTCCGCCATGCTCCCTCTCACCATGAAGGAAAACGGTATGATCTTAGGCCTCTCCTCAGTCACCAGCAGGGGGCCGGAAGCCGGCGATATGATGCCGCATGAGTCTTTTTCTGTTCCCGCACCCTGCGCGGCGGATGCGCCGGAGGACACGGCGGGAAGCGCCGGAAGCAGGGACGCCAGCAGAACTATTACCGCAGCGATAGCTCTCTTCATCGCCAGACCGGTCATCTCAATCCCCTTTTCCCGGACATCTTTTGCTTTTTGCTTCAAGTCTCACTCTCATCTCAGAACACCAGGCTGTTAGACTGTTTTTTAAGATCATTAGGGGCCTTGGTTTGGATTTTACTTTTGGCGAGCGTCTTTAAAGACCCATCCCAGGGCGGCAACATGAACCCCAGGGCAAGATAGGCAATTATTATCGCAACCCAAAGCCACGGCAGGGTCAGACCCGCCTTCACTTCACCGCTCATCAGCAGACCTCCTTTCTTTCATGAACACCCGGGTTCAATCGCATGGAAAGCTCTTTGCCGCATTTTTTGCAGAACCCGCTATCCTTGTAGTCCGTATCGGTCAGATTGAATGAAAAGAACATTACGCACCTATGGTCCCTGCAGTGGGGGAGCCCATAGGAATGTCCAAGCTCGTGTATCGCCGTCTTGGAGGCCCGCCGGGCGACCTTGGCGGGGGCTTCCCCTTTTCTGCCCAAATGGTAAAGCGACATGACGGACACGCGGCTCTCAGGATCGGTAAAACCGAACACGTGATTGACGCCGGGATGTGAGAGGCCCGTATCCACTACGCCAAGCACCCTTTCAAAGGCCTTGCGCAGAGGCGCCAGCCGCGTGATAAGACAGGATGCCGGCACCTGCCGGCCCGGGCCGCCGGAAGGGCAGACCCAGCCCTCGCCCTCCGCACCCATGACCAGCAGCGCCTCCTCGCCAAAGGCGCTTTGAACGGCCATCTTCATGTTGTCCAGGACCCGCGCGCTTATGCCTGCGGCCGGGACAAGGGCGATGGCGCCTTTTCCACCGGAAAGATCTTTCATTCCGGGGGCGCAGAGAGTTTCTGCTTCAGGAAAGGTTTCTCCCATTTCTTCCGCAACTGTCTGCCTCAAGTTTCCCCTCCAGCCATCCTTTTGATTTCCGTCTTGCGGACCGGCCTTCACATGTATAAAGCAAGAGAAGTGCCAGAAGGGTCGCGGGGCCTGTAATGCCATCAGGAGGGGATTATCTGACAGCGCCCTGATGTAGATTGCATTTCAAGATGAAATGGCTTTTCATTTTGAAATGCAATATTTGCTTTTAGATGAGAGAATCGCGGGAGATGAAAGACCGGGAAGGACCTGAAAAGAAAAAAACCTTTATTCGAGGTTCAGCTTTTTAAGTTTTCTCCATAGGGTCGTAATGCTTATGCCAAGGGCTTCGGCGGCCTTGGCCTTCTGCCCGTCAAAGGCGCTCAGGGCTTTCTGGATGAGGACTTTTTCTGTATCTTCCAGCTTGAAGCCTCCCATGTGCGCGAGGGGAATGGAGCCATGTTTCCTTTTGAGTATTTCCTTTTGAAGGGACCTCGCTGTTATCTCGCTGCCCCCTTCTATGACGACCGCGTGCTCTATGCAGTTTTCCAACTCCCTCACGTTCCCAGGCCACGGATACTCTACCAGTGCTGCGATGGCTTCAGGCGAGATGGAATTTATTTCCTTCGAGAGCCTGCCGCGGTACTTTAAAAGGAAATGGCGGGCCAGATATGGGATGTCATCCCTGCGTTCCCTGAGCGGAGGGATGGCAATCGAAATGATGTTCAGGCGGTAAAAAAGGTCTTTCCTGAATCTGCCTTCCTCCACGTCTTTGGCAAGGTCCGTGTTGCAGGCGGCTATCACTCGCACATTTACGGACACCGGTTCCGTGCCCCCCACCCTCATGAAACTGCCTTCCTGCAGGACCCTGAGCAATTTAATCTGGAGGGAGGGGGACGCGCTGTTCAGCTCGTCCAGGAATATCGTGCCCCGGTCCGATGCCTCGAAAAGCCCTTTCTTCCTGGCGGAAGCGCCCGTGAAAGAGCCCTTTTCATATCCGAAGAGCTCCGCCTCTATAAGCGTTTCCGGCAAGGCCCCGCAGTTTACCGGCAGGAATTTTTCCAGGGCCCTGGGGCCGAGCCTGTGAATGAGCCTTGCTATCATCTCCTTGCCCGTTCCGGTTTCCCCCTGTATAAGCACCGTAGTGTCCAGAGGGGCCACTTTCCCGACCAGTTTTTTAAGCTCCGAAACCGCCCGGCTCGAGCCCACGAACTCGTAATCGGCATCTCTTTCCGGCCCCGCGGAAAGCTTAAGGTTTTCATCGACAAGCCTGCGGTACTCCGCCGCTCTCTTTACCGTAAACAGAAGGACGTCGGGCTCGAAGGGTTTCTGTATGTAGTCATAGGCCCCCTCCTTCATCGCTCCGACGGCGGAATCCACCGTGGCAAAACCCGTTATCATCACAACCGGGGTGAAGGGGCTAAGCTCCTTTGCACAGGCCAGGACTTCCATGCCGTCAGAGTCCGGCATCCTGAGATCTGTAAGGATGACGTCGAAATCCTGCTCTCTTATAAGCGGTATGGCCTCCGTTCCGTTTTGGCTTCCGGTAACGCTGTAGCCCTGCTTCTCAAGGAGCTCCTTGATGAGGCCCCTCATTCTGAGGTCGTCTTCCACCACAAGGACCCTGAACAAAAAACCGCCCCCCTTTCCGGTTCAGCCTTTCACGCCCGCCGGGAGCGAGACGGTGAATTCCGTCCCTTTCCCTGGCTCGCTGGCGGCGTGGATAGAGCCCTTGTGTTCCCTGATGACACCCGAGCAGATGGACAACCCGAGCCCCGCCCCTTTTCCGACGGGCTTTGTGGTAAAGAACGGGTCGAATATGTTTGAAAGTATGTCTTCGGGTATTCCCGGCCCGTTGTCCGCCACCTTTACCTGGATCAGGCCCCCTTCGCGGACCGCCCTTACGCTTATGGCCTTGCCCTTCCTGTCCATCCCCTCAAAGGCCTGTATCGAATTGAGCATCAGGTTCAGGAAAACCAGCTCTATCTTCCGAGGGTCGGCACGCACGATCAGCCCATCGGCAAGCGCGGTGTCCACTTTTATGCCCTGGCAGGCAAGCCTGTTTTGAAGGGTGCGCACGGTTTTCATTATTATGTCGTTAATGAGGATGTCCTGGAACGCGGGAACCGACTGGCGGGAAAAATCCAGGAGGCCCCTTATGATCTCACTGCCCTTTTTTGCCTGCTCCACTATTATCTCAAGTTTTTCCTTTTGCCCGGGGCCCAAGCCGGATTCCCCGTCTTTAAGCAGGAGCGTGGCGTAACCCAATATGTTGCCAAGCGGATTGTTGAGCTCATGGGCTATACCTCCGGCAAGAAGCCCTATAGCGGTGAGTTTTTCAGCCTGGCGCATCAGCTCTTCGGCCTTCTTTTTTTCGGTGACATCCATCGAAACCTCGATGGCGCCGGTCACCCGCCCTTCCGCGTCCTTCATCGGGGACGTGACTATCTGGAAATGCTTGTTCTTTTTTTTCACCTCCCGGATGAAAACGGGCCTGCCGGTTGCCAGGGTCTCTACGGCCGGGCAGTCCAGGCTCGGAGAATCCTTGCCACAGTATATCTCATAGCAGTGCCTTCCGATCACCTCCGTATTTGCGGAGACGAGCATCTCCTTCTGCTTTTCGTTGCAATTAACTATCCTCATGTCCTCGTCTATTATCGATATGCAGACGCCCACGGCGTCGAAGACGGCCTGAAGCTGGTCTTTGGCGACGGTAAGCCGCTCGTTGGTGTCTTTCTGGTGCTCGAGTATCTGCTCAAAGGAAAGCGCTATTATGCCTATCGGGTCGAGCTCCAGAAGGGTATTGTCATCCAGTTCCTCCCTGCTCAGAGGCTTTGTGCCCATCACGGACAGGAGGTGGTTCACCTTTTCGCGGATATATCTTTTCAGCCGTTCGTTGCCCAGCCTGGGGTCTGTCTTCTCGATCTCTTCGAGGCCGCTCATTTTTCATACTCCATGGCTATCTCGTAATACTTGTCCCTCTGCAAGACAGACACTCTGTACCCCATAGCGAATGCCGCACTCGGTATCGTCCTTGTCGCGTCGCGATGGTCCGTCTTGACCACAAGCCTTGCCTTTTCATTTTTAAGTTTTTCCTTGTTGCTGTTCAGCTCCCGCAGAGTGATCATGAGGCATGCGGGGCATATCTGCCCCCTTATGTCGAGGACTATGTCCTCCGCAGCTTGTCGCATGGCTACCTCCCGCTCCATTCGTTCAACGGATAACGGCCCTTCGAATAAAGACGGCCCCCAGGAAGGACCCTCCAGCTATACCTAAAGCAAAAACCATGCTTTGAAGCGCAAAAAGGGGCACCCCCCCGATCAGGTGCCACAAATTGCACCCCCCGGCCATAAGCGCGCCGGCGGCCATAAGCATCCCGCCCAAAAAAGCCGAGAAGGCCTGCCTCCCCGGGGGCATGCGCGTTATCCGAAACTCCCCTAGCTTAAATGACGAGATGAAGGACCCTCCCACAACCCCCGCCATCAGGGAAAACTGGGTCAGTGCGACGGAATCGAATGCCGGTCCGGCCCCGCCATCCATTATGCGGCCGTAAAGCAGCCTTGGGGCCTCGGTATGGAAAAATTCCAGCTTCCCGGTCAGGGAGGGAAGAAACAGCCCGCCAATAATACCGGAGAGTTTGGCGTATCCCATGCCTACCGCCATGGGCCTGCCGGAAAAGGCCACCACCGGGGCTATGACAAAGGCCATGATAAAAGAGGCCTTCCATAGAGGCAGGTATCCGCGGGCGTAGGCCGGCTGCGACCATCCCCCCTTTCTGGCCCATCTGAGGGCGAGCGAGGCGGCCAGCACAGAGGTGACAAGCACGGGGACCCCTGCGCTCCCCACTATGTGCTCCAGGGCTGTCTTGTCCCCAAGCAGAACGGTTGAGGCTGCAAACGACCGGAACATGGGATAAAACGCGGCCGACACAAACCCTCCAAACAGGACTCCGCAGAACGTAATGGCGCTTACCGTGTGCCCGGACCCAAGCTTGTACAGGGTGCTCAGCAGGCACCCGCCGCCAAGCACCATACCTATGCCAAAGATGAACCCGCCGCACAGGTCCGCAGCCGAAGGGGTGCCAAAAAAAGACGGGGGGTAGGTGGATATCAGATTGAAATGCCTTATAAGATACAAGAATAAAGCAAGGAGGCAAACAAGAAGAAAAAAAGCCTTCATCCGGTGATAATCCCTGAACAGGTAGGCATCGCGAAAAACTCCGGCCATGCAGAAATCCGACCGGTACATTATGGAGCCAAGCGCCAGGCCAGCCGCAAACTGGGAGGAAACAATAAAGAAAAGACGAAGCGCGCCCGTACTTTTTTAACCCGGTTCCTTTTTTAAAAAGCCGTTTCCCCGAAATCCTTTTTTTTAATATAGTTGCCGCCTAACCGTAAAGTCAAATCGCCTTATGGTCTAATCCTCCCCCCGGCCGCACATGGCACGTAATTTGCAAAAATATATGGGAAGCAGCGCAAATTAAAAACAATGGAGGAAAATGCATGCCCAAAAAAATAGCGGTGCTTGTAAGGGACAGGCAGGATGAGGCGCTCAGGATGGCGCTAGGGATGACGCTTCTTGAAGACGCCATAGACGTTTACATCCTCGACGGGCCGGTGGGGCCCTCAGAGGACAATATCATGAACATCGAGACGATGAAGGATATGGGTATGAGCCTTTATACGAACTACCCGGACAAAAGCGGCGGGCTTACATATATTTCTACCGGGGAAATGGCAAAAAGGCTCACCGGTTATGATCTTGTGCTGCCCTACTGAAATAAGGAGGGGAAGATGAAGATACTGTATATATTGCACAGCGGGGAAAAAACCCGCGGGACGTTAAAGTCCATTATCGAGCAGCAGGGAATCGATAATGACATCTCCCTTTTTGACCTGAGGGAAAACAAGGACTACAAGGAGCTGCTGGAAATGGTGGAAAAAAACGACAAGGTCATTTCTTGGTAATATAAGAAAGTGGCAATGGAGAGAAAAATGAAAATAGGCCTGCTCGTCAACACAGACAATAACCTGAAGGATATTATAGGCATTACGAAAGAGGCGCTTTCAAGAGGGCACGAGGTGAGCATATTCACGATGGATTCCGGGACCAGGCTACTGGAGAACGGGGAGTATTCGGGCCTGTGCCGGCTTGAAGGCGTAAAGATGGCGTTTTGCTCCCACAGCGCGGGGAAAGAAGGCGTTGGCACAAGTCTGGTCCCCCGGCACATCACCTGCGGGAGCCAGTTTGACAATGCCCTCATGAGCAATGAATCAGACGTCGTGATCGTGCTTTAATAAAAACAGGCGAGGTTAAGATTTTTTCCGCTAAAAAACCAGGCAGACTGAAAAGGATCTTTTCAAAGGAGCTGCTCCTTTCCCTTATTGTTGCCCAATTTTTCATTGTGCTGGCCCTCTCTGGGTACAAGGCATGGCTGAACACGAGCACGGGCTGCATAAACTGCCACTCAAACCGTGAAAAACTTGCAAAGCTGGGTTACCCGGAATTCTATATCACC
Source organism: Nitrospirota bacterium (assembly GCA_021789735.1). Next base: position 16,706 of record JAJYJB010000028.1, read on the forward strand.
CCGCAGATGGTTGCCATGCAAAGCCATCATGCCAACGCCACCTGCCGCGATTGCCACTTGGGAAACGGAAGGGCCAAGGATATGAAAGACGCCCACAAAGGTATGCTTAAAGCGCTTTTTATAGGATATGACGGAAAGGTCCTGAACAGGAGGGACATACTGCCGGGCGCCCTCGTGCCAACCGGCCCCTTTGGCATCAGGGACCTCCTGCCGAAGGTGAAATCCCGGAATGGAACGTTCTATGTGAACCCCGAGGTCAGGAACCTGCTATGGCAGGACAGGAACCCCGGCACGCTGGACTTTGACCCGGCAATCGTGAAAAAAACGTGCGCACAGCCCTCCTGCCACCCCGAGGAGCTGAAGCAGTTCGAAACTTCGGACATGGGGGCGGACTACAGGCAGCGCACCATGAGGACATGGCTTTCTCCCTATGGCCCTCACAACTGCGGCCCGTCCTTCGCGGATGTCCCGCCGCAAAAGAGGTTGAAGGAAGCGGGCTTCGATTACGCGAACACAAAAAAAATAGCTGCGGAGATGGATGTGCCCTTCACCAGGCAGCAGGCCAGGGCCAAACAACGCTTCTGCAACGTCTGTCACCCGGGATGCCTGGACTGCCATTACGCTCCCAGTGCTACTGCCGGAGTGCATAATTTTGACAAAAAGCCCCCCGCTGTAAACTGCGAGGGCGACGGAAGAGGGACGAGCATATGCCACCCCGGCGCCATGCAAAGCAGACGGGGCGAGACCTACATAGGCGGCGAATATTCCATACCGACCGGAGAGGCGCCGGACATCCACTACACCAAGGGCCTGCAGTGCATGGACTGCCATCAGATGGGCCCCAAGGGCATGGGGGACATGATGCGCAAGGCCACCTGCCAGGACTGCCACATAGAGGCAGAGGACGCCCTGGCGGAAAGCGTGCATAAGGACCTTGATTGCGCGGCCTGCCATTTAAACCAGCTTCGGGGATACCAATTGACGATTTGGGGGCCTGGAGAGGTGGCTGGAAGGCCCAATCCCTTCGTCAAATATTCCCTCTACTACGGCATTCAAAGCCCTCCCATCATAATGAAGAACCAGAACGGCCGCTGGATGCCGGTAAAGGTATGGCCGCACAGCCTCGGGAATTTCAGGAAAGACGTGCCCCCTTCACCCCGGATAATGTTCCGCTGGCCTGACAGGCAGACGGAAGACGCATATTACATCGTTGGGACGGTGGGCGGGCTGCCCGCGGACAATAAGCAGCTTCTCTGGCTGGAGATAGAACAGGCCTCACACCCTTACGGCAAGGCCAGAAGTTGCGGGTCCTGCCACAGGCCAGGAGGGGTACAGGTCTCCACGTCCAACTGGCAGTTCGAGGAAGACCAGGGCGCTCTCCCTTTCAAAGGGACTCACCAGATAGTGGCGGACAAAAACGGCATCCGGATAGAGGGCCTTAAAAACACGACTCCCATCGTGCCTCTCCAGGGCGCAAAGCTAGCCGACTTCGCTTCATGGATCTATATGAAAGACAAGTGGAAGGCGCCAGGAGACTTTTCAATAAAGAACGACCCTCAGGAATACCGTAAGATGATCCGGGCATCCGGCAAGGCGGATGCGGAAATACGCAGGCTGAAAGCTAAGCACTTCGGCAAGGAAAAGATGATCAGGTTCAGGAGGCTCAAGGAATCTGTTTTCCATGACCCGATGAATGCCGAAAAGTTCCTGGGCCGGTTTAAATAGGAGGACTGTCCTTGAAAAGTGAGAACGTATCAGAGGATTCATTGGTGGCCCGGAAGGCATATATTCCTGACCGGCATCGGAGTAAACGGCATAGCTAGACGTAGCTTTGCTTGGCCCAAATTCGCGGAAGATGCATTGTTTCCACCTGGATATCGCTGCCGTTTCAGATTCTGGCGCCGTTTGTTGCAGGTGCGATCCGCCTTTCAGGTCTGGCCGTTTCTGAAGCGGATTGCCGGGCACAGGCCGTTTTGAAAACCGCCCCCCGTTTAGCCCGCTACTTTTCCACCGGCGCTGGTTTTGCCGCGCCTGTAAAGCCGCCAAGCTTTTTTAACTTTTTGTAGCGGTCTTCTACAAGTTTTCCAACGGGTTTTACAGTGAGTTCCTCTAGTGCGGCAACTATCGTCTCCAGCAGGTTTTTTGCCGTGGCTTCAGGATCCCTGTTGGCCCCTCCCAGGGGTTCCGGTATTATCCCGTCTATCACCTTTGCCTTAAGCATGTCTTCAGCGGTTATCTTCAGGGCCTGGGCCGCCTGGGCGTATTCATTTACCCCTATTTCGCCGCTTTTTTTCCACAATATTGCCGCACATCCCTCCGGGGAGATGACGGAATATACCGAGTGCTCAAGCATGAAGAGCCTGTCGGCAACGCTTATGGCCAGTGCGCCGCCGCTGCCGCCCTCGCCTATGAGCACGGAAATGACAGGGACCTTGAGGGAAGACATCTCCATAAGGTTTTCAGCTATGGCCTCCGCCTGTCCCCTTTCTTCGGCGCCCAGTCCCGGAAAGGCGCCGGGGGTGTCTATGAATGTCACGACAGGTTTTTTAAACCTCTCGGCAAGTTTCATGAGCCTCAGGGCCTTTCTGTAGCCCTCAGGATTGGGCTGGCCGAAATTGCGCGATATCCTGTCCTTGACGCCCCTTCCCTTCTGGTGTCCCAGGACCATGACCGGGAATCGGCCCAGTCTTGCGAACCCTCCCACCACCGCCGGATCGTCCCCGAAAAACCTGTCTCCATGGAGTTCCACGAAATCAGCGGCGATCAGGTTTATGTAATCGAGCGTATAGGGGCGCTCCGGGTGTCTTGCCAGGAGTGTCTTCTGCCACGCTGTCAGGTTGGAGAAGATGTGGGAGTGTATCTCCCTCGCCTTTTTTTCAAGGTTCTTTATCTCGGTGCTTATCTTTAAGTTATTGCCGTCCGAGAGCCTTTTGAGCTCCTCTATCTTGCACTCAAGCTCCTGGAGCGGTTTTTCAAATTCCAGGTAATATCTCATCTGTCAAAAAAACCTCACCTTTCCCTCTCCACTATGAATCTTTCTGAGCCCGTTCAAAAAGGCATCATCAGGGGAAATTTTACACGAAGTCTCGATAAAAACATCCAGGCCGCCTTCAAGCACCTTTAAGTGAAGGGGGGTTGTCCCGGGGTGGGCATTCACGAGCGACTTGATGGTCTTCAGGTTGTCCAGCTCCTGAAGAGTTATCTCAAGCCGTCTGTCGCCGTTCGTGGAGAGCCCGGAGGCGGCGGCGTCATCCAGGTGTATAATGTGCCTGGCCAGAACCTTGGTGCCTTTGTCCGAAATGTCCAGGTTCCCGCGCACCAAAACGGGGGTATCCTTAACTAATAACTCGCTGTTTTCCTGGTACAGGTCCGGAAATACAATTACCTCCACGGTGCCTTCCCCGTCGTCCAGCGTAAGCGCGGCCATAAGACCTTTGCCCTTCGTCTTTATCTTTTTCACTGCCGCGATGATGCCCGCTGCCGCCACCTCCTCCTTGTCCGGCAGTGAGGAAAGTCTTGAGGTGGGCACAATCTCTCTCATGAGAGGCCCCTTGAGGTACGCCTTCATCGGATGGCCGGAGATATAGAACCCGAGGGCCTCTTTTTCATAAAGAAGACGCTCTTTTTCGCTCCACTCGCCGGCATCCCTGGGTGCACAGGAGGCGTCCTCTCCGGCAGGGCCTTCTCCGAACATGCTTCCGAAGATAGATGGCTGATTCGACGGCCCTCCGCGGTCTTTGGAATCCACCTTTTCCATGCAGCCTTTTCTCGTATGGCCCAGGGAGTCAAAGGCCCCGGCCTTTACAAGCGCCTCCATCACCTTGCGGTTGACCTTCTTTTCCCTCATCCGCTCCAGGAAATTCGCGAAGGAGCTGAAATTCCCTCCTCCGGCGCGCTCCTGCAGTATTTCATCTATGGCCTGTTGCCCGGCCCCCTTCAGCGCCACCATCCCAAACCTTATGCAGCTTCCCACAACCTTGAACTCCGCGTCCGAGACGTTTATGTCCGGGGGAAGCACCTCTATGGTCAAACTGTGGCATTCCTTTAAAAAATGCATTATCTTGTCTGTGTTGTCCAGGTCCGCGCTCATCGTCGCCGCCATGAACTCAACCGGGTAATGGGCCTTAAGATACGCGGTCTGGTATGCGATATAGGCATAGGCCGCCGAATGGGACTTGTTGAACCCGTATTCGGCGAATTTGGCCATCAGGTCGAACAGCTTGCGCGCCTTCGCCTCCTGTATCCCGTTTGAGACCATGCCCTTTACGAAGGCGTCCTTCTGTTTTTCCATCTCCTCAGGCTTCTTCTTGCCCATGGCTTTTCTGAGGATATCGGCCTGCCCAAGGCTGAAGCCCGCAAGCTTATGGGCGATCTGCATCACCTGCTCCTGGTAAAGGATCACCCCATAGGTTTCGTCCAGGATATCCTTAAGCTGGGGAAGGTCGTATTTTACCGGCACAAGCCCCTTTTTCCTCTTGAGAAAATCGTCGATCATGCCGCTGCCGATAGGCCCCGGCCTGTAAAGGGCCACCAGGGCAATAAGGTCCTCAAAGCGCTCCGGGCCCATTTTTATAAGGATGTCCCTCATCCCCGCGCTTTCCAGCTGGAACACGCCGGCTGTCTGGCCGGAACCAAGCAGGTCGAAGGTCTTCTTGTCGTCCACGGGCACTTCGGAGGGCCTGAAGTCCACCCCGCCTTCCTTTATGAACCGTGTTGTCTTGTCAATGATGGTCAGGGTTTTTAGCCCCAGCAGGTCAAATTTCACAAGACCCATTTCGTCTATCGAGCCCATATCGAACTGCGTGGTAATGGAGCCGTCCGTCGGGTTTTTGTAAAGCGGCACAAGGGAAGACAGGGGCGCGGGCGATATGACTATCCCGGCGGCGTGGGTGGAGGCGTGTCTTGAAAGCCCCTCCAGCCTCTGCGCAACGTCAAGGAGGTCTTTAACCGTATTGTCATCCTTGTACATGCCGGAAAGAACCGGTTCCACCTCCAGCGCCTCACGTATGGAGACATTGGGACCTTCCGGCACGAGCTTCGCTATGCGGTCCACCTCCTGGTACTGGATGTCCAGGGCGCGGCCGACGTCTCTTATCGCGGCCTTTGCGCCAAGTGTGCCGAAAGTGATGATCTGCGCCACATGCCCCCGCCCGTATCTTTCCGCGACGTAATTGATTATTTCCTGTCTTCTGTCACGGCAGAAATCCGTATCCACGTCCGGCATGCTTATGCGCTCCGGGTTGAGGAACCGCTCAAAGAGAAGCCCGTAGCGCATGGGGTCTATCTCCGTGATGCCAAGGGCATAGGAAACCAGGCTTCCCGCGGCCGAGCCCCTTCCTGGCCCCACCGGGATGCCGTTTTTCCTTGCGTAGTTCACAAAGTCCCAGACTATAAGAAAATAGGACTCGTATCCCATCTTCTTTATTACCGAAAGCTCATGGGCCAGCCTGCTCTGGTGTTCCGCAGGCGGGTTCTCCCCGTACTTCTCCTTCATGCCCTGCCTTACCAGGCGCTCAAGGAAATCCCCTGGATCGGTACCGTCCTCGGTCTTGAAAAGCGGAAGAAGGTTTTGGCCCAACTGGAATTTCACATCGCAGCGCCCGGCGATCTCAACGGTGTTGCTCAGGGCCTCGGGCAGCTCGCTGAAGGCGGCATGCATCTCCTCCGGGCTTTTGAAGTAAAGCCCGTCCCCCTTGAACTTAAGCCTGGTGGGGTCGTTCACCGTCTTTCCCGTTCCAACGCACAGCAGTATGTCGTGCGCCCTCCTGTCTTCCTTCTTCAGGTAATGGCAGTCGTTGGTTGCGGCCACCCTTATGTCCATGCTGCGCGCAAGCTCAAGAAGAGTTCTGTTCAGCTCCAGCTGTTCAGGCAGCCCGTTTTCCTGAAGCTCTATAAAATAGTTTTCAGGCCCCAGGACGTCTCTGTAGAAGGAGGCCGTTTCGCGGGCCTTTTCCGCCATGTTATGGGAAAGATAATACGGCACCTCGCCTTTCATGCAAGCGCTTAGAACAATGAGCCCCTCGCTGTGGGTCTCGAAGACCTCCCTGTCTATCCTGGGCTTGTAATAAAAACCCTCCGTGTAGGCGCTGGAGACCAGCTCCACCAGGTTAGAGTAGCCCTTATTGTCTTTGGCCAGGGCTATCAGGTGGAAAGGCCCGTCTTCCTTCTGCCTGGAGTGCCTGCTGGAGGGGGCCACGTAAAGCTCGCAGCCCATGATGGGCTTTATGCCGGCCTTGGTCATGGTTTTGTAAAATTCCACCGCTCCAAAGAGGTTCCCGTGGTCCGTGATGGCCACGGCCGGAAGCCCCCAGCCGGTGGCGGTTTCAGAAAGCTCCTTTATCTTTATCGCGCCATCAAGGAGGCTGTACTCGGAATGGAGATGAAGCGGGACGTAACCAGGCTTTTTCATTTCCCAAAATTTTACCCGCTTGAAAGAATGTTAGTCAAACAGAGGGGATAAGGTTTCCCGCCCGCCCCCCCTTTTTTTGTCTTTTTTGTTTAAGGCGAAAAACCTAACCTCCGTTTTTATAACGATTTTTTAAATTGAATGTTCAAGCGTTCAAATGAACACTCCTACCACGGCGGTCACTTGCATGTCTCGCCCTTATGCACAGGATTTTCTCTATCTCATTCGCCCGTAGCAAGAAGCCCCTTGACCAGTGCCCGTTTTCCCGCAGCGATTCTCTTATCTCTCTTCGGCTCTTTTCTCATATTTGCTAGCAGACGGCCAAAATCAACACCACCCATATAAGAAGCTCCTTTCCGGCTTAGGCTTTTTAAAAAAAGCCCTGCCAGTCTCATAATAATCCGCTGGGCCATTATATTGGCCGCATAAATAGTTCATAAAACATTTTTTTTTAAACAACTCATGCCCCAGCGCCAGCCGTCCTTTATTCCGCATAGTGATGTGTACTTTCGGAAACCCTCGGCAATTTCAATTTTCAAGAACTATTCGTTGCCCCTTCGAGTCTTGCTTACCGATACCATTGAGCGGATACAATAATTCGCCCTGTAACTGGGCATGTGCTCAATCCTGGCAGGACGCATGTTACAACCCGTATGTGCGCCACGATAGGCGAGAAAGGAGAAGCGAGATGTAGAGTTCTTCTTTCAAAAGCCGTGCTGCACAAAAGATGAGGGCAGGCCCCTCGTAGCCGGCATACAGGTGCAGGCTACAAACCACCTTAAGCTGCACTGGTAAAGAGCCAGTGTGGTGAGCGTTAAGGAAAAGGCACAATGTAATTGTGTCAGGTATGAACCAGAGAGGTGAGCGCAAGCCAACCACTGATGAGGTGCCGAAACGTAACTCAGATGACATCGAAACTGACGACATACTGGACGTCAGGAAAGAAAGAAAAATTCAGGAGGCGGCCTGTTTACTGCCTGGATGGTGTCCGGCATAAAGGTGGCATGAATCTGGTTCAGGCTTTTGTGTGGAACGTGGGAAGCTGTCGCCCCGATGCCAAGGGAGAAATCCAAGTGGAGGCCCCACGAGGATGAGAGTACCGATGCGGGGCACAGTGGCGGAGCAGTCTGTATTAGCGATGAAGGTTTGTAATGGAACCAGAGCGAAGGGACTGCATTGTCCAGCTTTATTTAATGGTCAACCATATGTGGGAGGAATCATTGGGTAAAGCAAAGCCGTTTAGTATTTCCAAGCAGGTCGTATGGGATGCCTTTAAGCGGGTAAAGGCAAATGGAGGTGCTGCCGGAGTAGACGGAGTATCGATTGCTGAGTTTGAGAAGAACCTTAAGGGGAATCTTTACAAGCTCTGGAATCGGATGTCGTCGGGCAGTTACTTTCCTCCACCGGTGCGGACCGTGGAGATACCAAAGGACAGCGGAGGCAAAAGACCTCTAGGCATACCGACGGTATCTGACCGGATTGCACAGATGGTGGTAAAGCTGTATCTGGAGCCAAAAGTGGAATCGCATTTCCATTCAGACTCCTATGGATACAGGCCCAGCAAATCAGCGATTGAAGCGGTAGGAGTGGCGCGGCAGAGATGCTGGCGTTATGACTGGGTTATAGATTTGGATATCAAAGGGTTCTTTGACAATCTGAATCATGACCTCGTTATGCGCGCTGTTAGGAAGCATACGGACTGCAAGTGGATTCTTTTATACATTGAGCGGTGGCTTAAAGCTCCCGCGCAAATGGAAGACGGGACACTTGTAAATCGGGACAAGGGCACTCCCCAAGGGGGTGTGGCCAGTCCTCTGCTGGCGAATCTTTTTCTCCATTATGCTTTTGACGAGTGGATGAAAAGCAATTATCCAACTTTCCCGTTTGAGCGCTACGCTGATGATGGTACGCCACGAAGGCGAGGAAGGAGGAATGGAAATGTTGTAGATGTGCTCCTTTCGAAGCCGTGCTGCGCGCGAGATGGAGGCAGGCCCTCCGGAGCCGCCCTGCAGGGGGAGGCTTCAAACCACCCCAAGCTGCTGTGGTTAAGAGCCATGGTGGTGAGTGTTGGGGGAAAAGGTTCCGCTTGATGGAATCAGGTGGATGTCAAAGAGACGAACACCAGTGAACCGCTGATAAATTGTCGAAAGCGTAGGGATGTCGTCAAAACCAGGGGGGTGTCGTTAACCTAGGATGAGTCTGGGGGGAACCTGTTTACTGCCCAGATGGCGACCGGCATGAAGGCGGCGTGAATTTGACATAGGCTTATGCGCGGAACGTGGGAACCTGTCGCCCTGATGCAAAGGGAGAAATCCAAGCGGAGGACCCGTGAGGATTAGAGTACCGAGGCAGGGCACAGGGGCGGACCGGGGTGTAGTAGTGAGGAAGCTCCTGTAATGGGAGTGGAGCGAAGGCCCCGGGTCATCCAGCTTTTGATATTGACCAACCAGAAATGGGAGGAGTCTATGGAAGAAGCAAAGCCGTTTGCGATATCCAAGCAAGCAGTCTGGGAAGCCTATAAGAAGGTGAAGGCGAACCATGGCGCGGCCGGTGTCGATGAGGTATCTCTGGAAGAGTTTGACATGGATTTGAAAAACAACCTGTACAAACTCTGGAACAGGATGTCCTCAGGATCGTACTTTCCGCCAGCGGTAAAGGCTGTGCCTATACCGAAGAAAAGCGGAGGAACGAGGATACTGGGAGTGCCGACGGTAGCCGACAGAATAGCCCAGATGGTGGTCAAAAGTTTTCTTGAGCCGTTGGTGGAACCCCACTTTCACAAGGATTCCTATGGCTACCGCCCCGGCAAGTCTGCGCATGACGCGCTTGAAGAAACGCGAAAGCGCTGTTGGCGCTTTGACTGGGTTTTGGAGTTTGACATTCGGGGGTTGTTCGACAATATCGAACATGAACTGCTTATGCGTGCTGTGCGCAGGCACACGGAATGTAAATGGGTCATTCTTTATATCGAAAGATGGCTCAAAGCTCCGTTGCAGACCGAGGAAGGGGAACTCATTGGAAGGACAAAGGGAACCCCGCAGGGTGGGGTAGCAAGCCCCCTGCTGGCGAATCTGTTTCTCCATTATGCCTTCGATAGATGGATGAGCAAGAATGCCCCTCAGTTGCCATGGGCTCGCTACGCGGATGATGGGCTGGTTCACTGCCGAAGCAAGGAAGAGGCTGAACAAATACTGCAACGCCTAATTGAACGCTTTGCCGAATGTGGGCTTGAGTTACATCCTGACAAGACGAGAATCGTTTATTGCAAGGATGACGACCGGAAAGGGAAACACCCGGAGACCTCGTTTGATTTTCTGGGATATACCTTCCGTCCGCGCAGGGCAAAGAACAGGTGGGGAAAGTATTTTGTCAGTTTTCTGCCGGCAATAAGCAATCAGGCCAGCAAAAAGTTGCGTGGCGAAATCCATGACTGGCGCATGCATCTTAAGCCGGACAAGTCTATTGAAGACCTTTCCCGGATATTCAACCAAATCATTCGGGGGTGGATTAATTACTATGGGCGATTCTATAAGTCGCACCTCTATGCGGCTCTCAGATATCTGAATAGTGCGCTTGTGCTTTGGGTGCGCAGGAAGTATAGACGATTTAGGGAACATCGCAGAAATGCGGAGCGGTGGCTGGGCCGGGTAGCCCGGCGAGAGCCGCGGCTTTTTGCACACTGGCAGATGGGAATACTTCCAGCGGTGGATGATGGGAGCCGGATGAGCTGAGAGGTTCACGTCCGGTTCTGAGAGGGGCTGGGGGTGCAATTCCCCCGGCCTACTCACCTAATCGTGCACTGCAACAGCGAAAAGCAAGCCGAACTTATCAAAATGCGCATTCAAGAGCGGTTATTACAATGCAAGCTGGAACTTCATCCTGAGAAGACGAGAATTGTCTATTGTAAGGATGATAACAGGCGGTACGGTTATCCAAACGAGTCATTTGTGTTCCTCGGATATTCTTTTTCGCCGAGGAAGGCGCAAAATCGGTTTGGAAGACGCTTTGTTTGTTTCAGCCCGGCTGTAAGTAGGAAGGCCGCCAAGAAAATGCATTGCGAGATGAGGGGTTGGCGTTTTCACTTGCGCAGTGGCACAAGCCTTGGAGACTTGGCACGTATCAGTAATCCAATTCTTCGAGGCTGGATAAATTACTATGGGCAGTACTACAAATCCGCACTTTACCGAGTCTTCAGTGTGTTTAATCGCATCCTCATACGATGGGCAAGGAGGAAGTACAAAAGGTTTAGATTCCACCAGCGGCGGGCGGCACACTGGCTGAGACGGATAGCTCGTCAGCAGCCTGGGCTGTTTGCACATTGGGAAAAGGGTTTTAGACCGTAGGCTGGACGATAGAAGCCGGATGACGGGAGACTGTCACGTCCGGATTTGTGAGAGCGTGGGGGTGAGATTCCCCCGCGCCACTCGACTAAATGGTGAGCGCCGGTAAAAACTGAACCCATAACACACAAGGAAGCACTTGAATTTTAATGGTAATTATCACTAGTGTCCGGTTAAGAAGTGAATAAATTCAACTGGTTTTTGATTTCGAGCATATTTGTTTCTTCTCCTATAGCTGAAAATGCTTGCTGCAAGGGCATCTTCTCGAAAAGGGTAAGGGACAAAA
>JAJYJB010000111.1:0-4657 GCA_021789735.1 Nitrospirota bacterium
TGCGCTATCTCCTTTGAATGCCACGCGATTGCCCTGAAGGAATCAAGCATCTCCATATAAAGAGAAGAAGCCCTCGGAAGGCATATCCCGTGGGCGACGCGCTCATCATGGAGCACAGTGAACCTGCCGGCGCTTTCGGAAAAAGCAAGCTCCGCCTGTGTTATACGCCGGACAAGGACGATGTTGCCCCTTCCGCCCGCAAGCAGGCCGGAAGTGTTTGAGAGGATGCCCTCCAGCTCTCCAAAAAGATAATCAACCTCATCCGCCGCCTTCTCGCTGAACCGGACCCCTTCCATACACCGGGAGCTGAGCGCCTTGTTCACGCTCTCCATATGTTCGCAAATCCTGTCGATATGTCCGGGGATGGAGGCATAATTTGAAAGAGCGGGGTCTTTTGCCTTTTTACCGGTCCCCGTGAGCCTTGAAGCAAGGCCCTGCTGATGTCCGCGCACGTCCCGGATGATCCGGCCCGCATCTTCCAGGAAAACGGCGCGCGAGCAAAGCGAACTTTTCCGTTCAAGCTCCAAAGCATCGGCCAGCTTCAGAAAAAGCTCATGGATGCCGCTTATCGCCTCTTCGGGCCTCAAAATCAACGCCTCCCGCTACTTATATAGGATAACAGACCCTTGACGCTTAAAAAAACTGTTTATTTGTTTTTCCCTTTTACCCCTTACAGGCCCTTTTTTTCTGTAACCGCCAAATGATAATGTCCTATATTAACCAAATAGAAATGTCCTATAGAGGGGTTATGATTTCCTCTTTTGAAGGAGGGAATCGTGCTGGAAAGGGACATTATCTCAATGAGCAGGCGGGAGCTGAAAAAGCTCAAGATAGTGCAGGATGCGATCTCAGGGCAGATAACGCAGGCAATGGCGGCAGAGGTCTTAGGTATTTCAGAAAGGCAGGTAAGGCGGCTTGTAAGGGGAATACGGACGGAAGGAGAAGCAGGCATAGTCCACAAGTCCAGGGGCAAACCGTCCAACCGGTTAATAGAGCCGGAAGTAAAGGCCAAGGCGCTTTTTTCTTATAAAGAGGTCTATATGGGTTTTGGCCCGACCCTCGCCATTGAAAAGCTCAAAGAACGGGAAGGGATCGAGATAGGCCGGGAGACGCTTAGAAAGTGGCTGGTTGAAGAGGGTCTTTGGAGCCGAAAGAGGAAGGGTTCGGTCCACAGGCGGCGCAGGGAGCGCAAAGAGTGTTTCGGACAAATGGTTCAGATGGACGGCAGCCATCATGACTGGCTTGAAGGAAGAGGACCCAAGATGGTACTCATGGGCTATATAGACGACGCAACCGGAAATGTGTTTGGCCGGTTTTATGACCACGAGGGCACTATCCCTGCGATGGACAGCTTTAAAAGATATATAAAGAAATACGGGCTTCCGCACAGCATATATACAGATAAGCACACGACCTATAAATCGACTAAACCGATTGAAGGGGATGAAATCGAGGACAGGCCAATGAGCCAGTTTGAGAGGGCGTTAAATGAGCTTGGGGTGGAAGTCATCCATGCCAACTCGCCCCAGGCAAAGGGCCGTGTGGAGAGGCTCTTTGGTACGCTTCAGGACAGGCTTGTAAAGGAGATGAGATTAAGAGGTATAGCCAGCCAGGAGGAGGCAAACACTTTTCTTAAGAGCTTCCTGCCCGCTTTTAACAAGAAATTCAAGGTAGCTGCGGCATGCAGGGCGGATATGCACCTGCCGTTGCCCAAGGACCTGGATATAGACGATTTCCTCTGCATAAAAATAAACAGGGTGGTGAAAAACGACAATACAGTTCCCTTAAATGGGAAGCTTTTCCAAATAGAGGAGCCGGTAGACGCAACTCATGTCGAATTCCAAAAACGGATCGACGGCAAGCTCCTGATAAAAGCAGCGGGCAGGAGTCTCAGGTATACCGAGATCAGGCAGACCCCAAGACCCGTAAAGCGGGTAAAGCCAAAGGTACGGCGGGAGGGTGCTCCCCAAAAGACCACCCACCCCTGGAACAAATTGGGCATCAGACCAAAGAAGAACTGGTGGGCTTATGCGTATTAACCAACAGGACATTTCTATTTGGCATTGACAACAGGCCCTTTTTTTCTTGAAACCGGGGTCTACAGGACGTATAATGCTTGCGGAATGATGAGAAGGCTGTTTTGGCCATTGCCACTGATAGCCGTCATCCTTTTTCTTCTTCCCGGCGCCGCGCTTGCGCAGCACGGCGATGGGACCTTCAAGAGAAGGCCCCTGCCCGAGGAGTACGGCACCGTTGTCATAAACAACTATTCCGAATACAATGGGCTGGCAGCCGTCGTTTTCCCTCACTGGCTGCACCGCGCCATATACACCTGCCGCCTCTGCCACGTAGACATCGGTTTTGCGATGAAGGCCGGGGCCACCGGGATAACTGCCAGGGACAACGAGAAGGGATTTTATTGCGGCACATGCCATAACGGAAAGATGCTATTCAGGGGAAAAGCGATATTCAAGGCATGTGGGCCGTCACTCTCCCCCCGCGGCTGGATATCCTCCGATGAGGCGCGCCGCTGCGATAAATGCCATTCGGAGGGCAAGAGGCCGCAGCAGGACTATGATTTCAGCTCGTTTACGGCCAACTTCCCCAAGGAAATGTTCGGCAACGGCATAGATTGGGAAAAAGCCGAGGCAGAGGGGAAAATCCATCTGATCGATTTCATAAACGGCGTTTCGGCAAGAAGGCCGGATTTCCCTGTACCTTCCGACGAATCCATAATCCCAAAAATAAAAGGGATGCCCAAGGTCATATTCTCTCACAAGAAGCATATGGACTGGAGCGGCTGCGAGCTCTGCCATCCGGAGATATTCAGCATTGGGGAAAACGGGGACCGTATGACCATGACCGATAACTTTGACGGCAAGTATTGCGGAGCGTGCCACGGAAAGGTCGCCTTTCCTCTCATAGAATGCGCCCGGTGCCACAGATCCGCCCCCAAATAAGATCTTTTACCTGCCGGCATAACCCACCGCGCAGGCGGGCAAGGGCGGCGCTCGCGCGTTCTTTTCCTTTCCTTTTTCTTTTTCTTCTGCTTTTGCTCCTGCGGTCCCCGCGCGGTGCGGCCATGGGCCCGCAAAACTTCAACTTCCCGCCAGACCCGCCCCCCCAGTCTTACGGGAATATCATAATGAGGCCCGCGGGTGCAAAACCGGTCATCTTCTCGCATTGGGCGCACAGGCTCCGTTACACCTGCCGTGTGTGCCATTTCGAGCTGCAGATAAATTTCAAGGCCGGAACGACCGGCATAACCATGGAAGACAACGTGGAGGGGAAATATTGCGGCGCATGCCACAACGGCAGGACGGCGTTCAGCATCGCCGACTGCGGCCGCTGCCATAACGGGGGAAAAGGGCCCAGCGCCGAAGAGTTCGCAAAAAAGACGCGCGGACTGCCCAGGGCGTCCCACGGCAACGGGATCGACTGGAACCTGGCAATTGAAGAAAAACTAATAAAACCCGCCGATTATCTGACAATAAGACCGCAGGAGTTCCCGTTCGACCGGACACTTACGCTCAGGGCGGCCTGGGATTACGTGCCCCCGGCCGTGTTCCCGCACAAAGTCCATACGCGGTGGCTGGGCTGCAACAATTGCCATCCGGACATATTCGACATAAAAAACAGGACGGAGGCACAAAACAGAATGGGGTCCTATTTCGATGGAAAGTTTTGCGGGGTATGCCACGGCAAGGTCGCGTTCCCCCTGGAAGACTGCGGCAGGTGCCATCAGGGCATGACAAATTGGAGGTGACCGGGCGAATGAAAAAGACCATAATGTCGGCCTTTTTCGTAGTACTGCTTTCAGGCCCCGCTTTAGCGGCGGGTGCCATGCCTGGCTCCGGCAGCTCCGCGCAGAACGAATGGATAAGGGAATTCAATGATGTCTGCCAGGCGACGACTGCAAGCATGGCCCTTTCAAAAAGCCAGCTCAAAACCCGAATCGGGCTGGCAGACGCACTGAAGACGCAGCTGGGCTGCCTGGAGGACAGCGCAAGGAAGGTCTATACTACCAGGCTCAGAATGTGCCACGACATGTACGGCTTCGCCCTTAAGGTCAAAGAAAAAGAAAATGGCGGGAAATGAGGCTGGATCCTTTAGTGGCCGGCCTGTGGCAATGAGCGGGTTGACCAGCAGGCCCTGCATATGGATAATGATATATACTAGAACGTGCGGGCGGTCCCCGCACGGGCGGAAAAGCAAAAAAACAAAATAATTTTTTTGATATGGCGGGATTTTTTGAAAGAATTTAATAACCAGCGAATTTCAATGATGCGCTTTCTGACGGTGGCCCTGTTCGCCTGCTTCCTGGCGCTTGCCGCGGGCTGCTCCAAAAAGCAGATCAAGCCGGTCCCTGAAGGCGCGGTCTATTTCAACAAGGCAAACGGCATAGTCCAGGCCCTGCGGAAAGGCTACGCCGCAAAGGATGCCGCGGCGATAAAAGCGGTCAGTACGGAAAAGGGCTATGCTGAGATCATCCCGAACCTTGACCGGTTCGATACCGTAAAGCTTACCTTCACTACCAGGTGGATTAACGTTGGCGCCAAGGGAGGCACCGTGCATGTCCATGGCGACGACGTGTGGCGCGAAGACGTGGAAAAAGGCCTGAAGCGCGGCGTCGAGTTGGGTCAGCAAGGCGATGGGG
>JAJYJB010000111.1:4667-5666 GCA_021789735.1 Nitrospirota bacterium
GGCGCCAAGGGAGTGACCGTGAATGTCCAGTGGGACGGCGTTTGGAGCAAAAACGGAAAAAAAGACCACGAGCGCGGCATGGCGGTCTTTGAGCTTACCGGGCGGGCCCTTAAATTCAATGGCGTCCTCACCGGGAACCCTTTCATCTACCCTCAGTAGCGGACAGAATTTCTTGCCTTGCTCAGGTTTACTTTTAAACCCGCCCCTATGATAAAATAGACGAGGTCCAGAGACCATTTCCAGATTTTTAATTTGATTTGATCTGATGCGTGTGGGTCCATCTCGATTGAAAGAACCGGAAATAAACGAATCTCTCATAAAGGAACATGGCCTTACGGCCGGTGAATACGCCAAGATCCTGGAAATCCTTGGCCGGGCGCCCACATTTACCGAACTGGGCATCTTCTCCGTCATGTGGAGCGAGCACTGCTCCTACAAGAGTTCCAGGCTCCATTTCAGGAACTTCCCGACGTCGGCCCCGTGGGTGGTGCAGGGCCCCGGAGAAAATGCCGGGGTCATAGACATCGGCGGAGGACTGTGCGCCGTGTTCAAGATGGAGTCGCACAACCACCCCTCGTTCATCGAGCCATACCAGGGGGCCGCGACGGGTGTGGGGGGGATACTCAGGGACATTTTCACCATGGGGGCCAGGCCTGTGGCCAGCCTCAACTCCCTCAGGTTCGGCCCTCTTGAGGACCCGCTTCAGCGGCGCCTGCTGTCGGGCGTGGTCTCCGGCATAGCCGGTTACGGCAACTGCATAGGGGTTCCCACCGTGGGCGGGGAAGTATATTTCCATCCGTGCTATGGGGGCAACATCCTGGTAAACGTCTTCAACCTGGGCATAGTCAAGAGGGAAAAGATATTCAAAGGATACGCCTCCGGGACCGGGAACCCTGTCATATATGTGGGCTCGAAGACCGGGCGCGACGGGATACACGGTGTCACCATGGCAAGCGAGGAATTCACCGATGATGCCGAGCAGAAAAAGCCCAACGTCCA
>JAJYJB010000029.1 GCA_021789735.1 Nitrospirota bacterium
CGATCTCCTTCACCGGGGACCCTGCCCGCGCTGAGGAGATAGCAAGGAAAATTGGCCCCCTTGGGATAAAGTGGTCGGCCACGGCCCGGGCGGCCGTTCCTTACAATACACTCAAGGTACTTAAGGAAAACGGGCTCAGGCTACTGGTGGTGGGTTTTGAGTCCGCCAACCAGAAGATACTCAATAACATAAAAAAAGGCATCACGGTGGAGGGGGCAAGGAAATTCGTAAAGGATGCCAGGGAGCTTGGCATACTCCTTCACGCGTGCTTCATACTGGGGCTTCCAGGGGAGACGGCGGAAACGATGGAAGAGACCATCAGGTTTGCAAAGGAGATAGACCCTTACAGCATACAGGTGTCCCTCGCCGCGCCATACCCCGGCACTGAGCTTTACCGCCAGGCCATGAAGGAAGGGTGGCTCAGAATGGCCGAAAGCGGGCTTGTGAATGATGGCATCCAGACCGGCGCCCTCTCTTACCCTAATCTGCCAAAAGAAGAAATATTCGAGAATGTGGAGAGGTTTTACAGGCGGTTCTATTTCAGGCCGCGCCCCGTGCTGCGCATTCTCAAGGAGATGCTCTCCGACCGGCAGGTCCTGAAGCGCAGGGCCAGGGAAGGCAAGGAGTTTTTGTCCTTCATGGCCAGGAGAAAGGAAATTGAAAAAGCCAAATAGAGACGACTGTCCCGGAAGCAGACGGGCCCTTTGCGGCCATGAAGGACAAAAATATGGCTTTTCCTAATATAGTGTTTCATAAATAATTAGACATAAATCCTTGTCATTCCCGCAAATGAAGCGCGTCGGGAATCCTTCTTAAAGAAAGATCCCGGACAAGCCGGAATGACAAGACTTAATGAAGGTTATTAATGAAACACCACAGGTTTAAGCGGTCTTTATGGGTGAGAAAAAACAAAAAACCTGCCTTGTGATCAATGCCGATGACCTGGGCAAAAGCCCGTCCGTGAACGCCGCAATAGAGAAGGCCCACCGTCTGGGGGTCTTGAATTCGGCAAGCATCATGGCCGGGGGTGAGGCATTCGGGGAAGCGGTAGAGCTTGCCGGCAAACTTCCCGGTCTTTCGGTGGGCCTCCATGCCACCTTCTGTGACGGACGTTCGGTGCTGCCTCATTCAGAGATACCGGGGCTTGTGGACAAAAGAGGTTTTTTTGAGGAAAACCCGGCAAAGGCAGGCCTTAAGTACTGGACGCAAAGAAAGGTTCTTTCGGGGCAGATAGAGGCCGAGATCGAGGCGCAGTTTGACCGCCTCCAGAGAGCGGGGATACAGCCCTCGCATGTGGACTCCCACCACCACCTGCATGCCCACCCGGTCCTTTTTGCTATCCTGAGCAAGGCCGCCCGGAAAAGGGACATTAAATGGATGAGAATGCCCCCAGGGCCCCTGGGACCCTTAACTTTTGACGGATTTTTAAAATGGGCCTCCAGGTGCCACGAATGGGCCGCCTTCAAGGCCCTGGAGGTTTTTAATGTCAGGGCCGCCTGCCCGATGGGGTTTTTCCATTTTGCAAACACCTATGGGCTCTCGCACACCGGGCATGTTTGCGAGGACTTTTTTTTAAAGCTGATCCCGCGGGTGAGGGGGCCCGTTGCAGAGGTCTTTCTCCATCCGGACCTCTCCACGCCCGGGGGGGCAAGGGAGCTGGATGCGGTCCTGTCCGCAAAGGTGAAAATGCTCGCCGGCTCGGGCGGGATCACCCTGGCGGGTTTCAAAGATATTCCCGATGGTATAAAATTTTAAAAATAGCCAGAGAGGAGTTTTTGTTTTTTTAAAAACTTATATCCCATGAAGACAATTGGCATAATCCTTATAGCGGCGCTTTGCGCCGCGGTTGGCGAGACCTTTTTGAGCTACGGCATGAGAAGGATAGGGGACATAAATTGGCGGGAGCCTTCGCAGTGGCTAGGCTGGTTCGGCACTGTTATCACAACCCCGTATATAGTTATCGGCACCGCTCTTCTGGCCTGCTTTTTCTTCCTGTATCTTATCTCCCTTTCCCAGGCGGACCTGAGCTTTGTAATGCCCTTGACCGCTTTTTCCTACGTTGCTGCGGCCTTCCTGGCAAAGATCTTTCTGAAAGAGGAGATTTCCTGGCTGCGGTGGTCCGGGATAGTCGTCATAGTGCTGGGGATAACCCTCATCGCGATGGGCTCAGGCAGTTCGTCCCTCCATGCTTCGCCTGTTAAGGCGGAAAACACCACTATGTCCGAATAGCGAAAACCGCCGTATCTGGCTTTTTATGCCTGCGGCATCGAATGCAGGGACTTTTTTTATTTGGCATAGTTCGCTCACTTGCCGCTCGCTATCCATTTACTGTTCAAGGGGCACAATTCTGTCCGGTCGTCCTTGTCTTAATTGTGCCGGGTTTTTTATAATAGCTGGATATGGACGCAGTGGTGATTATCCCTGCCAGGTATCTTTCAAGCCGCTTCCCCGGCAAAGCCCTCGCACCCCTTAAAAACAGGCCCCTTCTGCAGCATGTCTTTGAAAAAGCCAAAAGCAGCCGCCTTGTCAGGGAAATCATAATAGCCACCGACAGCAAGGAGATACTGGAGGCCGCCCGCTCCTGGGGCGCTCATGCGGTCATGACATCAAAGGAGCACCCTTCCGGCACCGACAGGGTGGCCGAGGCCGCGAAGGGATCCGGGGCCGGAATAATAGTGAATCTCCAGGGGGATGAGCCGCTCATAAGACCGGAAATGATCGATGATGTTATAATGCTCATGGCCGATGCCTCGGCCGATATCGGAACGCTGGTCCACCGCATAGAGGATGTGGAAGAGTTCCGCGACCCCAATGTCGTAAAGGCGGTCTTTGACCAGACCGGACGCGCTCTTTATTTTTCGCGCTCGCCCATTCCGTTCCCGAGGGACGGAGGGCAAGGCTTTCTGCCGGCCGCCTATAAACATATAGGCATGTACGCCTATCGCAGGGAAAGTCTCTTCAGGCTTTCGGGGCTCAGGCCAACCATGCTTGAGCAGACCGAAAAGCTTGAGCAGCTCCGGGCGCTTGAAAACGGAATGGTCATAAAAGTGAAAGAAAGCGAGTTTGACTCCATAGGGGTGGATACCCCGGAAGACCTTGAGAGGGTGGAAAAATGGCTAAGTTCATATTCGTAACCGGAGGTGTGGTCTCAGCGCTGGGCAAAGGAATAGCGGCGGCCGCCACTGGCGCTATCCTTGAGAGCATGGGACTGAAAGTCACCCTTCAGAAGCTGGACCCGTATATAAACGTGGACCCTGGCACTCTCTCCCCATTTCAGCATGGCGAGGTCTTTGTAACGGACGACGGAGCGGAAACGGACCTGGACCTGGGCCATTACGAGAGGTTCACTCACGCCAGGACCTCCAAGGGCAACAACTTTACGAGCGGGAAAATATATTACAACGTCATCTCGAAGGAGAGGCGCGGAGACTATCTGGGCGACACCGTTCAGGTCGTGCCGCACATAACGGACGAGATAAAACAGGCGATAAAGGCGGTGGCCGGGGACTATGACGTTGTGCTTGTCGAGATAGGCGGCACTGTGGGCGACATCGAGGGGCAGCCCTTCCTCGAGGCCATAAGGCAGATGCGCTACGACGTAGGCAAGGAGAACGTTTTCTACATGCACCTGACCCTGGTGCCCTATATCGGGGCCGCGGGAGAGCTCAAGACCAAACCCACGCAGCACAGCGTGATGAAACTGAGGGAGATAGGTATCCAGCCGGATATGCTTTTGTGCCGGACGGACCGCCCCCTGCCCGACGGCATGAAAAAGAAGATAGCCCTTTTCACCAACGTGGACCAGGAATTCGTGCTGGCGGCCGAAGACGTTGAGCACATATATGAAGTGCCCCTGATGCTTGAGAAAGAGGGTCTTTCGGCCTGCGTGACCAAGCGCCTGGGGCTTCCGGACAGAAAGCCGGAGCTTGATGTCTGGAGCCGGGTGGTCGCAAACATGAAGGAGCCGGAAGGCCGCGTGTCCATAGCGGTTGTTGGAAAGTATATAGGGCTGAAGGACTCCTACAAGAGCCTCACGGAGGCACTTACCCATGGCGGCATTGCCAACAAGGCTTCAGTGCACATAGAATGGGTGGATTCCGAAGAGATAGAGGCCCACGGCCCGGAAAAATTCCTCTCGGAGGTCGACGGCATCCTGGTGCCGGGCGGGTTCGGTTACCGTGGCATAGAGGGCAAGATAGAGGCCATACGGTTTGCCCGCGAAAAAAGGATTCCTTTTTTCGGCATTTGCCTGGGCATGCAGTGCGCGGTCATAGAGTACGCGAGAAACGTATGCGGGCTCAAGGCAAACAGCACCGAATTTGACCCCAGCTGCCCGGAGCCCATCATATATCTTATGGAAAAGTGGTTCAATTTCAGGAAGGGCAGTTTCGAGATAAGGGACTTGAACTCTGACCTTGGAGGCACGATGCGTCTTGGCGCTTATCCCTGCGTTCTCAAGGAGGAAACGAAGGCGTTCACGGCCTACGGTGTAAGGGAATTATCGGAGAGGCACAGGCACCGCTATGAGTTCAACAATAAATACAGGGAAGTCCTGGGCGGCAGCGGTCTGGTGATAAGCGGCACGAGCCCGGACGGCGAGCTTGTCGAGATAGTGGAGATGCCGGGACACCCATGGTTCCTGGGGTGCCAGTTCCACCCGGAGTTCAAGTCGCGTCCAACGGAGCCCCATCCCCTTTTCAGGGCCTTCATCGGGGCGGCCCTTAAGGAGAAACGCTCGCTTTTCCCGCTTTCCAGCGAGGAAAAATTGTCCGGGAAGGCCGGATTAGCCGGAGGCGATGGAAGACCGGAAGAAAAGAACAAAGATAAAAACAAGAGCAAAAACGGAAACAAAAAGCCCGATGAAGACAGGAACAAAAACAAAAAAGGTAAAAATCCTCTCTGAGGAGATAGGCGGGGGCGGCCCGCTTATGATAATCGCCGGCCCTTGTGTAATAGAAAGCCGGGACGTCGTCTTCCAGACCGCGGCTGGGCTCAAGGAGATTTGTTCCTCCCTGGAGCTTCCGTACGTCCTTAAAAGCTCCTATGACAAGGCCAACAGGAGTTCTGTTTCCTCCTTCAGGGGACCCGGCCTGGATAGCGGACTGCGTGTGCTTACGGACGCAAGAGCCGCCCTTGGCGTGCCGGTCATCTCGGACGTGCATTCGGTGGCGGAGGTGGAGGCCGCGGCGCAGGCGCTCGACGCTCTTCAGATACCGGCGTTTCTTTCCAGGCAGACCGACCTGATACTTGCCGTAGCACGCACAGGGAAACCGGGCAATATCAAGAAAGGGCAGTTTTTGTCTCCCCAGGAGATGGGAAACGCGGTGGAAAAGTTCACTTCAACCGGCAACCATTCCCTGATGCTCACGGAAAGAGGTTCGGCCTTCGGGTATAATAACCTTGTCGTGGACATGCGGGGGATACCCATCATGAAGGCTTTCGGGTACCCCGTGGTGTTCGATGCCACTCACAGCGTACAGCTGCCGGGCGGGCAGGGTTCACGGTCCGGCGGGCAGAGGGAATTTGCCCTCACCCTGGCAAAGGCCGCGGTGGCCGCGGGGGCTGACGGCATCTTCATGGAAGTGCATCCTGAACCGGAGAAGGCCCTTTGCGATGGGCCCAACATGATAGCCCTTGACGATGTCCGGGAATTCCTGGTTGCTCTCAAGAGGATCAAAGAGGCGCTTTAGAGATCATGAAAGACAGTAAAAATCTGCTGCGTGAGGCTGAAAGGGTCCTTAAGGTAGAGGCCGATGCCCTGCTTGCGCTTACCGGCGCCCTGGACGAGGGCTTTTTAAAGACAGTCCGCATGATAGATGACTGCAAGGGCAGGGTCGTCATAACCGGCATGGGCAAGTCAGGTCTCGTGGGCAAAAAGATCGCCGCCACCTTTTCCTCGGTCGGCATCCCTTCGCTCTTTCTCCATCCGGCAGAGGCCATCCACGGGGACCTGGGGATGGTCATGAGGAATGACGTCGTGCTTGCGATCTCCAACAGCGGGGAGACGGAAGAGCTCATAGCCATTCTGCCCCATCTGAAACGCTTCAATGTGCAGTTGGCGGTAATGAGCGGCAATTGCGGTTCCACGCTATGCCGCGCGGCTGACGCCATGATCGACATAAGCGTGAAGGAGGAGGCCTGTCCCATGGGCATAGTGCCAACGGCTTCAACAACCGCCGCCCTCGCCATGGGGGACGCACTTGCCGTCGTGCTGATAAAGAAAAGAGGGTTCAGGGAGGAGGATTTCGCAAGCCTCCATCCGGGCGGCAGCCTGGGAAAGAAGCTTCTTATTACCGTTAAGGACCTCATGATATGCGGCAAGGACATGCCATGTGTTTCTCCGGACACGTCCATGTCCGGTGTGATCGTGGAGATGTCATCCAAAAGGCTCGGCATGACCCTCGTTACGGACGGCTCGGGCGTTGTGCAGGGGGTAATAACGGACGGGGACCTGAGGCGGGCCATCGAGCGCCATGGCAAGGAGCTTTTAGATATGAAAGCCGGCGAGTTGATGAGCAAGACCCCCAAGTTCATAAGGCCGGAGGAACTGGCCGCGCGGGCGCTTGCCGTCATGGAAGCCCATTCGATCACGACGCTTGCGGTCCTTGATGAGACCGGCAGGGGAGCGGGCGTCATACATATCCACGATATCCTTAAAAAGGGCATCGCTTGAAAAAACAGACTAAACCTGTGGGGCCTGTGAACACAAGGGGCCTTAAAGAGCGGGCCAAATTGATAAAGCTGCTTATCTTCGATGTGGACGGGGTCCTCACCGACGGGGGTATAATCCTGGACGGAGCAGAAGGCGAGTATAAGAAATTCAATGTAAGGGACGGGCACGGGATAAAGCTGCTCCAGAGAGCGGGCATAGATGTGGCGCTGATAACGGGGAGGTACTCCAGGGTAGTTGAAAAGCGGGCCAGTGAGCTTGGCATCAGGGAGGTGTACCAGCGCTGCATCGACAAGGCCCCGGCATATGAGGCTCTACTTGAAAAGCTGGGCCTCCCGGCGATGGAAACGGCGTATGTGGGCGATGATGTCGTGGACATTCCCATATTAATGCGCGCCGGGCTTCCTGTTGCCGTTGCCGACGCCCACGAAGAGGCAAAAAGGCACGCGCTCATGATAACGAAGGCAAAGGGCGGCTGCGGGGCCGCAAGGGAATGTGTGGAATTCATACTGAAGGCCAAAGGACTCTGGGATGACATCATCGACTCCTACAGTAAAGCTTAACCTGCCCACTGTCCTTACGTTAAGCAGGGTGCTGGTCATCCCTGTTTTCCTGTACGTGGCGCCCGATTATCCGGTTGCCGGAGCGGGGATATTCGCGCTTGCCTCAATGACGGACTGGTTTGACGGTTATCTGGCCAGGAAGACGGGGACCGTTACAAAATTCGGCATCCTGATGGACCCCATCGCGGACAAGTTCCTTGTCATCTCCGCGCTCATACTCCTGGTTTATATGGAAGAGCTTGCGGTCTGGGTGGCGTCGGCCCTTATACTCAGGGAATTTCTGGTCACGGCCCTACGGGTGGTGGCCCTGTCTAAAGGCATGGTGATGCCCGCGGAGATGGGGGGGAAAGTAAAGACTGTTTTTCAGTTTATCGCGATCATGGGCCTTGTTCTGGACGGCAGGAATTTTGGAATGCTTCACGATCTGGGCACAGTCCTCATTTACGTGGCCCTGGCGCTTGCGGTCTTCTCCGGGGTCAAATACACGATATCTTTCCGGAGATCCTCGGTTTAGGCGAAATGGCGAAGCCTGCCTTCCTTCTCGCATGCTACCTGCTGGGTTCTCTCCCTTTTGGTCTTTTGGCCGCAAGCCTTAAAGGCATCGACCTCAGAAAAACAGGCAGCGGCAACATTGGGGCCACCAACGTGCTCAGGAGCGTGGGCAAATGGCCGGCGCTGTTTACCCTTCTTGGGGATTCCCTTAAAGGAGCGGCGGCGGTGTGCATCGCCAGGCTTTTGGGTCTCGATGCCGCATGGCAGGGCATGGCGGGATTTTGCGCCGTGCTGGGCCATAATTTTTCTATTTTCCTTAAGCTGAAAGGCGGAAAAGGCGTGGCTACGAGTCTGGGCGTGATGGCTGCCCTTTCTCCGCTGTCCGGGGTTTTTGCGGTTGCCGTATGGCTTTCGGTAGCTTTTATTACCAGGTATTCTTCTCTGGCTGCGCTTCTGGCCTTCGCGGCCCTTCCTGCTGTCTCATACTTTTTTGGCGCATCGCGGCCCGTGGTCTTTACGGCTGCCGCCCTTGCGCTCTTGATAATCATGCGGCATACAGGCAATATAAAGAGACTCATCAGAGGAGATGAACGGAGAATCGGTGAGAAGACGTAAGTTTTTTTTGAATGCCGTTAAAATTTTAGTTATCCTCGCATTTTGTTTTGCCGCCCTGCCAGCTGTCCAGGCAATTGCTTCCGGCAATGGCCAGCTTAAGATCAAAGACCCCTCCTTGAAGGAAAACGAGCCGCTTTCTTATGTGCTGATGGAAAGGGCGGCAAATGATCCCATCCATTCAGGCGCTCTCCTTGAGCAGGCCATCCGTGTCTCACCCGATTTTCCCCCGGCATATTTCAGTCTCGCAGCCATGGACCTCAGGGATTTCCCGAACGGTCTTTTAAGCGGGCTCTACTATGGCGTTGAGGGTTTCAAGGCTTACGGCAGGAACTGGTGGTGGGCCATGAATCTGTCCGGCCTCCTCACTTTTGCCCTTGTCTGGTCTTTTTTTATTTCCCTCGCCGTCACTGCGGCCCTTAGACTGTCAAAGGAATTCCCGCTTTTAAGGCATGACATAAGCGAGGACAGGAGACATTTTTTCCTCTTCCTGGTGCCGGCCATTGGGGCTTTTTTTGGCCCCATTTTTTTCCTTGCCTCTGTTTTTCTCCTGCTTGGGCTGTATTTTCAGAAAAGGGACCGCGTGCTCGTATATCTGGTAATGATATTTTTTGCCTTCGTGCCATACCTTAGCGGCTGGGCTGAGAGCGTTTACCATGTGGCCACTCCGGGAATGCGGGCGGTGGTAGCCGTGAATGAGGGCACGGACAATTCGCTTGCCCTGGACGCACTTGGGGGCAGAAGGGATTTTGACGGCCTTTTCTCCTACGGGCTGGCTGCCGGCAGGGCGGGCGAGCTTTCGGATGCCATTGCCGCTTATAGCGCGGCGATCGACGTCAGGAAGGACCCCCGCGCATATGTCAACCTGGGCAACTGTTATTATCTGCTGGGCGAGCCCGACAAGGCCGGCCAGCTTTATCAGACCTCTGCCGGCATAAGGCCCGGCGCGGCGGCGTATTTCAACCTGGCCCGGATCAGCAGGGACCAGCTTGATTACGAAAAAGGAGACGAACTTTATAAACAGGCCGCAAGCATTGACCCTGCTAGGGTCTCCCGGTTCATGAGCATGGCGGGGGGAAATGAAAATTCCCCAGGCGGCAAGGTTATGGATGAGTCGCTTGGCATGCGCGATTTCTATTCCCTGTTTGAAAATATTCACAGGGGCGTTGAGGTGTCATCAGTGGGCCTGTATCCTCCCCTCCTTGCGCCCGCGGCGGTTTTGTTGGCCGTATTTTTCCTTTTTTATGTCAAAAAGGGCGGGGTGAAGGCTTTCCGTTGTTCAAGGTGCGGCAAGATCCTGTGTGAAAGATGCGAAAAGGAGCTTTACTGGGGCAGGATGTGCAGCGACTGCTATCGCAGTCTTGTTAAGATCGAGGTCCTGGATCCCAAGAAGCGTGTGGCAAGACTCCTTAAGATCCACGGAGGGCAGCTGAAGAGGAGCGCCCTGATAAGGGCCCTCGGGTTTGCCCCTCCCGGAATAGCCTATATATATGGCGGCAACATTTTGCAGGGTATGCTTATGCTTTGGGGTTTTCTCTTTTTTCTTATGGCGGCGCTCCTGAACCCCCTGTTCACGGTGGGCCTGGCGGCCCTGGACCATGCATGGCTTAATTATGCGGCTGCGGCCGGTATAGGCCTGCTATATATACTGTCTTTCGCCGGGATCAGAAGGAGGCAGGGACGCGAATGGCTTTAGAAGGCACACTTAAGGAATTCGGTCTCACCGACATCCTTCAGCTCATATATTACCAGCGGAAAACGGGCGTCCTCACGGTGGAAGCGGGCTTTGACCGCGTCAGGATACTTTTTTATGAAGGCAATATAGTCTTTGTCGAGTCAAGCAGGCGGACGGAATCCAGGATGGGCATGCTTCTGCTCAAAAAGGGGCTCATCAAGGAGAAAGACCTCGATGCGGCCCTAGCCCAGCAGAAGGCAGCCGGGGCAAAGCTGGGAAATGCGCTGGTAAAGATGGGCGCCATTTCGGGGGAAACTCTGCGGGACACCCTTGTGCAGCAGTTCACCGAGCTGATCAGTTATCTTTTTACCTGGCGGCAGGGCCATTACGAGTTCAAGCCCCAGGGCATCCCGATGGACAAGGACATCCCCATATCTCTTGACACGCAGCATATCCTGATGGAGGGCCTCCGGATACTGGATGAATGGTCCGCGGTGGATGGCAAGATCACCCTGGAGAGCATATTCTTAAAGACGCAGGCTCAGCCAGGGGAAATGGACGAGCTGGAGAAAAGTATTTATGATCTGGTTGATGGCGAAAACGATGTAAGCACCATAGCCAGTATCAGCGGCACTGACAGCTTCAGGATATCCAAGACCCTCCTGGAGCTTTATGAAAAAGGGCTCATAGACAAAAAGACCACGGGTGAAAAGCCTGAGCCTGTCCCTTCAAAGGCGGCCTCTGGAGGCAAGAAGCTGCCCCCGTTTCTGCTGGAAGGGATACTCGCTGTTCTTTTCCTACTGTCAGCCGGCACCTTCTACGCCGGGTATCAGGCGCATCCGGTGGTTTCCAAACAATATGAAGCCTCCGCGGGGATAGACAGGCTCCGGTTCGGGGTGGAAGTCTACCGGGTGGAAAACGGCAGGTATCCGGCCGGGCTTGAGCACGTGGGTCCCACATTGGACCCTTGGGGCAACCCTTATGTTTACAAGGTGACGGATTCGGGTTTTACCCTTGTTTCATCCGGTCCTGACGGCGTGCCCGGCAATGGAGACGATATCCACTGATGAGAATGGAAAGCGAGCGAACTGTGGAAGATAAAAAAGTCCCTGCCAAGGGCATAAAAAAGGCGGTCGTGCTTTTAAGCGGAGGACTCGATTCGGCAACCGCCGCCGCGATAGCCAGGCAGGAGGGTTATACACCTTCCGCTCTCAGCTTCAGTTATGGCCAGAGGCACGCCAGGGAGCTGGAGTCCGCGCGGGCTGTGGCCCGGAGCCTTGGCATCGTTGAGCACCTGCTCATGAGCTTCGATATGGGCCTTATAGGTGGCTCGGCGCTGACATCCTCGATAGAAGTGCCTAAAGGTGAGGCCCCCGCCGCCGGGGCCATACCCGTTACGTATGTGCCTGCCAGAAATACCGTGTTTTTATCTTTCGCGCTGGCCTGGGCCGAGACCCTGGAGGCTGCGGACATCTTTATGGGCGCAAACGTAATGGATTACAGCGGGTATCCGGATTGCAGGCCGGAGTACCTTGCAGCGTTTGAGCAGATGGCCAACCTGGCCACAAGGGCGGGCGTGGAAGGCAGGATAAGGTTCAAAGTGCATGCCCCGCTCCTGCATATGACAAAGGGTGAGATCATCAGGAAGGGATTGGAACTTGGAGTGGATTATTCGCTTACATGGAGCTGCTACGACCCGTCGCCTTCAGGGCGCCCCTGCGGCAGGTGTGACAGCTGCCTCTACCGGGCAAAAGGGTTTGCCGATGCCGGCGTCCCCGACCCGCTTCTGGAAGCGCTGAAATAAAACAAATTTTTTGTGTGGGGCGGAGGCATTAGCTCCTCTTAGTGAGTCTCACCCTGTTTGCCACTGGGCTGTTTCAAAAAGGGGTATATTGAAATAAACATCCTGATTGTGATAATTTAGTGGTCATGCCAGCTGAGAAGAAACTTAAGATAGGGCTTCCCAAAGGGAGCCTCCAGGAATCCACACTGAAGCTTTTCAGGAAGGCGGGCTATCACATATCCGTCTCTTCCCGTTCATATTATCCGTCGTTTGACGACCCGCAGGTGGAGGCCATGCTCATAAGGGCGCAGGAGATGGCCGGATACGTGGAAAAAGGGATACTGGACTGCGGGCTGACCGGCAAGGACTGGATATTGGAACAGAACGCCGATGTGCAGGAAGTGGCGGAGCTTATATATGCAAAAGAGGGGCTGAAGCCGGTGAGGTGGGTGGTGGCGGTGCCCCAGAATTCTCCCATAAAGAAAGTTAAAGATCTGAACGGCAAGCGGGTCTCAACGGAGCTTGTCAGCTACACGAAGAGGTATCTCAGGCAAAACGGCGTGAAGGCGGATGTGGAGTTTTCCTGGGGGGCAACCGAAGTGAAACCCCCGCACTTGGCCGATGCAATAGTGGAACTCACCGAGACGGGCAACTCTCTGCGGGCGAACAACCTGCGCATTGTGGATACGATGCTAGAGTCCAGCACCCGTTTCATCGCGAACAGAAAATCCTGGAAGGACCGCTGGAAAAAGCAGAAGATGGAAAACCTGGTGCTTCTGCTCAGGGGCGCCCTGGCGGCCGAGGAGAAGGTGGGGCTGAAGATGAACGTGCCGGACAAGGCATTGGACCGTGTGCTCAAATGCCTGCCTTCCATGAACTCCCCCACAATCTCCCTGCTTACCGGGAAGGGTTGGTACGACCTGGACGTTGTCATAGACGAAAGGACGGTAAGAGACCTTATACCGGACCTGAAACGTGCCGGGGCCACGGGCATCGTGGAGTACCAGCTTAATAAAGTCATCCCCTAGCTGTAGTGTCTCATAGACGACTGGTGTTATTAATTTGGCTACAAGCATAACTTCCGATTGTCATTCCCGCAAATTTTAATAAAACGGGCTTACGCCCTTGGGCGTGCCGGGAATCCTTCCGGAAAGCCGAAGAGGGATTCCGGACAAGCCGGAATGACTAACTGAAAATCCATAACAGATACCCTGCGGCTTGCCGCAGGGTGATTCATTCCAAACCCCTCACCCCTGGCCCCTCTCCCAGAGGGAAGAACTAAAGTTGAGTGCGGACCTAAAGCAATATCCGGTGGTAGTGTTCCGGTTGGGCCATCATGTGAGACCACAATATCCCAAGGCCCACAAAATAAACCAGCGGAGAGACGACCAGCACGCAAACGAGCTGAGCCACACCCGCGCCGACCCGCCCCTTCACCATGTTGATTATGGAGATGATGAAGGCCGCCAGATTGAGCGCCCATCCTATCATGCCTAGGCCGGGCACTGGTATTAGAAAAAGCGCCCAGGCGGCGGCCAGGCATATCCAGCCGGCCTTTACGGGCGGCTTCTGGGCGCCAACAGGTTCTTGTTGTTTTTCTATTTCTTCGGGATATTCTTCCATGCTGGTCTGAAAATTATAACAGAACGGCCATTCTCCTTTTGAATTTTTAACTGTTTAATTCTCCGTAACGTGCTACAGGTAACCTTATGTTGTCATTCCCGCAAATTTTAATAAAACGGGCTTACGCCCTTGGGCGCGCTGGGAATCCTTCGCAAGAAAGATTCCGTTAAGAAAGATTCCGCCCGATTTTTTAAATAAAATTCTGGCCGGAATGACTAACTGAAAATTCATAACAGATACCCTGCAGCTTGCCGCAAGGTGATTCATCTGGTAGGCGAAGACGTTTTTTACTTTTTTGTGAAAGGATCAGTTGGAGGTTTTTTGCGCGGCGTCCGGCACGATGACCACTTTCAGGGATTCCGCCGCTCCTGCGGCCAGCGCAAAGCCTTTTTGTATGTCCGAAAGCGCTATGGTGTGGGTGACCATTTTTTTGGCGTCCACGCCGCCTTTTTCAATCAGCGACAGCGCCGTCCGCAGGTCATCCGGCGCGGCCCCATAGGAGAACGTGACAGTGATCTCGTCCCTCCAAAACCTCATGGAGGGGATGCTTATGTCCTCTCGCGGCACGGCGAAAAAAAGGACTGTCCCCTTCCTGTCCACTGAGGAGACCGCCTGCCGTGCGGCCTGCGTTGCCCCGGCGCATACGATAACGCGGTCGGCGAGTTTGCCGTTGTTCATTTTCTTAAGCTCATCCGCCGAATACCTGTCCGCATGGAACACATGGCCGGCCCCTATGAACCCGGCGGCCTTGCCAAGGCGGTATTCGCTTATGTCCGTGGCAAAGACGGCCGCCCCTTTCAATTTGGCCAGCTGTATATGCAGGAGCCCCGAGACCCCGGAGCCGATAACAAGGACGGTGTGCCCGTTTTTTATCTCTGCGCGCTCCTGCCCGGAAACCACGCACGCCAGGGGCTCTATCATCGCCGCCTCTTCATAGCTCACGTTGCCGGGCAGCGGAAGGGTGCCATATTTAACGTTCAGCGCGGGCACGCGTATGTATTCGGAAAACCCGCCCGGCTCATAATTGCCGGTATGGAGCGCCTCGCAGGCGGTATAATCGGAGGCCTTGCAGTGATGGCATTCATAGCAGGGGACATGGTGGGAAACGAAAACCCTGTCTCCTTTTTTGAGTCCTTTCACGCGGCTTCCAACTTCAGCGATCTCCCCCGCCATCTCATGTCCCAGGACACGGGGGGCCTTTTGCTGCCTGTACCATTGCATTACGTCAGTCCCGCAGATGCCGGATGCCTTCATCCTTACAAGTATCTCGTCTTCCGATATGGCGGGAACGGGCCGCTCCTCCATACGGAGGTCGCTGTTGCTGTAATATACCGCTACCTTCAAATCAAAAATGCTCCCTTAAACCTTTTCCATGCTTTCGTCGACGGCCTCCGCGGAGGAAGATCTTTTCCCCCCGCTTTCCCCCTTGCTTGCATGATAAAGATCGAAGGCCTCTCTGGCGGTGGCCCCTTTGTGCACGATGGCCCTCACCGCCTTTATCATTCCCGCCGGGCTGTCGCTCTGGAAGATGTTCCTGCCCATGTCCACGCCCCTGGCCCCGGCCCTTATGGCGTCCTCTGTCATCTGGAGCGCCTCCATCTCAGGCAGCTTCTTGCCTCCTGCAATGACTATCGGCACCGGGCATCCCTCCGCCACCTTGTGGAAGTCCTCACAATAATAGGTCTTCACGATGTTCGCCCCTATCTCCGCAGCCATCCTGCATGCCAGTCCAAGATACCGCGCGTCGCGGGCCATCTCCTTGCCCACGGCGGTTATGGCCAGCACGGGCATGCCGTACCTCTGGGCCTCGTTTATCAGCCTTCCCAGATTTGAGATGGTCCTGTCCTCGTTTTTCGCCCCAACGAATATGGACATGCCCACCCCGGAGGCGTTCAGCCTGAGGGCCTCCTCCATGGATGTGGTTATGTCCTCATTAGACAGCTCTCCAAGAATGCTGGGGCCTCCCGAGACCCTGAGGCAGATGGATGTTTTTGTTGCCGGGTCGATAGAGGTCCTGAGAATGCCCCTGGTCACAAAAAGACAGTCTGCCTGGGGGACAAGCGGGATGATGTTTTTCATGTCCCTGAGCCCCGTTGTCGGGCCCTGAAAATAGCCGTGGTCGACGGCCAGCATCACCGTCCTGCCGGTTTTGGGGCTGAATATCTTTGAAAGCCTGTTTTTTATTCCAAAATCCATGGGGGTGGTTTTCCTCCTTGTACAGGAAAATTTTTTATTTTTATTTTTATTTTTTTGATTAACTGAGTATATGAAAAAGGGCCATATCTGTCAATTGTCCACGAAGCGGAAAGGTTGAAGCTCGGGAGGCAGATGATATACTTTGGTTGTGAGAGGTTATTCTTGCTTGGCGGGCGCATCCTGAAAAAATTTTTTCCTGCAAAAGGAGGGGCGCCCTGGTCGTAAAAACAAAAAAACAAAAAACAAATCAAAAAAGCTTGCAGGGAGTTTTTTGTTTCCCTGAAGGAGGCAATTGAGATGCCAAAAGGACAAGTTAAAACAGAGGTGGACATTAATTCAGCGAGCGTCGAGGAGCTTTCGAAATTAAAGGGGCTGGACAGGAAAAAGGCCCAAGCCCTCGTGGACTACCGCAATAAAAACGGCGCCTTCGAAAGTTGGGACGACCTGGAAGACGTGGATGGTTTTTCCAACCAGATAATCCAGGACATGCAGGCAGGCGGGGCCACGTTGGGCGAAATGGAGGAAGGAGAAGGGGAAGAGTGGTAGCACCTCCCGCGGCAAAGCGGGGCGGCCAAAGGCCGCCCCACCAATAATGACAGTCCTCATCCAGAAAGAAAAGCCCTCTCCTTTCGGGAGAGGGGGGGAGTGAAGCGGGAGGCGGGGGAAACACTAGATCTTCAGACCCTTTTCCCTTAACAGCGCTGTAATTGCATCCCTGTGGTCGCCCTGCAGCTCCAGGACGCCGTCTTTAACCGCTCCGCCCGTGCCCAGGCGGGCTTTCATCTCCTTAAGAAGAGATGTTATCCCGTTGCCGGGCATGTCTTTACTTGCAATGGAACTCAGTCCGCATACAAGCGTAACGGTTTTGCCTCCCCTGCCTTTGCGCTCCAGCCTGAGATGCAGTTTTTGTTTTTCTTTTTGTTTTTGTTTTTGCCCGGATGACGGCCCGCCTTCCGCGGAGGTCTTGTTTTCCCTGCCGGGCTTTCCCGGATTTTTCTCTTTTGTTGAACTCCCGTCCGTGGAGTAAACAAGGTTCGATCTTTCTTCGCGCATTTTTCCTCTTCTATATCCGGAAAATTCCCGCTTCTGTATCCATGAAAATTTTATAACCTGAAGATACGTGATGCCACGTACCGGCTTGCGGCATATAAAGGGAGGCCGCTGTATGTTGCGCGGTGAGTCTTAAGTGCGATGTCCGGCCGGTTGTTCTGCTCCGACAGGTGCGAAAGGCAGGCCCACTTAAGGCGCGCTCCATGTTCACGGATAAGCTCCGCCGCCTCCATATTGGAGATATGGCCTTTCGGGCCCTGGATGCGTTTTTTCAGAAATG
Organism: Nitrospirota bacterium; assembly: GCA_021789735.1. The sequence continues at coordinate 16,945 of JAJYJB010000029.1, forward strand.
CCGGATATGGTCCGGACCGGAGCATGTCCGGATCATAGTTGCTTTCGATGAAGACCCCGTCCAGTGAGGATATGAGTCCGCCAAGCCCTTCGAAGGGATGCCCGAGGTCGGTTAGTATCCCAAGCTTCCTGCCCTCATGTGAAACCACGAACGCCACCCCGTCCGCCCCGTCATGGCTTGTGGGGATCGTGCGGACTGACACCGGGCCAAACTGAAGGACGCTTCCGGTAAGGAACATGCGGACGTCTTGCAGACGGCCAAGGGGTGCGACGGCGGCATCCAGCGTTTTGGGGGTCAGGTAGACAGGGATGCCGAATTTTCTCTGATAGACGCCGGCGTACCTGATGTGGTCTGAGTGGTCGTGGGAGATCATAAGTGCGCAGACCTCTTTTATGTCTCTTCCATAGGCCTTGAGCCTGGTCATGGCAGCCACCCCCGGTATGCCTGCGTCAAAGAGAAGCCTTACGCCCCCGGCCTCGACGTAGATGGAATTTCCGTTGCTTCCCGACTGAAGAGAAAAGGCGATCATGCCGTCCATAGACAGGAGAAATATTAACCATTGGAAGGGAGTAATTTCAAATGGGGGCGAGGATGACAGGAGCCCGGCAGTCCCCGCGCCTGCAAAACAGAAAAAGAAAAAAACCTTTGCTTTGCGCCCAGGTTAAAGAACTAATGCTCCCCGCTTTCGCTTCCCACCAGTTGCACGAACTTCTCCACCACCTTCGGGTCAAAGTGCGTGCGCGCGCGGTCCAGCATGTGCTCCATCACGCGCTCCTTGGGCCATGGCGGCCTGTACGGGCGGTCGGAGCGCAGGGCGTCCCACACGTCAACCACCGCAAATATCCTGGCCGCAAGGGGTATCTGTTCGCCCCTGAGCCCCTTGGGATATCCTGTCCCGTCCCACCTTTCGTGGTGCAGATACGGCACGGGCAGTGCAGGCCTCAGGTAGGCTATCGGCTGAAGCAGGTCAAGGGCGTAGATAGGGTGGAGGTGCATAATGTCCCGCTCCTCTTTGGTGAGCGGTCCGGGCTTAAGAAGTATGCTGTCCGGTATGCCCATCTTGCCTATGTCATGAAGGAGCGACCCGCGCCTGATGTGTATAAGGCTTGCCTCTCCCATCCCCATTGCGCGGGCCAGCTTCAGCGTAAGTCCGGTCACGCGGGAGGTGTGCCCTTCCGTCTCCCGGTCTCTCAGGTCCAGCGCCCTGGACCAACCCTCCAGGGTTGTGTCATAGGCCAGGGCAAGCTCGGTGTTGCTCCTTTGCAGGTCGTTGAAGAGAGTGGCGTTTTCTATGGCTATTGCCGCCTGTGAGGCCATAACGCCCAGAAAATCCATCCACTCCCGGTCCGTTTCCAGGGATTTCCTGTGGAAAAGCTCCAGCACTCCCAATATCTGCCCCTTTGTGATCAGGGGGGCGGCAAAGTATGAGACAAAACCCTCCCTGGCGTAGGCCTCCGCCCGGTCATCCATGGTTTCCTCGATGTTTTCGATCCCTATGATCCTGCGCTCAAGGGCGGCGTGCCCCGCGCCGCCTTCGCCAAGGCGCTGGGCTGTCTCTTCCATCGCCCTCGTCCTGAAGCCTCTGCCTGCCGCATAATGGAAAGTGAGGGTGTTTGCGTCCATAAGCAGGATGTCAGCCGCATCCACCTTGAGCTGCGTGCTCACCCGGTCCAGGATGATGTCGAAGATCACGCGGAGGTCCAGGCTCTGGGTTATGGCCGTGTCTATGGAGCAAAGGGCGTTCAGGCGTTCGAGCCTGTGCCCGGTCTCTTCGTAAAGCCTTGCGTTTTCCAGCGCGGCGGCCGCCTGGTGGGCGTATGCCTGGAAAAACCTCACCCTCTCCCTGGTAAAAAACCCCTGCTGGCCGCTGTAGAGGGTCAGCGCGCCCAGTGTCTTTTCCCTGCTTATGAGGGGAAAGGAGGCCCCCGTGCGCAGACCCTCTGAAAGAGCGCTTTCAAGCCATGGGGCGAAGCTCTCTTCCTTTTTGAGGTCTTCTATTATCACCGGCATGCCGGTCCTTATGGCCCTTCCGGTCTGGGCCTGCCCGGCGGGGGAGTCGTCCCAGCGCAGGGTGACCAAGCGTTTGAATTCGGGGACATCCGGATAAAGCGCCAGCAGGCGGAGTTTCCCTCCCGGCTCCGCGATGCTTACCCAGGCAAAATTGGCCTGGAAGCTGGATATGCAGGAGAAGACGGCGCTTTGGGCAATGCCTGCCAGGTCCAGGCTCTCGGAGAGCTTTTGCGCCCCGGAATAAAGAGCGGAAAGCATGTCCAGCTGCTGCTGTATGCGCTCCTCCGCCTTCCTTCGCTGCGATATGTCCCGGATAATTATCACGATAATGGGCCTGCCTCCGAACTCCGCCCTGCTTGCGCTCAGCTCTATGGGCGCCATGGAGCCATCGCTTTTCAGGATGAAAATATCTCCCGAAACGGGTTTTTTTTCTTCGATGGCGGAGGCCAGTATGCGGTCGTACCTGGCCGCCTCGTCCCGCGGATGGAGTACGGAATGTGATTGCCCCACCAGTTCTTTTGCGCTTCTTCCGGCGAGCTCTTCCGCTTTGCTGTTTACCTCCAGGATGAGGCCTTTCTCGCCGGTTATAAGGACGGCGTCATTTGCCGCGTTGAAGATGGCCCGGTATTTTTCTTCCGATTCCCGCAGGGCGTCCTGGGTCTTCTTCCTGCCGGTAATGTCCTTCAGGTATTCGATAGCGCCGATTATCCCGCCCGTCTCCGATTCCCTTAGCGGATAGCTATAGAGGTCTATCCACCTTGCGTTTCCTTCGATTATAAGCTGCAATTCGAGCCGCGTCTGCTTGCCGGATTCCATGGCCTCGCGGGCAGGGCAAACCGCGCAGAGTTGGCCATCCGGGCAGTAGGCATCCCAGCATTTTTGCCCTTTCATGGGCATGTGTTCAGGAAACAGGCGCTCCATGGCGGGGTTTACGCGGATGATGTTCATCTGCCTGTCCAGGATGACGATCCCGTCCTCGAAGCTGTCCAGGATGTCTCCAAGGAATTTTTCATTCTTCCTGATCCTCTCATCCCTGCTCATGATGGATGACATCACGTTCCTGATGGCAAGAAAAAGCAAAACGGCGGTTAAGCCGATGAAAGTCCAGCCCTTAACGGTTTCAAGCTGGGTAAGTTCCCTCGGGTTTTTTACGAACGTATAGAGGAGCATGTCGGAAAAAAGGATCCATGCAGCGCCAGCCAAGGCATAAATGAGCGCGATCTTCAGCGGGTATCGAAACTTGCCGGGAGATTTCATCTATATCAATTGTAGCGTGGACCTTCGGGTTGGGCAAACGGCCCCGATTCTTTTTTTAAAGCGCGGATTTGGGTTATAATCAATCTCATGCAAAACGAAAAGGTCCTCGTCCTTGATTTTGGCTCACAGTACACCCAGCTCATAGCCCGCCGGGTCAGGGAGGCGAATGTCTATTCGGAGATATTCCCTTACAATGCCCCGGTGGAGAAGATAAGGGAGTTTGCGCCCAAGGGGATAATACTCTCCGGCGGCCCTGCATCCGTATACGCGGAGGGGGCGCCGGTGCTCGATCCGGCCGTCTTTGGCCTGGGCGTGCCGGTGCTGGGGCTCTGTTACGGTATGCAGCTGATGGCCCATATGCTTGGCGGCAAGGTCGCCCGCTCCGCAAGAAGGGAATACGGCAGGGCCGAGCTTGTTGTGGATGACGACAAGGGGCTTTTGTGGGGCGTTTACGACAAGAGCATCGTCTGGATGAGCCACGGCGACAAGATAGAGGAGCTTCCAGCCGGTTTCAGGGCCATTGGCCATACAGGGAATTCGCCCTATGCGGCGATGTCCAACCCGGAGGGAAGGCTCTACGCCCTGCAGTTTCATCCGGAAGTGGCCCATACCGTGGAAGGGACAAGGATAATCAGGAACTTCCTGTTCGAGATATGCGGATGCAAACCTGACTGGAAGATGAGCTCCTTCATAGAGAGCTCCATGGAAGACATAAGAAGGCAGACGGACGGGGGCAGAAATGTGATCTGCGCCCTTTCGGGCGGCGTGGACTCCTCCGTTGTGGCGCTGCTCGTGCATAAGGCCATAGGCGACGCGCTGACCTGCATATTCGTGGACAACGGACTTTTAAGGAAAGGCGAATCCGGCAAGGTAATAGACACCTTCCAGAAGCATTTCCAGATGAAGCTTGTCCACGTGGACGCAAGGGAAAGGTTCCTTGAAAAGCTCCGGGGGGTAACGGATCCCGAACAGAAAAGAAAGATAATAGGCCGGGAGTTCATAGCGGTTTTCGAGGAAGAGGCGGGCAAGATAAAAAACGCTGAATACCTGGCCCAGGGCACGCTCTACCCGGACGTCATAGAGAGCGTTTCGTTCAAGGGCCCGTCGGCCTGCATAAAGAGCCATCACAACGTGGGGGGGCTCCCCGAGGTGATGAAGCTCAAGCTCATAGAGCCCCTGAGGGAGTTGTTCAAGGACGAAGTGAGGGTCCTTGGCACGGAACTGGGCCTTCCCGATGATATCTGCTGGCGGCAGCCCTTTCCGGGGCCGGGGCTTGCCATACGTTGCCTTGGCGAAATAACCGCCCCCAAGCTTGAGATACTCCGGGAGGCGGACGCCATAGTGCTGGAGGAGATCAAAAAGGCCGGACTTTACGGAGAGCTCTGGCAATCATTCGCCGTTTTGCTTCCCGTCCGGAGCGTGGGCGTTATGGGAGATGAACGCACGTACGATTACGCGGTGGCTGTAAGGGCGGTCCAGAGCCTGGACGGCATGACGGCGGATTGGGCCAAGCTCCCATATGAGCTCCTTGGCTGCATCTCAAACAGGATAATAAACGAGGTAAAAGGCGTAAACCGGGTGGTCTACGATATAAGCTCAAAACCCCCCGGCACGATCGAATGGGAATAATACTGACGGCGGGTGAATGGGAATAGGTGACCCCGATTGTTCGAACTGAAAGAATACCTCGCGGTCAAAGGCCGGCTTGTTGACGCCTGGCTGCGGGAATATTTTGCAAAAAAATCCCCGGTAAAACCCCGCCTCTTTAAAGAAGCAATGGAGTACTCGATAAACGCGGGCGGCAAGAGGCTGAGGCCGGTCCTGGCGCTTGCCTCGTTCGAGGCCTCCGGAGGGGAAAAACCCGAAACCATACTCCGCTATGCCTGCGCCCTTGAGCTCATTCATACTTACTCCCTGATACATGACGACCTGCCTGCCATGGACGACGATGATCTGAGAAGGGGGAAACCCACAAACCACAAGGTCTATGGCGAGGCCATGGCCATACTTGCCGGTGACGGCCTTCTGACTGAGGCCTTTCATATGCTTTCCGTCCAGGAAAAGGGATTTTTCCCCAGGGCGGATGTGCTTCTCGATGTGATAAGGGATGTGGCCCGGAGGGCCGGTCTTTACGGAATGGTGGCCGGACAGGCGCAGGATATCCTGTCTGATGAAAGCCACGGCGGGTCTGATCAGGGTCATCAAGGCGGGCGAAGTGATGGCAGCCGGGCAGCTGATGATAGCGCCGGAGGGCAGGAGATGCTAGAGTTTATCCACATGCACAAGACCGCCCAGCTTATAACTGCCTCTACAAGGATGGGGGGAATGCTCGCCGGCGCGGACCCGGCCGGGCTTGAGGCCCTCACCGTGTACGGGGAGGCGGCGGGGCTTGCCTTTCAGGTGGCTGATGATATCCTTGATGTAAAAGGCGAGACCGCCCTGATGGGTAAGACGGCAGGCTCGGATGAGCGCAAAAGCAAGCTTACCTATCCTTCCGTGTACGGCGTAGAGGCGGCCCGGCAAAAGGCCTCGGACCTGGTGCAGAAAGCCCTTGCCGCACTGGACGGCGCCTTCGGGGCGGGTGCCGAGCCCCTGCGGGCTATCGCCAGGTATATAATTGAAAGGAAAAGCTAAGGGGGTCTGCCGGCAAAAAATGCTTGAGTTCATCGAAGGGCCCGAAGATCTTAAGGGCCTTGAGGAGAAGGAGCTCGCGCCCCTTTGCTCTGAGATAAGAGAGTTCATAATAAGCCGCGTCTCCGTGAACGGGGGCCATCTGGCCTCCAACCTGGGCGTGGTGGAGCTTACAGTCGCCCTCCATTATGTTTTTAACTGCGCGGAAGACAAGTTCGTCTGGGACGTGGGACACCAGAGCTACACCCACAAGATACTGACCGGCAGGCAGAAGGGTTTTTCCAGACTGAGGAAAAAGGGCGGGGTGTCCGGTTTCACAAAGCCGGAGGAGAGCCCTTGCGACGCGTTCATCGCGGGGCACAGTTCCACATCCATATCAGCCGCCGTGGGCCTTGCGGAGGCCAGGGACAAGCTTGGCGCCAAATACAAGGTGATAGCCGTTATCGGGGACGGTTCCCTTACGTCAGGACTTGCCTTCGAGGGGCTCAACCAGGCAGGGCACCTGAAAAAAGACCTTATCGTGATCCTCAACGACAACGAGATGTCCATATCTAAAAACGTTGGGGCGCTGGCCGCGTATTTAAACAGGATACTCACGGGAGACCTTTATCTGAAACTCAAGAGTTCCACGAGGGACCTTTTAAAAGGCATACCCAAATTCGGGCCCCAGATGAGCAAGGCCGCCCAGAAGATAGAGGAGGCGGTAAAGGGGATAGTCCTTCCGGGCATGCTTTTTGAGGAGCTTGGCTTTAACTACATAGGGCCCATAGATGGCCATGACATGGACGCGGTCCTGGCCACGCTTCGCAGCGCGACCACCCTTAAGGGGCCCGTGCTGATACATGTTGTCACAAAAAAGGGCAAGGGCTATGAGCCCTCTGAACAAAACCCGTGCGTTTTTCATGGCGTGGGGCCGTTCGAGGTGGAAAGCGGCAAGACGCTTCCGGGCTTGGTTTCATACAGCGAGTATTTTGGCAGGGCGCTTTCGGCCTGCGCAAGGACCGACCCCCGGATAATAGCCGTTACCGCGGCCATGAAAGAGGGCACAGGGCTGAATGCGTTTGAAAAGGAATTCCCGGACAGGCTATACGATGTCGGCATCGCTGAGCCGCATGCGGTGGTGTTTGCGGCAGGGCTTGCGAAATCCGGCTTCAGACCCGTAGTTGCCATATACTCCACTTTCCTTCAGAGGGGGTATGACGAGATAATCCATGACGTGTGCCTGCAGAAACTCCCGGTGGTCTTTGCCATAGACAGGGCAGGGGTAGTGGGCGAGGACGGCCCGACCCATCACGGGATGTTCGACCTCTCCTATCTGAGGCACATTCCAAACCTTACGCTCCTGGCCCCCAAGGACGCGCCGGAGCTCCGGGCCATGCTTAAGTTCGCCCTTTCTGCCAACGGACCGGTGGCTATAAGGTATCCAAGAGGAAAGGCCCTGGCTGCCGGACAGGACGGACTGGAAGAGGAAAGGTCCTTTTCGCCTGGCAGCGCGGAGCTTTTAAAGGAAGGGGCCGACGCGGCCATTCTTGCCATAGGCAATATGGCCCTGGAGAGCCTGGAAGCCGGAAAAATGCTTGATCAGGAGGGCCTGAACGTATCTGTCTATAACATGAGGTCCGTAAAACCCATGGACGAGGAGGCCGTCAGGCTGGCTGCGGCAACTGGGAGGGTAATTACGGTAGAGGACAACGCGGTGCTTGGAGGTTTTGGGTCCGCCGTGGGCGAGACGCTCCTGCGTTTGGGCCTTGGGGGCGTATCATTTCTGTCCATGGGGTTTCCTGATTTGTTCGTTGAGCACGGAAGCCAGGCGGAATTGAGGGCCATGTTCGGCCTGGACAGACAGGGTATCTTTCAGGCGGCAAAGGAATTGATCGCCGCTCACCCGCAAGACAGATTGCGCACCGTTTGACCGGCGGATAAAAACGCCTACCTGAAATAAAAAGAAAAATAAAAAAGAAAGGAAAGACCGTATTTTGGAAGAGCCCATTTGCTGGCTTCAGTGCCCCAAGTGCAAAAAGCAGAGCAAGTTCAAACTGAAGGACATCGTGCAGGGCAAACAGGCAAAATGCCGGCTTTGCCAGACGCCTATTGAGGTAAACCCGGACGGGCTGGCCGAAACGCGCCAAAACCTCCAGTCCATGCTCAAAGACATGGGTGGGAAAGGCAAAGGCCCTATTTAATAATAAGATTTGAGAGGCCGGCGCCCGCGAGGAGTTTTAAACATGCCTCATACACGCCTTCGGGAACCAGGAACATGATCCCCTTCTTGCTGGCGCCGAATATTATGCCAAGTACGCTTTTCCCCGAGACGGGCGTTATCTCGAAAGTATAGTCAATACCCGCGCCGTCCAGCACGGACTCTATCTGCCTGGCGTCTTTAAGATTTGCGGCCAGGCACAGCGGGGCAAGCTTCTGGTCTTTCATATCTTCAGGCAAACGTCTCGGCATGATTCAATATAACATGAAACGGGAGGCGGTTTTTTTAAAAAAACCCTCTCAGGTCTCTCTTGTTTCGCCCGTTTTACGCTCGCTTGCCCAATTTTTTATATTCCCGCCCCCCGTCCTTATATGAACGTGAGGTGCGCCCTGCCGTAACGGCGGAGCCTGATTGGTCCCGGCAGTCGTGTTAAAATACAGCATGAAATGCACGCAATACTTCCTTTTTGTGAAGAATCGCTCTGATAGGGCGGCTATAAAGGAGGAATGGGTTTTGGAAACAATGGCGCATCCTCTCAAACAGGAAATGCAATCCGATGGGAGGATAAGAAAATGGAGCTACATAAAAGAAGTTGGAAAATACTTGAGAGTAGTTCTCATGGAAGACGGAGAAACTGTGCATAATGCCTTCTTTGACAGGAGCTTTAAGGAGGAAAGAAAATGAAAATTCGCTATTTCGCAGATACGGACACGGCGCTGATTGAGTTTTTAAATGTCCCTATTATCGAGACAAAAGAGATATCGGAAAACCTCTACATCGATCTGGATGCAAAAGGCAATCTTGTGAGCATGACCATTGAACACGCAAAAGAAAAGGCCGGCATTTCAGAAGTGTCTTTTCAACAAATGGAAAAGACTGATGCCTGATTGCCCTGCCCCAGGGGGCGGTTCTATTTTCCTTCTCGATAAAATCGCTTTAACCCGCCGCTCTCGCTGCTTTCCGGCCTAAATGAGGCAGCTTCGGAAGCTCAAGATCAATTTTTATGCCAAGAGCATTGCACACCTTCAAAAAGGTCGAAAGATTACAATTTACCCCATTCTCGATTTTAGATAGTTGCTGCTGTGTCACTTTGGCCCGTCTGGCGGCTTCCGCCTGTGAAAGCCCAAGATGTTCCCTCGTATCGAGAATTCTAAGCGAGAGCTCTGCAAGCTGTTTTTCTTCCACGTAGAGTTCCCTGAACCGCTTATCCTTCATTTTTTCTTTTAAATGCTGTCTAAAGCTTCTCATGGAAAACCTCCTTGATCTTCTTCTCATCAAACCGCGACAGAAAGTCGACCCTGTTTTTTTGCGCCTTTTTTATTTCCGGCTGAGGCACAGAATCAGTATGCTTTACGAACGCATGGCTAAGGATGATAAACTCCTTATAACAGAAAAAATAGAGGATTCGAACCTGATCGCCCGTGAGTTTCACTCTCAGTTCATGTATTCCATCTGCCAATATGTCAGCATAAGGCCTCGGTAAATTCGGTCCGCGTTCCTCTAAAAGACTCAACCAACTGAATATCTTAGCCTGGTCCCTGTCCTTTCGGGCATCAATGAATTCCTGAACCGGGCAGCTGCCATCCACTTTTTCATAGTAAAGGACATGCCATTTATCCTTCATCAATTTATTTTACATCATAAATGATGTATTTGCAACTTGGTTTATGCCCCCGGTGAGAATTGATTCACCCTGGAGGTGGCATTTCGGGACATCGCGAGAGTTTTTCCTGGTAATCGAGATTTCAAGCATTCCCCGGTGTCGCAGACTTTTGGCCGAACTCCGCGCCGCCAGACGGTTTGGCAATTATGCGGCTTCCTGGAAGCCTGTTGCGTGTCCCTCCCAGGAAATGCAATTATAGAGACAGATATGCAGGTACTATGAGGGAGCGGAAATATAGTGGAAATAACACCTGCCAAGGTCAGCAAGGCAAAAAACCGAGGGATACGCCCATAAATGTCATGATATCAGTCACCACCGGCATTGCCATAAACGAAGATGAGCTTGAGCTGCACTTTATTCGTGCATCAGGTCCCGGTGGTCAAAATGTCAATAAAGTCTCTTCTGCCGTGCAGCTCCGCTTTGATGTAGCGCATTCACGATCGCTCCCGGCAGAGGTGCTGCAGCGCCTACTAATAGTGGCAGCAAGTCGAATAACCAAAGATGGCGTGCTGGTAATTGAGGCCGGTCAATTCCGCACACAGGAGCGTAACAGGGAGGATGCGGTTAATCGTCTGGTAGAACTTCTCAAAAAAGCCTG
>JAJYJB010000030.1 GCA_021789735.1 Nitrospirota bacterium
ATTGCCGGGCCGGATTACATGCCCTTCAGCCCTGACATGCGGAAATGGGCGAGCCAGGGCGGCACGGTTTTCATCGGCGATCAGAGGATTAAAAAAGTGCAGCACCCGAGGCTGCGCGGGCCGCAAGTGTCGCGGGGCGTGAGAAAATGTACCAGTTATGGGCACGAAAAGTGTACCACTTTCGAGGGGCGTTCCTCATAAAAAAGCCGTATCATCAACCTACTGCTTGGGCGGGAGGTATGGATGGTCGGCAAGGAGGAATGCATGGATATCTGGGCGTTGAAGCGTCAGGGGTACTCGATCCGGGCGATTGCCCGGAAACTTGGGCTGCACAGAAAGACGGTCAAGAAGTATCTGGCATCAAAGGAATTCCCGGCATACCACAAGGCAAACCGGAAATCAGCGCTTGAGCCGTGGCGCGACACTATTGAGGACTGGCTGAGCACAGAGGATTACCAGGCCACAAGGGTGCATGAGATGTTGGCCCGGCAGGGGTTTCAGGGAAGCTATGACGTGGTAAAGCGTTACGTAAGGCAGGTAAAGGAGAGCCGGGACCGGATCGCGTACCTCCGGTTTGAAACCATGCCAGGGCAGCAGGCCCAGGTGGATTTTGGGGACTTTCAGGTGCTGGCTCCGGACGGGGCGGTGCGGACTCTGTACCTCTTTGTGATGGTCCTTGGCTACTCCAGGCATATGTACGTGGAATTCATCGAGCATTGCACCATGACGGCGTTTCTGGACTGCCACATAAATGCCTTCATGGCTTTTGACGGGGTGCCCGGCGAGATACTCTACGATAACATGCGAAACGTGGTGGTCCGCCGCCATGTGGGGAAGGCCGAATTCAACAAGACGTTTCTGGATTTTGCCGCCCATTACGGGTTTAAGCCGCAGGCATGCCCTCCGTATTCTCCATGGTGTAAGGGAAAAGTGGAACGCCCAATGGACTATATCCGTGAGCGGTTCTGGCGGGGGTATCAGTATATTACCAGAGGGCAGGCGAACCGGGACATCCGGCAGTGGAATGAGGAAGTGGCCAAAGTCCGGGTGCATGGCACAACGAAGCAGAAAGTGGATGAAAGGTTTGAGCTTGAGCGGCCCCAGCTTGGGCTGCTTCCCGCCCGCCCCTATGACACCTCGGAAAAGGTCACCCGGAAGGTCTACAGGGATTGCCAGGTCTCATTCGGCGGCAACCGCTACGTCGTGCCCCATTGGCTGGCAGGGCGTATTGTGCTCTTGAAAATCAAAAACGGCGTTCTCAAGGTTTACGACGATGACGAACTGAAGGCCTGCTACCTGATACCGGAAGGCAAAGGGCATCTCATGGCCCATGCCGCGTTTTATGAGGCGCTTAAGAGGGACAAGGAGCAGTTCCGCAGAAAATATCGCATCCCCCAGGGCAAAGGCAAGGCCACCCGTGGCCTTTTAAAGCGCGGTCTTGTCCATGAAATGGTGCAGCGAAGGCCGCTCAGCGTTTATGACTCGGTTGTGGCTGGCCAGGAGACCCCCGTGGAGGTGGCCAATGTCTGAGCTGGTAATGGAGCGCATAACCGAGAATCTCACCAGACTGAGACTTACACGCATTCAGGAGATGCTTGAATCCGTTTCGGAAGAAGCTCAGGCCCAGGGCGACACGCATCTGGCCTTTCTGGACCGGCTCCTTCAGGAAGAAGTTTCCGCCAAGGAGGACCGGCGCGTAAGGACCTCTCTTAAGATCGCCGGCCTTCCGTTTGAAAAAACAATTGAACAGTATGATTTCAGCTTCCATGAGGCGCTGGACAAGCGTCCGGTGATGAGTCTTTTCGACCTGGACTTCATCAGCCGGCATGAGAATGTTATCTTCCTGGGCCCTCCCGGAGTGGGCAAGACGCATCTGGCCACGGCCCTTGCAATCAAAGCCTGCTATTCGGGCATCAGCATCTACTTCACGACCATGGCCGATCTGATCGGCAAACTAAAACAGAATGCCGAAAGCTCGTCCCGCGGCAGGGGTTATGACAGAAGCGCCATGGTAGTGGTGGACGAGGTGGGCTACATGCCGATCAGCCGCCAGGATGCCCATCTGTTCTTTCAGTTCGTTTGCCGCCGGTACGAACGGGCCAGCACTGTTATCACCTCCAACAAGAGCTTCTCGGAATGGGAGGAACTCTTCGGAGATCCGGTAATCGCCTCGGCAATCTTGGATAGGCTGCTCCATCACTGCCGAGTCATAAACATCAAGGGCAACAGCTACCGGATGAAGGGCTACAAAGAACTAAACGGCGGCCAGTGAGGGGATACCAAGTAATAGGGCGCCCCTGCTTTGGGGCAAATGGGAGGACCGCTTTTGGCCCGGCCACGGCCAAAACCGCCTCCCCTCGTACTAAACATGGTGGAACCCCCTTGAGTGGTACACTTCTCCACGCCCATAATTGGTACACTTTTCAATGCCCATTGACACTCGCCGCTCGCTACCTATTTCAGTCCCGCCAGGGCGGGCTAAAGATGCAAGAATTCTTTTGAAAAAAAGCACCTTTTACGGATGACACCAGGTTCAAGCTCCCCCTTCAAGTCTAGCCTGCCGATCTAATGCTAGGGATAGCAGAGTATGCCCTAAACACCGCGCTTTTTAATCTGTTATAATTCTGCAGAGTACAACTGGAAGTCTCTTGATCTCAGGAAGACATGGAAAAGAAAAGGGAATGGAGATGGACGAAGAAAACGAAGATAAAAATATAACCAAGGCAAAAAAATTCGTTGATGCCTATTATTCCGTCAAATCCGGTGAATTAAAATTCGATGAATTATCTCATGCAGATTTGTTCGCACTCACCTTAACCCAAGAAACGTGGGCTGAGATACGTGATCTGATTAATCGGCAAATAGAGCAAAGAAAAGAAAAAGGCGACAAAGACTATCTGGAACGTAAGCAAAAAGAAATCGAAAATTATTTCCTTGAAAAATTTTCAGAAGAATTCATACAAGAGAATTTTACTTATTTGCCAGCTAAGCAAAAAGCAGTTATGAAGGGAAAACTACAGTCCTATATGTTAAGGACAGATTATCTTACTGCTCAAAATATCGTATCGAATTTTTTGGATGAAAGATGGCGTAACGAGTATGTCTTCAAAGATAAAACGAAATTCACCATTTTTGACTATTTCAGCTTTGGCTGGACTGTTTTGGTAAATATTATTACTATAATAGTTGTGTTTATTTTATTCGGCAAGGCCGGGACGCCATTTGAGCAAATCATTCTAGCGATTTTAGCCATTATTTTTGTATCCATCAATTTTATGAATGCCAAATCTTCACAGTCTTACGCGCACTCGTTTTTTTTCCTTTGGAGCCAATTCAAACATATAAGAAGAAAATTACTGAATGAGCAAATCAGTTTTGATGATGAAGAAGACGAAAGCGATGAATTGCAGAGTGCAGAAAAATCGATAAAGAAAGCCACCGTTACATTTTGGATTAACAGTGGTTTTGGCTCGGTTGTTTATTTTATTGCGCTTTATAAGTTGATTTCAGCTTTATAGTGATGGAGGCAGACGATGAAAACAAGAGGTTGCCCTCCTAATTTTCTGCAAAAGTGGCTCGATTATTTTGAGAAAGACATTCGTCATGAAATCCAGTGGTTAGTCATGCACAATAATATATTTAAAGAAATCCGGCAAATAGTAAATGATAATACAAAAATTAATCAGCAGAATATTTTTTTTCCATACTTGGGAGATACATATAGAGTCAGCGCGGCTATAGCAATAAGGTCACAACTTGACACTGATAAGCGGAGCATATCTATGGCAAGGCTGCTGAACCAAATTGAGAATCACCCTGCTATATTTTTAAATATATTTAGCAAAAATGGTTTTTCTGGAGATTCTAATGCCTGTAGAAAAAAGTCGCATGACGATTTGGAAAAATTGAAATCAATGACGGACAAAATCAAAATTTTTGCAAATAAATGGGTTGCACATATTGATAGCGTAAAGCCAGTTGTACCAACATTTGACGAGATTGGCGACTGTATCGACCTTTTAGATTGCCTTTACACGGAATACTATAGATTTTTTCATGGAAAAATAATGATTACTACCGGAGCGGTGCCGCAATATCCTTGGGCAAGGGAAATATTTAGAATGCCATGGATAAACGACTGATATTTGCGACACCTTTCCCCCCAATAAATTAATTTGGTCATCTACCCAGTTTTAACTCGGTCATCTTCCCAGTCCTTCGATCAGCTTCAAATTGTTTACGACAGCGCGGGTTTGAGCATGAGTAAATTATTTGTGCAGGTATTTTACCCGTTTTGGAGTCTGAAGTCCCTTTTAAAACCGTCTTCTGTGACAATGGTTTCTTACAAGCCGGACATTCCATGTCATGTCCCCTTTCATTTTTTGCATACGCCTCTACATGATAATTTTATGCAAGCCGGATGCTTAATTTTTTTCCGAGCACAAGAGCCGCTTTCTCCAAGGTATTGAGCGTGACTGAAATATTTGCTGGATCCAACAGTCTGTCCACGGCCGTCCGGCTTGTCCGCATCCGGGACGCCATTTCTACCTTGGTCAATCCCTTTCTTTTCATCTCCTTTTCGATCTGAAAAGCGAGCACGCGCTTGGCAGCAACTGCTTCCGCGTCGGCAAGCATATCCTGCTCCTTGAGAAAATCATCAAAGTTGCCGCCTATATGTTTTGTTTTCATATCATCCTCCAAGTAAACTCTTCATTCTTTGCCTGGCTGTCCTAAGTTCATTCTGCGGTGTTTCCTGTGATTTTTTTATAAACCCATGCAGAAGCACCATGGTATCTCCATTTACAGTAAAAAAAGTCCTGGCAATACCGTCTGTAATATTTGACCTGACTTCCCACAGGTCTTTCTCAATTTTCCTTATAAGAGGCATGCCCAGTGGCCAGCCAAACTGAGCGGTTTTAATATCCTCGCCCACGGCCTTTCGGTCTTCCTTCCGTAATTCTTTGAGCCATTCCCTTACGGGTTCGTTGCCGTTTTCGCTCCGGTAGAAAAATACCCGTAGAATCGGCACCCTGTCGTCCATCATTTAGTGTACCTTATTTGGTGCACATTGTCAATCGACAATACATGCTGCTTTCTGCCGGAATATGAGAGTCAGCCCTGTCTTGGCAGCGCGTCTGTTAGGGGGCAAACTCCGCACAATTTGTATCATAGCCCAGGGTGAGGTGTACTGGACGGACTGTCGATTGATACAAATTCACTCTATAAGCTATGTTTCAATCGTAAATTGTCAGGATATATGCAAGAGCGAGTAGGCAGATCTACCTTGATACCGCTCGATTTACGAGTAAGAGCGGAATCTTGGGCATAAAAAAACAGAAATCATGGAAGGCGGCATCCTGTAATGGCGCACGTTGCCAAAACGAAAGCCCTTAAAATTTGCTCATCTGGCAGATTACTGAAGATGGGAAAATCCGTAGCATTTCCAGATGGTCCTGCCCCCAGTTCATCAACTCGGACAACATTCAAATATCTTCCATCAGGCACTTGTGCCCAGTTTTTTTCAGGATCTGTTTTTCTTTGAATCCAGGCGCGCTTATATCCTCCAGGCGCTTGCTCCCATTCGATATAAGGTTGTCCTTTAGTGTCCCTATGAATTTGCATTCGCCCTCCAGCCGAGGAAAATTTGATTGATTATAACAAAATCAAAATAATAGAAAGCTATTTGTCCTTGGGGACACTCTGGGGACACGATTTTTAGGCTATTTTGAGAGCCTTGGCAGAGTTAAGTTATTGATTTTAAAGAAAACTAATGGCGGGAGCGTGTGGGAATCGAACCCACCCTGCCTGCTTTTGGCCGGCAACACCGGATTTGAAGTCCGGGAGGGACACCAGAGCCCTATACACTCCCATTAGACCTAACCCTATGATTTTACTTACTTTACGACGGAAGCGCAACCCCTTCAAACACCTTTGGGATACTTATGTGTGCCAAAAATGTGACAAGAAGTATCCTCATAGGTGTCGTCCGGCGCTTGCCAGACATCCCTATTTTTCTCAATGCTATCGCAGTGTTACGTCTTTTACCCACCGCTATTGGCGACAATAAGATCCAAAACCTTGTCCCCAATGAAAGTGTCACCTGCGGCAGATACAGCGGAGTATGGAACTTTAATCGGAAATATGTCAAAATAATTAACTTTTTTTGAAGTAAAGATTTAAGGATATTCGATAGATTGCCGATTAAATAATAAAAAATGTCTTTCCGAAATTGTGTTTATAGCCACGGGCGCTCATTAGCCTGGAGAAGAACAAGATCGCTTGCTTTGATTGCCAGTTTCTTCAGTCTGCTGATTATATGCGTCATTCTCTCCTCTTGTGTGAATACCGCGGAAAAAGGCAAGGGCGTTTTTCAGAACATGCCGCAAAAAATATATACCTTCCGGCTGCCGGAAAGCAGCTTCCGGGAGACGAAGGACGACCCGCCGGCAGTCACAATTGAATCTGTATTAAAAAGAATCGGCATGCAAGATTATGAAGTGACGCCTTTTATTGAGAAAATTAGGACAGGCGGCTAGAGCACTTGTCAGGCCGTCAGCCAAATGATATGGATTTGTTGCATTACAGGGTTGTTCTGAAAGGCAGTATGAAGTTATTTGAGATTGTCCCTTCCTTTCGTTGAACTAGGAAGGACCCTGGCTGCATGATTTTAAGCAGCGGCCTCCTTTCCGTCAAGGGATTTCTGTTGTAAGACAACAGCAAGTTTAGGCAGTGCCTTATAGCCCTTAATGCGCCTGAACTTTTTTTCCGCTCTTAAGAGGGCGGCCACAGCCCACCTTTGGGCCATGTCATCGCCCCGCCAACGTTTGACCCCGCCGGTTGATGTCCGTACCCCTGAGAAGCAGGATTCCAGCGGGTTTGTTGTCGCGAGGGTCTTTCTCAAGAGTCCTGTAATTCCAAGCTTGTGCACGGTCAGAGTTTCTTCAAGCCCCTCTTTCAGCGAGGTTGCAGCATCGGGGTTCAGCTTTTCAAGATACCTCACTGTAAGGTCGAGGGATTTCCTGGCCTCCTCGTAATCCGCCATTTTGTAAGCCGCGCCGGTTCGAGGGTCGCCTCCATTTTCGAGGGGGTTTTACTGTCCAAAAATTTTAAGGTTGCCGCTTCTTCCATACTGGCGCCGGGCAATGAAGGGATGAACGCTGCGGAAAGCCTTGCTGGAATGCTTCAGGAGGCAAAAAATAACGGATTTAAATTCGTCATAACGGGAAACGTGAACGAGTTTAGGTACAAAACGGGTATAGAGGGTGAACCTGCGGTTAGCGTTACCGTCCTGATTTATGACTCGGAAAGCGGAGAAGTAATCTGGAGCTCCACCGGTTCCGCGACCGGCTGGTCTAACCAATCAAGAACCACCGTCGCGCAGAAGCTTTTCAACGGGATGAAATATTAATTCAGTCTTTCGCCGATACGGGGGAAGCTTACGAGCTCAGAGCTTAGTAGCCGGAAAGGGTTTTTAATTTCTTTTTTATTGCTGACAGGACGCCACCTAGAGTAAGGCCAACGTAAAGCCAAAAACCTTATAACGCTGCCCGCGGTCTCGCCGGATTCAATCTTCTTTTAAGCTCCGGTTTTGTCCATCCTCCTCCAGTCAGGCGGGAAAATACCCGTTATACCATTCGACAAATTTCCTGATCCCGTGCTCAAGCGGCGTCTGCGGCCTGAAGCCTACCGCCTTTTCAAGGTCGTCGATGTCCGCATAGGTGGCCGGCACGTCGCCAGGCTGGATCGGCAGCAGGTTCCGTACGGCCCTCTGCCCAAGGCAGTCCTCGAGGACAGTTATAAAGGTGTCCAGCTCAACGGGGTTGTTGTTGCCGATGTTGTAAAGCCTGTAGGGGGCGAAGCTCGAAGCCGGGTCCGGGGCGTCTCCGCTCCAGCGGGGGTTTGGCTGCGGCAGATGGTCCATCAGTTTCACGATGCCGGCGACGATGTCGTCTATGTACGTGAAATCCCGTTTCATCTTTCCGTAATTAAAGACGTTTATCGGCTTGCCCTCCCTGATCGCCTTCGTAAAGAGAAAGAGGGCCATGTCCGGCCGGCCCCACGGGCCATAGACCGTGAAGAACCGAAGCCCCGTGCAGGGCAGGCCGTAAAGGCTTGAATAGGTGTGGGCCATAAGCTCGTTAGCCTTCTTCGTGGCGGCATAGAGGGAGACGGGATGGTCCACGTTGTCATGAACCGAAAAGGGCATGCGCGTATTCGCGCCGTAGACGGAGCTTGAGGAGGCGAATATCAGGTGTTTTACGCCGTTGTGGCGGCAGCCCTCGAGGATATTTGTAAAGCCCACTATATTGCTGTCTATATATGAATACGGATTGGTGATGGAATGGCGCACACCGGCCTGCGCGGCAAGATTTATGGCGCAGTCGAACTTTTCGTCCTCGAAGAGGCGCTGGATGCCAGCTCTGTCTTGCAGGTTCATCCTGATGAACCTGAACCCGTCCAGGCCTTCAAGCAGCTTCAGCCTGTCCAGCTTGAGGTTAACGTCGTAATAGTCATTCAGATTGTCCAGCCCGACCACCTTGTCGCCGCGCGTCAACAATTGCCGCGAGAGATGAAATCCTATGAAACCAGCGGCCCCGGTCACCAGTACCTTGCACATTTATTAAAAAACCTCCCTTTGAAATATCTTTTATTATACATTTATACGGAAATGAATCAGTTTTAATCTGTTCGCATGGCGTGCAGGCAAGCTAACTAAAAGGAATACCGGAGAAATCGTGGCGTAAAGCGTAACGGGGGCCACTTTTGCTCTTGACAGCTTACCCGCCTGCTATAAAATTGAACTTATATGAGGAGAGGCCGCTGGCAATTTAACTAATGAATGATTTTTTTAAAAAATTTTCCGTTCGATTGCCACTATGGAGACATAGCAATGCATTTTTTTTTCGCTTCAGCCCTGATTTGTCCGGCCTGAAAAAGCCAAATAAAATGGCGCCAAAGATGGATGCCCGGACCAAATATTTCTTAGGACGGGCTTTCCTGGTCCTGCTCATGTTTTTCACGTTCGCCGCGCCTTCCATGGCTGCATCCGTCCAGTTCCCGCCGATCGTTCAGCCCAAAAATGATCTGGACCTGGATGGCAAGGTCATATTTGTTGAACTCGTGACGCCGGACCTGGCAGCGGCCAAGAAGTTCTATGCCGGACTGTTTGGCTGGACGTTCAGGGACATCCGGATCCAGAGGAAAACGGGCGTTATAAATTATGCAGAGGCGCTGCTGGATGGGCGTCCGGTGGCAGGGCTTTTTCAAAGAAAGCTGCCCGCCGGCGGACGCCGGAGGCCCGCATGGCTTACCTTCTTTTCCGTGCGTAATGCTGATGCGGCAGAAAAGACCGCTGTCCGGAATGGAGCGAAGTTGCTTTTTGGGCCGCGTGATGTACCCGGCCGCGGCCAGGAAGCCGTGTTTGCAGACCCGCAGGGGGCCGTTTTTGCGGTCCTGGAATCCAGCAGCGGCGATCCGCCCGATTTTTTGCCCTCACCCGGGGAATGGATATGGAGCTCGTTGATAACGACCGATCCGGACACCGATGCCGCTTTCTACCAGAAACTGTTCGGGTATGAAGTCTTCCAGCTTCCGAACGGAGAAGGCCAACATTTACTGCTTTCGTCCGAAAACTATGCCCGCGCCAGCGTGAACTCCGTTCCGGCCAAAAGGCCGGGGCTGCATCCGCACTGGCTCAATTTTGTACGTGTCGTTAACTCGGAAAAAACCGCCGCAAATGTTGTGGCCTTGGGCGGCCGGATACTGGTTGCCCCTCACGCCGACCGGCAAGGCGGCAAGGTAGCCATTGCCGCCGACCCGGAGGGAGCGGTATTCGGACTTCTCGAATGGCCTGGTGCAAAGGACACGGAGGCCCCCAGATGAAAGCCCGGCTATTGCGTTTGCTGCCTGCTGTATCCTTTTGCCTGATACTGATTTCAGGCTGCGCCGGGCAATACGAGGGCTACTACGGAGCATCTTATTATGAACCCGCCGGCGGGTATTACGGCTACTGGGGCCCGGGCTATTACGTCGCACCTTATCACCATGAGTATTTCGAAAGGGAGCAACATGGACGCGAGTTCCAGCATGGGCGTCCCGAAAGGACATACAGGCCATCATACAGGCCCGCACCCGCCAACCGCCCTATACCGTCTATTCCGTCAGGGCGGCCTTTCATAAGATTACACTGAGCGCGCAAAAATTTTTTATCTCACGAATGGCCCTTTGAAAAATAAAGAAGGTCCCGTCTGATTGCTAACGGGGAGCTCATTCATGCCGTAAAGTAGATTTCCTTACAGCCCAGTTTCCTGGAAACCCGGCATAATCCAACGAGCCTCTGGTATAAAGTTTTGTCTCCGTTTGACAAATCCTTGCACACTCCGCGGATATAAGCCGCCGGAATTTTTCTTTCAAGAACAATATGGCCGGAAATCCCTACCTTCGCATATGCTTTGCTCATGATACGACACCTCCGTTTAATATTTTTTATGCAAAAAATCAGCGAATTCCAACGAGCTTGAATAAGGGCCTATTTCTTTTTTTTAATTCCAAAATAAAAGAGCCCGCCTTTGAAAAGGCGGGCTCTTGAAAATAAAACACTTAGCCACTTCGACGGCCCCTCTATCCCGCAAGGGACAGGTAGCTTTGCGTCGCCCGGTTACCCGGGGTTTGCCTTTTCGATGGCTTTGCAATTATTGAAATTGCAAACCTGAGTAATTATCCGCCCCGCTAACGGAATTGTCAGTGACTTCAAGCACAAAAAATTATGTTACGAAAAAGCAATGCCTCATGCCGCGCAATGTGGGATGTTCATCGCTTTTTATTTTTTTTCGGCTGAACCCGTTGTTTTTCAAAAAAAAATTTCATTTTAAATTTGTCCGGAAGCCCAATTTTTTAAAAATGAAGATTTCCGTTTGATAAGCAGCCCTGCTGCCCTGGATACTTTTGAGGGCGTGATATAATTTTTAAATGTCCTGGCTGGTTTATTCCATCGTGGCACTGTGCCTGTGGGGAGTTTGGGGGTTTTTTACCAAGCTCGCTACCAATTACATGGACTCGGAAACTGCCCTTGTCTATCAGTATGCCGGAAGCTTCCTGGCCTGTCTTGCCGGCTTTGTCATCCTGAGAATCCGCCTTGAGGCCCACGCAAAAGGGATCTCCTATGCCCTTCTGGCCGGATTGTCAGGCACCATTGGTTTCTTTTTCTTCATGGCCGCCATATCGAAATACAAGGCCTCGGTTGTTGTTACTCTTACCGCCCTCTATCCCCTTGTCACCGTGCTCCTCTCTGTCTTCATCCTGAAGGAATCGATCACCCTTAAAAAGGCTTTGGGCATCGTCCTCGCCTTGATCGCCATGGTATTGTTTTCGACTTAAAAAAAATAAATGTCATTTGCGATGTAAGGGTCTTTTGTATCAAAAAAAACTATCGTTGGGCGAAGGTCCGCTTAGTGCCTCGGAAAAGAGATCTGAAGCCCGATAACTCCGCACAGGATAAGCGCAATGAAGAACAGGCGGCTAAACTGGACTGGCTGGCGGCCAAGTGCAAGCTCCACCAGGTTGCTGCCTATCACGGCTATGCCTGTCCACACGCTGTAGGTGACGCCCACCGGGATCGTCTTGAGGCTCTGGGAGAGGAAATAAGCGGTTAAAAGTCCGCAGGCGGCATAAGGGATCAAAGGCCAAAACCGTGTAAACCCGTCGGTGGATTTAAGGCTGTATACCCAACCCACTTCAGAAATTCCCGCAAATAGAAGAAAGAGCCAGCGCATACGGGCCTCTTGCAGAAAATCGATTTTTTTAAAAAACTGGTCATCACCCTGACGTCACCAATATTTTATCAAAAGCGGCTGACGGTCAAGTTCTGTTTTTTTGTTTTTTTGTCTCAATACCGGCCCTTGCCCCGTGTGTTAAACTACCACTAAAGGAGGACCCCCGTGTTCCACTGGCTCCGTGACCATCGCCGCGCTGAGGCTCGAAAACGCCCGTTTCCTGCCGGATGGGAGGCCATCATACGCGCAAACGTGGCCCATTACTGCATGCTGAGCGATGCCGAGCGCGCCGAACTGCGGGCAATGGTGCAGGTTTTCCTGGAGGAAAAGCGCTGGGAAGGGTGCGGAGGGCTTGTCCTTACGGATGAGGTCCGCGTAACCATTGCCGCACAGGCTTGCCTGCTGCAACTGGGACTCCCTCACGATTATTACCGGGATGTTGGGGTCATACTCGTTTACCCGTCTGCCGTAATGCTTCCGGAGCGGCGGCCTGGGGTGTTCGAGCGCATTGACGGGCCGGTGGGGCCCTCTTTCCCCATCCTGGGCCAGGCCCTGAACTGGGGTACGGTCATCCTTGCGTGGGACGATGCCGTCCATGGCGCCCGCCATCCTGAAGGCGGACATAACCTGGTGTATCACGAGTTTGCCCATAAGCTGGACATGCTTGACGGTGCTGCCGATGGGACCCCTCTCATAGCGGACCGTCTGCAACTGGCCCGCTGGGTGGCCGTATGCTCCCAGGAATTCCTGCGGCTGCGCCGCCTGGTCGAAGGTGGCCACAAAACTTTTCTTGACGCCTACGGGGCGAGGAACGAGGCAGAGTTCTTCGCCGTAGCAACCGAGGAGTTCTTCGACCGGCCACTCGACCTTCGCAAGCATGCGCCTGACCTCTACGGCGTCCTCAGGGACTACTACCGGCAGGATCCGGCAAAGCGGGAAGGGCGCACTTGCCCGGCTGAAGAGTAGGCGGCCTTGCCGCATATGACCGGAGAAGATCATTTTGCCTTTTGGCAGGCGGTAAAAAATTCCGGTTGTCAATGCCGGCGCTGAAGGGCCCATGACCATCTGGAACAGGGATTTCCTTTATACCCTGCCGCGCAATATAGCCAGGTCTTTTTGGGGCCGTAACCTGCTATGGCATTTGCTGGCCATCGGCATCACATATGCAATCGTCATTTCAGGGTTTGACTGGAAATATTTTGAGGCGTCGAGGCCATTTTCCGGATATCTGTTCCCCGCAGTCATTTTGGGCTGGCTTGTCCCGATGATATTTCCAGCCGCCTTGTTCCTGGCCGGGCTTGCATTAAGAGACCGGAGGGCTGTCTTTGCGGCATATGCAACTGCCCAGGCGGCAATAATCGGCCTTTTTACCGCTTCGTTTTACAAGGCGTTCACTGGAAGGCCCGGACCAGGACATCAAATTGGCAGGCTGGTAAACACAAGCCGTGAGTTTCGTTTCGGCTTTCTCAGGGGAGGGGTCTTTTTTGGGTGGCCCTCTTCGCATACGACCATAGCGTTCGCCATGATGGTGGCCTTGCGTTCATTATATTCAGAGAATAAAACCATCCGGAGAGCGGCCTTGATCTATGCCATCTATATCGGGGTGGGCGTCTCAATGACCATCCACTGGTTCTCGGACTTTGCCGCCGGGGTAATCATTGGTTCCGTTATCGGGACCACGGTCGGAAACGCATTTAACAAAAGTCTGATCGAAGGGCAAAAACTGACATGCCCGCCCACCGGAAATAACCCTATTTTTTGATGTCCCGCCATGCCGTGGAAGCCTGCGCCACGACTCTCTTCCGGGCTTTCTTTGCTTTTTTTCTTTTCCCCTTTAATAAAAATAAAGCCTCAATTATTAAAAATATTTTTTTGTTCCATTAAAGTTTTAATTTTAGATTTACGATAAGAGATACAGGCCCGATGGTGGGCGAAAGATTTTTGAATTCATTTGATTTGAAAGGACTCAAAAATTTTTCGAGGGGGAACAGGATGTTCGGAGAAGTGTTGAGCATATTGAACAGGAAGACGGTTGCCGGCAGGATGTTCATGCTTGTCGGCCTGACGATACTTTTTACAGCGATAATGGTTGCCACGGGGTTTAACGGCCTCAAGAACCTTTCGCGGATGGTCGGCCTGATGCATGATGACGGCGCCACAGGTCTTGCATATCTTGGCAAGGCGCAGAATGCAATGTGGCATCTGAGATATGGGGCCTCCCAGTATCTGGCCATTCCTGACCCCGGGTTCCGCCAGGGGATAATAGGCGGAAGCCAGAAATGGTTCAACGAATTCGACAATGACATGAAACTTTATTCCCGGCTCGACAATGGCCAGGAATGCAAGGCCGCGCTGGGCATGCTGCTTGACGATTATGGACGGTACAGGAACGACCAGCCAAAGTGGTTTGCCCTGATGCAGGCCGGCAAGATGAAGGAGGCGGCAGACTTCCGGGCAAAGACGGTCCTGGTCAGCGGCGCACAGACCGTCAAGGCTTTCCACAGGCTTATGGCCTTGCAGCTGGACAGGATATCCCATCTGGACAAGAACTCTGAAAAGATAGTTTTTACGGCCAAAGAGCATCTCGCGGTCATGGGCATTGTCCTTTCACTGGCGGCCCTTCTGATAGCCAGGTGGATATCGCGGGGCATACTGGGCTCCCTGAGCGGTCTGTCGCAGAACGTGGACACGCTGGCAAAAGGGGACCTTAGGGTAAGGATCGAGCATGGCCTGGACGATGAGATAGGGGTCCTGGGGCGCCATATGGACAGTATGGCAAACGCGTTCAGCTCGATAATAGACGATATCCAGGTGTCCGTCGGTGGAGTTGCGGCAACCGTTGATGCCCTGAAAAAAGAGGCAAAAAACGCCGAGGAAGGGGCCAAAAACCAGGCGTCCCAGGCACAGCAGATCGCCGCCTCTGCCGAAGAGATGAACCAGACGATAAACGACATCGCCAGCAATGCTTCAACCGCGTCCCAGTCTTCCGGTGAGATGCTGGACCTCGTCAAGAGCGGCAAAGAGGTGACAGAGGTGACAGTTGGGGTGATAAACGAAGTTAGCGCGTCCTCCTCGAAACTGTCCACGGTGATAGAGAAACTGGACAAGAGCGTTAGCGAGATAGGTGACATCGTCACGGTGATCAAGGACATCGCGGACCAGACCAATCTGCTTGCGCTGAACGCGGCGATTGAGGCAGCCAGGGCGGGAGAGCAGGGCAGGGGATTCGGAGTGGTCGCCGATGAGGTCAGAAAGCTGGCCGAAAGGACGATAAAGGCGACAACAGAGATATCGGAAAAGATAGGCGCTGTCCAGTCGGAATCCGGACAGACCGCCACCCTGATGAAAGCCGCCTCGACAGGGTTTTCGAAGGCGGCCGGCAACGTCAAGAACCTGAATGTTGTGCTTGATGCCATCGTGGAGTCCGTCCAGGGCGTGAGGGACCAGATAACCCATATAGCGACTGCGGTTGAGGAGCAGTCAAGCGCATCGGAGGAGGTCGTGAAGAACATAGAGGCGACCGCCGCCATCTCCAAAGGGATGGAGAAGATGGCCAGTAACGTTCTTTACCATATAGAAAACTTAAGCGGCATAGGCGCTAACCTGAAAAAAGACGTGTCGGGTTTCATAACGATGCGCACCGCCGCCTGATCTTCCCCCCATAAAAAAGCCCCCTGGCGCTATGCCAGAGGGCTTTTTTTCTTTTTTACTTCACCGTGCCGCAACAGGACGCGGGGAATTTTAATTGATCATATCAGGCCGGCCTTCTGCATTATGATAGGGACCTTGTCCTCCATGCCGATCGCCATGATGTGCACGCCGTCGCAGATCTTTTCTTCCTTCAGGCGGCGGATATGCCTTGCGGCGATGTCCATTCCGGCCTCAAGGGCCTTTTCCTTGCCCGCGGCCTTCAATTCCTCTATGAGCTCCTCGGGTACACGGATGCCGGGGACGTTCTTGTTCAGGAAGTTTGCCATCCCCGCGCTTTTAAGTATCACAAATCCGGCAAGCACTTTTACGGGAAAACGCCTGGCGGCCGCCATGAACTCCTTGAACTTGTCCACGTCATAAATGGCCTGGGTCTGGAAGAACCTGGCCCCCGCCCTGACCTTTTTTTCGAACTTCGCAAGCTGAGGGGCAAGGGGGTTCGCCTCCGGGGTGACCACGGCCCCCTGGAAGAAATCCGTGCTGCCTTTAAGGTCGTTTCCGGCCATGTCCTTGCCGCTGTTGAGGCCCTGGACGGCGGCAAGGAGCTGGACGGACTCCAGGTCATAGACCGGCTTTGCGCCCTTGTGGTCTCCGGCCAGCACGTGGTCTCCCGTCATGCACAGGACGTTCCTTATCCCAAGCACGCCGGCCCCGAGCAGGTCTGACTGCAGCCCTATACGGTTTCTGTCCCTGCAGGTCATCTGGAGTATCGGCTCGGCGCCGTGCTCAAGGACTATCTTGCATATCGCCAGAGAGCATATGCGCATCACCGCGGACTGGTTGTCGGTCACGTTAAGCGCGTCGACCTTGCCCTTGAGCAGCTCTATGTCGTGATGCAGCGCAGAGATATCCGTGCCCTTCGGCGGGCCCACCTCCGCCGTGACGACGAATTTACCGGAATTGAGCGCCTGCTCGAAACTCACTTGTCATCTGCCTCCCTTGCGTTTAATTTCCTTGGCTTTACGGACGCGGACCAGTTTTTTGCCCCGAGCGTCCTCGCCTTGAACTCCTCCGTCTGGCCCAGCTTCTCCATCCTCTCCCATATGCGCACCCACGCGCACGGTATCTCCGGGCTTACCTCGCAGTGGCCGTCCTTGGTCCCGCCGCACGGGCCGTTCAGTATCCCCTTCGGGCAGGCCGTGACCGGGCATATACCGCCCGTCTTGTCCAGGATGCATTCGCCGCACAAAGAGCAGCGCTCATCGAACATCTGGAGCCTCGTCATGTTTCCCAGAAACATGCTGTCGTTTGAAGGGTAGACCGCCTTGTCAGGAAATAGCTCCACGGCTGCCTGCGTGCCCGCGCCGCAGGACATGACCACTATGCAATTGGCCCCCTCCAGCGCCTCCTTGAACTTCTTGAGCTCAACCTTTGTGCCAAGCACCTGGCAGCCGGTCTTGGCGACGAACGCGCCTTTTACCGTGCGGCCCTGCTCCTCAAGCAGGCCCTTGAGCTCATCGAGCTGCGGCTGCCCGCCCGTGCCGCAGAGGGTCGCGCACTCCGAGCAGCCAAGCAGGAAGAAATTGTTGTACCTCTTTAATGTCTCCAGGAGCTTTACGCGGTCTTTTTTCCTGGTTATGATCATCTTTCTTAAAACCTCCTCGAACCGGTTGATGAAAAGGGACTTTTACTCTTTTCTTTCCAATGTACTATTTTAAAACTTATCCCATCCCAGTGGCATGATCATTGTCATGTCCCTTTTATCCTATGCTCATCTTTGCCGACATGACCGTGTTTTTCATGAGCATGGTGATGGTCATAGGCCCGACGCCGCCAGGCACCGGCGTAATGGCCCCGGCTATCTCTTTTGCCGCCTCAAAATCGACGTCCCCTTTGAGGATGGGGACCATCTTGCCTGTCTTTTCGCTCTTCTTCTCCCCGACCCGGTTTACGCCCACGTCTATCACGCAGGCCCCGGGCTTTATCCATTCGGGCTTTACAAGGCCGGGCACGCCCGCCGCCACAATGAGGATGTCCGCACGCTTGCAGTGCGCCTCCATGTTCCTTGAGCCGGTGTGGACGACCGTAACGGTGGAGTTTGCGCCTTTGCCTTTCTGCATCATTATAAGCGCAATGGGTTTGCCGACGATGTTCGAGCGGCCTACCACCACTACCTCGGCCCCGGATGTCTCAAAGCCGGAGCGTACTATGAGCTCCTGTATGCCGGCCGGGGTGCAGGGCTTGAACCTTGCCTCTTCTCCGCCTATCACCAGGCGGCCCACATTGACCGGGTGGAAACAGTCCACATCCTTGTCCGGGTCTATCGCGTTCAGGACCTTCTTTTCATTGATGTGTTTTGGAAGCGGCAGTTGCACCAGTATGCCGTGCACCTTCGGGTCTTTGTTGTATTTGTCCACGAGCGCAAGGAGGTCCGCCTCGGAGAGGTTCTCCGGCTGGTCGTCCTGCACGGAATGAAAGCCAAGCTCGTGCGCCGTCTTCTGTTTGCCGGTCACATAGCTCACCGAAGCGGGGTTCTTGCCCACGAGTATGGTCACGAGCCCCGGAACCACGTCATGCTCCTGCTTCATGCGGGCCACTTCCTGCTTCAACTCCTCCCGTATCTGCGCGGCTATCTCCGTGCCGCTTATTATCTTTGCCCCCATTGCCCTTGTAAGACCTCCTTGTATTTTTGTTTTTTTAAATTCTTTTTTTTAAAGAAAAAGCTTCCGCGGTCATGACTCCCTTTTCCCGACGAGCGCGAGCATCTCTTCCCTGGTGGTGGCCCTGCTTCTGAAAATGCCCCGGACCGCCGACGTAACGGTCCTTGAGCCGGGTTTTTTAATGCCGCGCATGTTCATGCACAGGTGCTCCGCATCTATTATGACCATGGCCCCCCTGGGCCTGATGGAATCCATTATCATGTCGGCAAGCTGGGCAGTGAGCCTCTCCTGCACCTGGGGGCGCTTCGCCAGGTATTCAAGGGCCTTGGCAAGGTCGCTCAGCCCGACGATTTTTCCCTCTGGTATGTAGGCGATGTGGGCCTTTCCGATAAAGGGCAGCAGGTGGTGCTCACACACGGAATGAAAGGGGATGTCCTTCAGGAGCACCATCTCGTCATGGGATTCTCCCTCGATGGGTCTTAGCATCTCTTCCGGGGCGGGTTCAAGGCCGGCGAATATCTCCTCGCACATACTGGCCACACGCTCCGGGGTCTTCACGAGGCCCGGCCTGGCCGGGTTTTCCCCGATGCCCTCAAGAAAAAGGGTCACAGCCTTTTTTATTTTTTCAAGGTCCATTTTACTTCCCTTCTTTACAGGCAGGCCCGTTAAGGACCGTCCTTTTTTCCGTCACTATGCAGTCCATCTTTATGTCATGGGGCGCAAGCGGAAGGGGGTGCTCCCATATCTGCTCCTCGTAAGCCAGGGCCGCAAGGGGTATGTCCCTGCGGCGCCTGGAAAGCAGCCTGTCATAATAGCCCTTTCCGTAACCGATCCTGCCGCCCTCAAGGTCAAAGGCCACTCCGGGCACGATTATTATTTCAGCCTCGTTTACGTCAGCCCTGCGTAAAAAAAAACCGGCGGGCTCTGGTATGCCCATCGCACCCGGGCGCAGGTCCTTGTCCATGTCCGTTATCTCGTAGATGCCCAGGCCGTCCGCCTCCACCTTGGGCAGAAGCACCCTTGCTCCCGCCTTGAGCCTCTCCCGGATGATCTCATGAGTGTCCGCCTCGCTTTTGAAAGAGGCGTACAGGAGCACCGTGCCAGCCTTTTTAAAGAGCCCAATGCCAAGCAGGCGCTCTTTTATCGCCTCGTCCTTTGCCGCTTTTTCAGCGGCCCCGATAAGCCCTCTTTTTTTGAGTGCCGCCGCCCTTATCTCGTCCTTGGCCATCATTTCACGCTGGTCTTTTTCCGGAAAACCGGCTGGGTTTTTTACTTTTTATTTTTATATCTCCCGCCGGCGCAGCTTTTTATTTTTTTAAACGATCTTTTCCTTGATGCGGCGGACTTCCCGCACCAGGCCTTCAGACAGTCTGAAGGGAGGCTGTCCTTGTTTGTCAGCCTCCACGACCAAAGGGTCGTAGCTGATGGAGCCAAGCAGGGGGATGTCCATCTCTTTTTCTATGAACACAGCATCGCTTTCGGATTTTATCTTGTTGGCCACGGCATAGACCTTTTTCACCCCGAGGCCCTTTGCCATCTCCTTGACGGAGCGGGCCGTCTGGATGCTCCTCTGTCCGGGCTCCACGACCACTATGAAAGCGTCCACCCCCTGGGCTGTGCCCCTTGTCAGGTGTTCTATTCCCGCCTCCATGTCTATCACCACAACCTCGTTCCTTTCGGTCACAAGGTGTTTCAAAAGCCTCCTTAGAAGGACGTTTTCAGGGCAGTAACAGCCTGAAGCCGCTTCTTTGGATTTTCCGGTGGCAAGCAATATGATATTTTTCCCGAGCCTCAGGCCGAACTCCTCCGGTATGTCTTCCACCTTTGGGTTCAGCCTGTAAACGCCGCCAGGCGCCCCAGGCCTTGAGCCCGTTCTTTCCTCTATGAGCGAGGTCATCTCCGCTATGGGCTTTACCTTGGAAAGCTCCTGGGCGGACACGCCGAAGGCCGCCGCAAGGTTGGCGTCCGGGTCCGCATCTATCGCAAGGACCTTTTTGCCTTCTTCGGCATAAAGCCATGCAAGCGAAGCCGACAGGGTGGTCTTTCCAACGCCCCCTTTTCCGGTTATCGCGATTTTCATAGGGCTTAAATTATAACATTATATAAGGCATTGTTGTCAAAGAAAAATTTGCTTTTTGCGGTCTTTTCGGATAGTATTAATGCTTATGGAAATCGACAAGATTTTTGAAGAATCTTCCCGTTACCTGATGGACACCTACGGCCGGCTCCCGGTGGCCCCGAGGA
The DNA here is from genome assembly GCA_021789735.1 of Nitrospirota bacterium. Next base: position 20,324 of record JAJYJB010000030.1, read on the forward strand.
AAGGCAGGGGAGTGAGGATCTGGGGCTCGGACGACCGCGAATATCTTGATTTCGTGGGCGGAATAGCGGTGAACGTCCTCGGGCATTGCCATCCCAAGGTCGTTGTTGCCATTCAGAAGCAGGCCCAGCGGCTTATACATGTTTCAAACCTCTACTATATAGAAAACCAGGTCAATCTTGCCCGTCTGCTGGTGGAGCATTCCTTTGCGGACAAGGTCTTTTTTTGCAACTCCGGGGCGGAGGCCAACGAGGGAGCGATAAAGCTTGCAAGAAAGTACGCCCGCACCACCTACGGAGAAGGGAAATACGAGATAGTGACCGCCCTGAATTCCTTTCACGGCAGGACTTACGGCGCGCTTTCCGCAACGGGGCAGGCCAGGTTCCACGCCGGGTTTGAGCCCATGCTGCCCGGCTTCCAGTACGTGCCCTTCGGGGACGCGGAGGCGCTTAAAAAAGCGGTGGCCGCGAACAGGACGTGCGCCGTGCTTCTGGAACCCGTACAGGCGGAGGGCGGCGTAAGGGTGCCGCCGCCTGATTACTTCAGGCAGGTCAGGGAGATATGCGACACCTCGGGGGCCCTGCTTGTCCTCGATGAGGTGCAGACCGGGATGGGCAGGACGGGCGAGCTTTTTGCCTACAAGCATTTTGGAATAAAACCGGACATCATGACGCTTGCAAAAGGGCTGGGCGGGGGCGTGCCCATAGGCGCGGTGCTTGCTACCGGCCAGGTGGCCAAGGCGTTCACCCCTGGCTCCCACGCGGCCACATTCGGCGGGAACCCGCTTGTGTGCGCCTCGGCGATAGCTACCGTGCAGACGCTGCTGGAGGACAACCAGTACCTGCTTGAGCACTGCAAGAGAATGGGGGCCCATCTTTCCCAAAGGCTCTCCGCGCTGACAAGGGCCTATCCGGATCGGGCCCTGAGCACCCGCGGGATGGGACTTCTGCAGGCCCTGGAGCTTTCCGGCCCGTGCGCGCCCGTCGTAAAGGCGTGCATCGAGCGCGGCCTGCTTATAAACTGCACCGCCGAGAATGTCCTGAGGTTCATGCCGCCTCTCATAGTTCAGGAAGCCGACATAGACCAGGCTGTAGATATCCTCTCTGAAGTCTTAAAAAAGCTTTAAAGGGACAGGTGACAGGATGAAAAGAGATTTTCTCACTCTTTTGGATTTTGACAAATCGGAGATACGCGCGCTCCTGGACAGGGCCATGGAGATGAAGAGGGCGAACGTCCCGGGCTCCCTCTCCGGTCCATCCCTTTCAGACAGAAGCGTAGGGCTGATATTCGAGAAGGCCTCGACCCGCACCAGGGTTTCTTTCGAGGCGGCGGTTTACCAGCTTGGCGCCCATCCGATATATATGAACCCCAACGACATACAGCTTGGCAGGGGCGAGACCGTCGCGGACACCGCCAGGGTCCTTTCATCATATTTGAACGCCATCATTATCCGGACCTTTGCCCACGAGCGGATAGAGGAGTTCGCCAAAAGCTCGCTGGTGCCGGTCATAAACGGGCTTACGGACAGGCACCATCCGTGCCAGGCCCTCGCGGACCTCATGACCATGCTGGAGAAAAAGGGCAGGCTTGAGGGCCTGAAGGTGGCCTATATAGGGGACGGAAACAACGTGGCCAACTCTCTCATACAGGCCGCTTCCGTGATGAAGATGGACCTTTCCGTCGCCTGCCCCGAAGGGTTCGAGCCGGACCCGCTGGTGCTTGAAAACGCGCTCAAAAACGCGCGCAGCGAGATCGTGGTGCTCCGGGAGCCCAGGGAGGCGGCCGGAAGGGCGGATGTGGTCTATACAGACGTCTGGGTGAGCATGGGCCAGGAGAAGAAGGCAAATGACAAAAAGAACAGGTTCAAAAACTACCAGATAAACGATGCGCTCCTTTCCTGCGCAAAGCCGGACGCCATAGTCATGCACTGCCTGCCGGCACACCGCGGAGAGGAGATAACCAATGAGGTCATGGACGGCCCGAGGAGCGTTGTCTTTGAACAGGCTGAAAACAGGCTTTACACCGGAAAGGCGGTCCTTGAGAGGCTTTTGCTGCCGGATGCCAGGAGCTAGGACAAAAAAAATAATGCCGGGGGCGCACTTAAATGGATGCCCGAAGCCGGGATCAAATAAATGCCCGGACCACTTAAATAGCCATGACTGAGACTCTCTCTCTTATACCGCTTGGCGGGCTCGAAGAGATCGGAGGGCTGAACATGATGGTCCTCCAGTACGGCGAATCCATCCTTGTGATAGACGCCGGGCTCATGTTCCCCGAGGAAGACATGCTTGGCATCGATTTCGTCATCCCGGATTTCTCCTACCTGATAGAGAACAAGGACAAGGTCAAAGCGATAATAATCACCCACGGCCATGAGGACCACACGGGGGCGCTGCCTTTTCTGCTCCGGTCCGTCCAGGCCCCCATCTACGGCACGCCGCTTACCCTTGGCCTCATTAAGGAGAAGCTGAAGGAATACCGCGTGGAGGCGGAGATGCACCCGGTGAGACCCAGGGAGATAGTATCCATAGGGCCTTTCGACATCGAGTTCATACGTGTGACGCACAGCATCGTGGACGGCGTGGCGCTGGGCATAACCACCCCGGTAGGCAGAGTCGTCCACACCGGGGATTTCAAGCTGGACCCGACGCCAGTGGACGGGGAGCTTCTTGATTTTCAAAGGTTCGCCGAATACGGGGAGAAAAAGACCCTCGTGCTGCTATCGGACTCCACGAACGCCGAAAAGGGGGGCTTCACCTTCTCCGAAAAGGAAGTGAGGAGGGCGTTTGAGGACATATTCGCGCACGCAAAGGGCAGGATAATCATCTCCACATTCTCCTCAAACCTGCACCGCATCCAGCAGGCCATAGACGTGGCCGTTATGTTTGGCAGGAAGGTGATCCTTTGCGGCCGGAGCATCGTCTCCAACGCCCAGATAGCCCTTGATCTTGGTTATCTGAGGCTGCCAAGGGAGACCTGGCACAGGATAGAGGACCTGAAGGACATGGAAGACCGGGAGGTGGTGATAATAACCACCGGCTCCCAGGGAGAGCCGATGAGCGTGCTTTCGCGGATAGCCATAGGCGAGCACAAGCAGATACAGATAAAAGAGGGAGACACCGTAATACTGTCCGCCAAGATGATACCGGGCAACGAGCGCTCCATAGGCAGGATAATAAACCACCTCTTCAGGCGGGGCGCAAACGTCATCCACGAGAAGGTGTCGGAGATACACGTTTCCGGCCACGCATCGAAGGAAGAGCTGAAGCTGATGATGAACCTCGTGAAGCCGCGCTATTTCGTGCCCATCCACGGGGAGTACCGGAACCTTGCCACCCACGCCAACCTTGCCCTCAAGCAGGGCATCCCGAAGGAAAACATTTTCATAATGGACAACGGCGAGGTGCTTGAGATAGGGCCCGAGGGTGCGGCGCTGGCCGGCAAGGTGGACTCCGGAAGGGTCTTCATAGACGGCAGGAACGCCGGTGACGTGGAGGAAGTGGTCCTCAGGGACAGGATGCGGCTTGCCCATGACGGGGTGGTGATAGTGATACTGGGAGTGGAGAAGCTTACGGGGAACATCGTCTCCGGTCCCGACGTGGTGTCCAGGGGGTTTATATTCGAGGACGCCTCTCCGGAGCTCATAGCCGAGGTAAAGGATTTCCTTTCCTCCACGGTGGCCTCCCTGGACAAGGAGATAATAGCGGACAGGCAGCTTCTGCAAAACAAGATAAGGAGCTCGCTCAAAAAATACCTGAGAAACACCATGGACAGAAGGCCCATGATAATGCCCATCATAATGGAAGTGTAGGAAAAGATACGGCATAAAAAGAAAAAACGCCCATGGGAAGAGAAAAAACAAAGGTATACTTTGACCATAACGCCACATCTCCCGTTGCCCGGGAGGCAAGGGAGGCCATGACGCCTTTTCTTGATGAGAAGTTCGGCAACCCCTCTTCGGTCCACCAGACGGGCAGGGAGGCCAGGGAGGCTGTGGAAAGGGCCCGGCGGCAGGCTGCGCTGCTCATAAACGCCGACCCCTCAGAGATAGTCTTTACAAGCGGCGGCTCCGAGGGCGACAACATGGCGGTAAAGGGCGTCCTGTTCAATTTCCTGGGACAGGGGGGCCATATAATAACGACCGGGGTGGAACACCCTGCGGTCCTTGAGACCTTCAGGTCCGTCGAGAAGCTTTTCGGTTTCAGGGCCACATATCTGGGGGTGGATGGCTCCGGCATGGTGGACCCCGGCGACCTCAGAAAAGCCATCAGGAAAGACACGGTCCTTATCTCGGTGATGGCCGCGAACAACGAGACCGGAAACATCTTCCCGGTCAATGAGATGGCCTCCATAGCCAGGGAGAACGGGATAATTTTCCATACCGACGCGGTCCAGGTGACGGGAAAGATGCCAGTGGACGTGAAGGAGTTGGGCGTCGACCTGCTTACGGCATCAGGGCACAAGTTCAATGCGCCCAAGGGGGTAGGCTTCCAGTATGTGAGGAGCGGGATAAAGGCATCTCCCGTCCTCGTCACGGGCGGGCATCATGAGCACGGCCTGAGGGCCGGTACGGAGAACGTGCCCGGTATCGTTGCCCTTGGCAAGGCGTGCGAGCTGGCGGCGGCCTCCATGCGGGAAAAGGCAAAAGACATTGGCGCCATGCGCGACAGGCTTGAGCAGGGCATACTGCAAAACATCCCGGAGACGGCGCTTAACGGGCATAAGGAAAACAGGATATACAACACCTCGAACATAAGCTTCAAATACGTGGAGGCGGAGGCGATCCTCCAGATGCTGGACATGCAGGGCATAGCGGTTTCCACCGGCTCGGCCTGCTCCTCGGAGACCTCCGAACCTTCGCACGTCCTTCAGGCCATGGGGCTTCTGCCCGTATGCTCACGCGGGGCGATAAGGTTCAGCCTGGGTCTGGGCAATACGGAGGAGGATGTGGACCACTGCCTCCGTGTCCTTCCAGGCATTGTGGAACGCCTTCAGAAAATGTCTCCTCTTTTTCCTGCCTGAAAAAATAAAAAAATTTACATGAGGGCTGTCATACAGAGGGTCCAAAATGCAACCGTGGAGGCGGAGAGCGTCACGGTTTCCACTATCGGACAGGGGCTCCTTGTGTTCCTTGGAGCGGAGAAGGGAGACGGCGAAAAAGACGCAAGCTATCTGGCCGGCAGGATATTGAGGCTCAGGGTCTTCGAGGAACCCAGGGGCAGGATGAATAAGTCCGTTCTGGATATCGAAGGCGAAGTGCTTGTGGTCTCCCAGTTCACCCTAGCCGCAGACCTCCGGAGGGGCAACAGGCCGTCTTTCGACAGCGCAGAGGCACCCGCGAGGGCCGAGCAGCTCTATATATTCTTTATGGAGGAGCTCAGGCAGGCGGGGGCAAAGGTAAAGGCCGGGGTGTTCGGGGCTGATATGAAGGTTTCGCTTGTTAACGACGGGCCGGTCACCTTTGTGATGGACTCGCGGCCAGATTGATCTTTCAAAATCCTTTCTGTCTCCTTGCCAAAAATGCAAAGCAGGCGAGTCCCAGCAGGCCGGCGCCCAGAAGCAGAATGGTGGAGGGCTCAGGCACAGGTTGATAGACCAACTGGTTCTGCTGAACGCGTCCGCAGCTGTCAACTATATTGAGCACTTCCGTCCCCCAGTGCGCTGAAGGGTCCAGGTCTCCATAGTTGTCAATATAGTCCTTGTACCAGTCGGTATCTTCGGAAAACGTCGTGCCAATCGCCGACTCGTAGGTCCCGTTCACGTCTATGTCTTCACCCTGGAGATACCATAGCAGGTCTTGAAAATCGGCCTGTTGGCTGGCATCCAGCTTGCCAAATTTGCCGGTCGAATATTGTGCATAGAGCCAGTCGACAACGTAGTTTAGCGTGCCTTCACCATTGATCCACAAGTTGCCTTCTGGATGGTATTTGCTCCATCCAACGATGTCTGATACATTCCCTACTGTGTAAGGCTCGCTTCCGATGTCCACGTTATCCTGTATGCAGAACGTGCCGATCTCAAATTTTTCATTGTCCGCAGTTGTAACTTTAAAATCCATTACGCTAGCCCCATAGCCATTGTAGCCGGTAAAATTGGCGCCGGTAAGCTCAATGGTATCACCCGCAACAACATAAGTCGCGAAAGCCGCCGGCGCCAGAAGAGCGAGAAACAGCGCCGCAAAACAAAGAATTTTTACCATTTTTCCCATATCTTGTTGCCTCCGCGTCTGTGCATGCAAGAAATATGCCTTAAAAAAGACCTTGATTTTAAATGATAAGCCGTAGTGGAAGACTTAAAAACTGTAAGGATTTACTACAGACTGTCGGAAAAGATTACAATCTCAGGTCTTTTTTACGGTGTGACCGGAGTCGGGCTTTCACGGGAGGTAAAACGGGGACGTTAAGCCACTGTTTTTTATCTTAAGCTGCCGCCGGTATGGACAAGGAGGTCTTTTATCAGGCCTTCATGGACCTGCTCCACTTCATTTTCGGTAAGCGTCCGGTCCATTGCGCGGTATCTTACGTTGAATGCCAAGCTCTTTTTCCCCGGCGGTATTCCTTCACCCTTGTACAGGTCGAAGACTGCGGCGTTTTCTATCAGCTTTGAGGGATAGTCCTTTATCCTCCTGATGATCTCGGCCGCGCTTACGCCGTCATCCACGACCAGGGCGATGTCCCTTGCGACGGCCGGGAATTTTGGCACCGGACGGTAAACGGGCGTCTGAGGCAGGTTTTCAAAAATAATGTCCAGGTCCAGTTCGAATATCGTTATCTCTTCCTTCCCTTTGATCT